>NZ_JBFRJQ010000028.1:0-103787 GCF_041468985.1 Shewanella sp. 10N.286.52.A9 | reverse complement strand
ATTTTAGGACTAGACAATTACTTAGCATTCATTAATGCGACAGTATTATCTAGCATGCGGTTACTGAAACCCCATTCGTTATCGTACCAAGCCATTACTTTAACTAAACGACCATTAACACGAGTTTGTGTTGCATCGAAGTTAGATGAGTAAGGGTTGTGATTGAAGTCAATAGAGACTAATGGTTCTTCATTGACAGCAAGCACTTCACTCAATGGTGCAACTTGAGCAGCTTTAGTGATGATCTCGTTAATCTCTTCCACGCTAGTATCTCTACCTGCAACAAACGTTAGGTCAACTAATGACACGTTTACTGTAGGTACACGAACGGCTAAACCGTCAAATTTACCTTGTAGTTCAGGAACAACAAGTCCAACAGCGGCTGCCGCACCAGTTTGAGTTGGGATCATCGACATTGCAGCGGCACGAGCACGACGTAAGTCAGTGTGATAAACATCTGATAAACGTTGATCGTTTGTGTATGCATGAATAGTAGTCATTAAACCAGACTCAATACCGATAGAATCGTTTAATGGCTTAGCAAAAGGTGCTAGACAGTTGGTTGTACAAGAAGCGTTTGAGATAACTGTCATATCTGAAGTTAATACTTCATTATTAACACCATAAACAACGGTAGCGTCCACTTGTTTACCTGGTGCAGAAATGATGACCTTTTTAGCACCCGCATCTAAATGAGGTTTAACAGCGTCTTTAGATGTGAAAATACCTGTACATTCATAAACAACATCAACGTTTAATTCTGCCCATGGTAATTTAGAAGGGTCACGTTCTTGGAAAGTTAAGATTTTGTCGCCGTTGACATAAATAGCTTCGTCATCGTGATCAACTTTAGCATTGAAACGGCCATGAACTGAGTCGTATTTAGTAAGGTGAGCATTAATTGAAGCATCACCCAAATCGTTTAAAGCAACGATTTCGATTGGATAATCCTTTTCGCTTTCATAAAGCGCACGTAAAACATTTCTACCGATACGGCCATAGCCGTTAATTGCAACACGGATAGTCATCGCATATCCCTCAAGTGATTATAAATCTGTTACGTAAATCGTATGGTAGTAAAATTACCAAATTAGAGCATTTCGTCAAGTAAAAAAGCCCAAAAAGCGACATTTATCGTGAATATGTCTGTATTTTATTTACAGAATTCAAAATAAAAGCGGTTTTGAGCTTTTTTATGAAAGTCCAATACAGCGAGTGCTGTAAATGATTTGTGTTTTAGTGTAGCTAATAATTTTACATTTGGTTATTCAAAACGATGTTTTATCTTACTGCTTGCAAACTTTCCTTGCTTGATGTCCTTTACTAGTTCTTTCGCTTCTGCATCGAGTTGCACCGCTAAGTCTGAATTGTTTGCTATTAACGCTAATAATTTTTCTTCTGAGGCAGTGTTATCACTTATTAAAGTATTAGCCTTAGTTAACAAATACTCGTTTTGTACATTTTGTTCTCTTCTATATATGGTTGCGAGAGCGAGGAGCCAATCTGAATCAATATTGCTCGCCTTAACATGGGAGAGTAAATGCAAATAAAGTAATTTGGCTCTGGCGATATCTGTTTTTATATAGTGAGAGGCAACTTGAGCGAGCATAAAGGTTTCAGTGAGCTCACCGGCTTGTTCGGCTTTAATAACAATATCGCGAGAGGGGAAGTCATTAAATTTAGTCCAACGATAATATGCAAGGTAAATATCGGGATTGTCTTTGGTGTACTCTTGTAATTGGGCTAAGTTTTGAGTGCTAACAGCATAAGCACGTTCTCTGTCTTCTGTTCGATGTGTGTTTATTATATGTTTAACGCCGGCTGCGAGTTCAATGCAGTTGCTATAAGATTCAAGTTTAATTAATTGATCATATAGTTGCTTACCCGACGGATTTTCAGTGATCTTTAATTGATAACGACTACGGATTAAGTCTCCTTTTTCTACTAAACACCAACTATCCTTGTGTAAATCGGCACAAAGTTCAGGATTTTTTTTACAAATGCTGCCACTATTTCGGCCAACATCACAACCAAATAAGCCGAATAAAGCAGCAAAAATTGAAAATGATGTAATTATTACTAAACTTTTGTTCAAAACTAGCTCCAAAACAGGAAATTATCTAATAAAATTACAGGTTTACTAAAAATTTCTTACTGGCGAAAACGCATAAATTTCATTACAATGTCGCCGACCAAAAGGGGTTAACCCTACCAAATAATGATTATTGGTCTTTTCTTTTCGTTACTCAATTCTTTCTGCGACAAAAAGCTGAAATATGAGATAAAGGATCTTTTTAATGAGCGCTGATAAACACCTACAAAGTTGGCAAGAACGTTTCGAAATGGCTGAAGCAATGCAGCCTTTATTAGGAAAACTATACCGCAATCAAGGCGTTGAAGTCTTAGTGTATGGTAAACCTCTACTAAACGCATCTACAATTGAAATTATTAAAGCGCATCGACTTGTTCGTCGCCATATTGGTGAAAAATTACGTCTACGTGAAAGCTTTCCGTTTGTTGAAGCATTAAGTAAGTTGTCAGTAAAACACTGTAAAGTTGATATCGGTAAACTAGCGATTAATTACTGGCGTGATAATAAAGACGCTTCTCAAATTCAAGCTTACATGACTCGTGAGCTGGAAGCAGGTCTTAATTTTGGCGATGATGTTGAATCAAAAGACGTAGTTTTATATGGCTTTGGACGTATCGGTCGTTTATTAGCACGATTAATGATCGAAAAAACAGGTAAGAGTAATAAACTTTGTTTACGAGCCATTGTTTTACGTGGTGGTAAAAAAGGCGATTTAGAAAAGCGCGCGAGCTTATTACGTCGTGATTCAGTTCATGGGCCGTTCAACGGTTCTGTTGAAGTTGATGAAGAGAACAATGCTATCATTGCCAATGGTACGTACATTCAAATCATCTATGCCAATTCACCTGATCAAGTCGACTACACACAATATGGCATTAATAATGCGCTAGTAGTTGATAATACAGGTATTTGGAAAGACGAAGCTGGTTTAGGTCTTCACCTTAAGAGCAAGGGCGCAAGCAAAGTATTGTTAACTGCACCTGCTAAAGGCGCGATTAAAAATATTGTTTACGGTGTTAACGAAAACGATATTTTACCTGAAGACATGATTGTTTCAGCAGCAAGCTGTACTACTAATGCTATTACACCAGTATTGAAAGCTGTTAACGATAAGTATGGTATTGAAAACGGTCACGTAGAAACGATTCACTCTTATACCAATGACCAAAACCTAATTGATAATTACCATAGTGCTGACCGTCGAGGCCGCAGTGCACCATTAAACATGGTTATTACTGAAACGGGTGCAGCAAAAGCTGTTGCAAAAGCATTACCCGTTATGGAAGGTAAATTAACAGGCAACGCTATTCGCGTTCCTACACCAAATGTCTCAATGGCAATTATCAGTGTTAATTTAAATGGTGAGACTAATCGCGAAGAATTAAATGAATATCTTAAGGATATTGCGTTAACTTCAGATCTTAAAAACCAAGTAGATTACACCGACTCAACTGAAATTGTTTCGAGTGATTTAGTCGGTTCTCGCTATGCAGGTGTTGTTGATTCACAAGCGACAATTGCTGATGGCAAACGTGCGATATTATATGTTTGGTATGACAACGAATTTGGTTATAGCTGCCAGGTTGTTGGTGTTATGCAAAAAATGCTTGGATTAACGACGTTATCTTTACCAGAAGCTTAAGATTTTTAATCTGTCTTTAATTATCTAAAAGACACTTTGAAAAAAGCACTTCAATTGAAGTGCTTTTTTATTGTTTGAGTTTTATTCGTATTGTTAATTATTCACTCAATACGTAGATTTAAACATCAAACAAATTCAAAACTGCTATTATTTAAAAAATCTGCATTGACAGTCATGCGTAAAACGGTAAAATCCATTTCGAAATCAACAACGGAGATTAACTCCTTATTGATTACTTGCATTGAAAGGCGACATTAGCTCAGTTGGTAGAGCGATACCTTGCCAAGGTATAGGTCATCAGTTCGAACCTGATATGTCGCTCCAATTCAATAACAAGTTTCGGCGCGATGGCAGAATGGCTATGCTGCGGATTGCAAATCCGTCGACCTCGGTTCGACTCCGGGTCGCGCCTCCACAAATTTTGTTTAATTGTATTGATTTAGATACAGTTAAAACAACACTTTTGCCCGAGTGGTGGAATCGGTAGACACAAGGGATTTAAAATCCCTCGCTTAATAGGCGTGCCAGTTCAAGTCTGGCCTCGGGTACCATCATTTACATACGTAAGTATGGTGCAAAAAGCCTCGACATTAGTCGGGGCTTTTTTGTGCCTGTAAATCGTGCTTTGGCGAAAGATAAATCCCTCGTCGTTATAAGATAGGGCGTACCAGTTCAAGTTTGGCCTCGGGTACCATTATTTACATACGTAAGTATGGTGCAAAAAGCCTCGACATTAGTCGGTTTTTTTTGTGCCTGTAAATCGTGGTTTGGCGAAAGATAAATCCTCTCGTCCTTTTAAAATAGGGCGTGCTAATTCAAGTTGACCTCAGATGCCATCATTGCATACGACTTAGTATTAAGGCGCACGTGTAATTCTAGCTTTTGGAGATTCAAATCCTTCTAGGTTTAAAGTAACAAATGCATATGCGGATATTTGTTAATCATACGAGTTAAAAGGGGGAAACTTGATAGGTTGAAGATTGTTGCGAAGTTAGTGAATGCAGGATCAGAAGGGTAGCATTAAATTAAATACAGTGTGAGTAAACATCAATATAAAAACTCATTATACTCAGCAAAAAAACGATTCTACCCGCATCTTAAAACACGTACGCTAGCGAAATTGAAAAACTCACCAAGTCTCGCATGAATGTCTATTTAATATGAGATATCTACTGAAGTTTTCTAAGAGAACAGAATCTTTATTGTATTTTATTTATTTTATACTGATAAAAAATGATAAATCCTTAAAGTGTGAACAATTTCTGATTAGTTGATTAAATGTCACTATTTCCAATGCCAATACAATGGTATAAATACTAAAAATTGTGGTTCACTTTATAAGTAGGAAAGAAGTAATGATATTTTCTCAAATCCCTCAAGCTCCAGCAGATCCCATTTTAGGTTTAACAGACGCATTTAAAAAAGATCCACGTGCCGATAAAGTTAATCTTGGTGTTGGTATTTATAAAGATGAAGCCGGACAAACCCCGGTACTTAAAACAGTTAAAAAAGCTGAAGCCATTTTATTAGACGCTGAGAAAACAAAAAACTATCTTGGCATTGAAGGTGTAGAGCTATACAACACAGCAGTTCAAACATTATTATTTGGTGCTAAAAATGACATTATTAAGGCTAAACGAGCATACACAGCTCAAGCACCAGGCGGAACGGGTTCATTACGTGTAGCCGCTGAATTTTTAGTTCGTAACACTGATTCAAAAACATTATGGGTCAGTAATCCTACCTGGGCAAACCATCAAAATATTTTCCAAACAGCTGGTTTAACAATAAAAGAGTACGGTTATTACAAAGCAAAAACCCACGATATGGATTTCGATGCAATGATAACTGATTTGCAAGCTGCTCAACCTGGTGATCTTATTTTGCTTCATGGTTGCTGTCATAACCCTACTGGGATTGATTTAAGTTCATCTCAATGGGAGACAGTAGGTCAATTGTGTGTTGACAAAGAATTAGTCCCTTTATTTGATTTTGCCTACCAGGGCTTTGGCGCTGGTATCGAAGAAGATGCGCAAGGCTTACGGATTGTTGCTGCTAAAGTGCCAGAACTATTAGTCGCTAACTCTTTCTCTAAAAACTTTGGTTTATATAACGAACGTATTGGTGCTATTACTGTCGTTGCTGCAAATGAAGAAACAGCACAAAAAAGTTTTAGTCAGATTAAAAAAACAATTCGTGCTACTTATTCTAATCCCCCGGCGCACGGTGGTTTAATTGTAAGTACCATACTTTCTGATGAGACTTTACGCCAAGAGTGGGAAGTAGAGTTGGCTGAAATGCGCCAACGTATTGCAGAAATGCGAGTTCTATTTGTAGAAACGTTAAAAAGCGAAGGTGTGAAACAAGACTTTAGCTTTATCTCTCGTCAAAATGGTATGTTTAGCTTTTCAGGTTTAAGCAAAGAACAAGTTAATCGTTTAAAAGACGAATTTGGAGTATATATTGTTGGTTCTGGACGCATCAGTGTTGCGGGTATGACTAAACAAAATATTCCTGTAATTTGTAAAGCAATAGCTCAGGTTTTATAAGTACATTAACCTATTTTTAGTTTAGAGATTGTTTTTCTTGTAAGTTAAATTAGTTGAGCAAAACAGTCTTAAATTATTAGCTAAATATGTAAAAGCCCTTAGACATTGTTTAAGGGCTTTTCTATAACTTTAAACATTACATTAAGCTTTCTGGCTAACGACCGTTGCTATCGCTTCTGCTAATGCTTCTTTGTGATGCAAACCTAAATGATGGTCACTGACTAAAGGGAAATAACTTACTAATTCACCAATATCAATAGCATCAGAGTTTCTAATAATTTTATTAATTCTATTTGTCGATACTGATTGATTGATCCATTCTATTTTGTCATCCAATGTTAAAGACGATGCACACGAAGGCTCTGACGTTAAATTGTCGATTAGAATCACTTTTGCAGGTGAGTCTTTAATCGCATTAGCAATACTTGGGATAAGTAAGGGTGGCATTACACTAGTTAAAAAACTGCCTGGAGCAATGATGATAATGTCAGCTTTATTGATTGCTTGTAGTGCTTCACAAGTTGCAGCAACGTTAGGAGCTAAAGTCAGTTTACTTGGTATCTCTTTCATATCGTCAACATTCATTTCACCAAAAACGGTTTCACCTTGCGCATTAAGCGCACTTAGGTGAGTTGGTGATTCAGACATAGGAATGACACGAGTTTCAATTTTTAAAATGGTTCTAATTAGTTTGATTGCTTCAAGAGGACGAACACATAGCTGCTCTAGTGCATATAAAATAATATTCCCGAGATTATGACCGTTTAACTCATTATCTCCATTAAATCGATGATCAAACAGCATTGTGCCAATGGCTGGCCTATGTGCAAGTTGCGAAAGGCAGTTTCTTAAATCGCCCCATGCAATGGTTGTTTCATCTTGTCGGATCCGCCCGGTTGAACCACCATTATCGGTAGTCGTTACAATACCTGTTAACTTAGGACCAAGGAAAGAGAGTGAAGATAACACTCGACCTAAGCCATGTCCTCCTCCAATAGCCACGATACTATCGACACTATTTAATTCATGTTTCATCATATTGATTCCTTTCATACAGTAATGATGATTTTTTAAGCTATTGTACTGATTGATTTATTTAAGCTATCACAAGATGCAAAAATAGAATCATCATTAATATTAGCATAAATACTTCGCTGCTATTAATCTTGTTTCTCGGTATAATTAACCAAATTATTTTTTAAGGATTTTTTTTGAGAACCGGTAGAATTGGAAAGTTTACCCTTGGTTTAGGGTTTGTAATCATCAGCATAATGCTAATCAGAGTGTGGTTAGTTCCTACAATTGAGAACATTCTGGTTGAAACACCTGAGATCGAACAAAATCAAGTCGATGAAGACACTGTACCTGACTTTACAGCAATCGCAGATATACCTACCAAAAAGTCTACCTTTTTCGATTATATGTCTCCAGCGGTTAACCATCAAAATGCGCTGATAGAAAAAGAACGAAATTTTCTGAAGGTGGTTTTAGCAAACCTTGCTAACGAGCAGCCATTAACTAACGCAGAGATTTTTAATTTAGAAAAATTAACTCAAAAATATAAATATACAGTTAAAAAGTTTGATCTCGTTACATTAACTCCTTTATTAGAGCGAGTTGATACAGTACCTGCAAGAATGGTACTTATACAAGCCGCCAATGAAACCGGTTGGGGAAGTTCTCGTTTCGCCAAAGAAGGTAATAATTATTTTGGCCAGTGGTGCTTTTCAAAAGGCTGTGGATTAGTTCCTTTATCTAGAAAAGCAGGGATGAATCATGAGGTTGCCTCATTTGAAACGCCTGAGGACTCCATTGCTGCATACATGCTGAATTTAAACACTAATTCAGCATATCGATTATTACGTTCTATTCGAGCGGATCTTCGAAGCCAAGGAAAAGAGCCAGCAGCGGAAGATCTCGTTTACGGATTATTACACTACTCAGAAAGAAAAGATGCCTATATAGACGAGCTATTAGAAATGCTTCGTCATAACAAAGCTTATTTAGCAGGACTATAAATGAAAAAAATAAGAAAATTAGCTTCTTGTTTAGCGCTATTTTTATTATCACCAGCAGTTTTAGCAGTTTTAGCAGATTCAGTATCAATTCCTTATGCAGGGTTTTACGAACGGCTCAAGCAAGTTAACAAAAATAACTACCAGCTAGTTGAAGTTGTATTTAGTGTCCCAAGGAAAGAAAATTGTAAAATTATCTCAGGGAATATCACCACTGAGAAACATCAATACCCATTAACTTATGACAAACAGCAGCGTCTTTACTTACCCTTTGATGCCCAATTGAAATCAGATAGAGGCTTAATAAATTTGCAAGTATCAGGTGACGCGAGTCAATGTGGTGTTGCCATGCAAGTAAGAGCTAAGAAGGTACAATCTGTTTATAATCAAGACGAATTAGTTGCTGTAAAAAATGACATGGATGCCTTGCTCGATGGTCAACAAGGATTTCCTATGAAGTATTTTCGTAAACCGATTACTGGATTAACGTTTTCATTTGCTTCAACTGACTTACCTGTAGAGACGAACATAGATGGTAAAGTCAGCATTGTTAGCGATAAATTACAGCTTACCTCTGCAGAAATTGAAACTATAAAGCAGCTCTCTTTTTCAAAACAGCCGATAATTTTAAGCCCATACGTAAATTAACAGTTTGCGTTTGAATCAAGCAAAGACAAAAAAGCCCTCATTCGAGGGCTTTTTATTGTGGGACGTAATGTATGTTTTTACGGTTTATAAGTCGTTACAATATCAATCTTAGCTGCTTCATCTAGATTAATGTGACCATTATTGGTCGTATCTAAAAAATCAAAAGCGGGTAAATCTGATTCAGCGACATCACCTGAAAGTGGCGCATCTGCATCACGTTGTAGTGATAAGAAATCAAACACATTTCTATCAACGCCTTGAGATGGAGAAGTATTTTGCATAGCTGTAAAAATGGTTTCAATACGTCCAGGGTAATCTCTGTCCCACTGGTTAAGCATATCTTTAACTGCACCGCGTTTAAGATTTTCTTGAGAACCGCATAAGTTACATGGAATGATAGGGAATTGTTTTAATTCCGCATATTCAGCAATGTCTTTTTCTTTACAGTAGGCTAATGGGCGTATAACCATGTTAGCGCCGTCATCAGATAATAACTTTGGCGGCATAGCTTTCATTTTTCCACCAAAAAACATATTCAAAAATAATGTTTCGATAATATCGTCGCGGTGATGGCCCAAAGCTATCTTAGTCGCTCCAATTTTTTGTGCAAAGCCATAAAGTGTGCCACGGCGCAAACGAGAACATAATGAGCAGGTCGTTTTACCTTCAGGGATTTTATCTTTTACGATTGAATAGGTATCTTTTTCTAAAATGTGGTACGCGACATCAAGAGTATCAAGATAAGCTGGCAAGATATCTTCAGGGAAACCAGGCTGTTTCTGATCTAAATTAACCGCAACAATATCGAACTTAATTGGCGCTCGTTTTTGAAGGTTTAATAAGATATCTAGCATTGCATAACTGTCTTTACCGCCAGACAGACAACACATTACTACGTCACCATGTTCGATCATTTGGTAATCGCCGATGGCACGTCCAACTTCATGACGTAATTTTTTTTGTAATTTAGATTGGCGTTCTGCCAATTGTTTTTCTTGTTGTTGCAATTCTGACATTAAAAAGCGCCCAGTAACTATCGTTTCAGGGCGCGTATTATTCCAGCATTCTGGCTTATGGTAAAGCCTTTAGTCTTCGAGAGGTGATTTATAACCGTCAGGTTTTACAGCGAGTAAATCACAATTAATGCTATCAATTACATGTTCAGCTGTATTACCAATCAATGCTGCTGAAAAACCAGTACGACCAACGGTGCCTAAAATAACCAGCTCAGCATCTAATTGTTGTGAAAGTTCAGGTATTACGTCTTCTGGTAAACCTTCTTCAACGTGGCAATTTTCAAGCGGAATATTAAAGCTATTGGCTAAATATTGAATGCGTTGCTCGTGCTGCATTCTAACGGTATCGTTATAACTAACTGCATCAAATTCTGGTAACTCAATAGCTAAATTGACTGGAGTACCAGGGTATCCATTAACTAAGTGAATTTGTGCAGAGAACTTAGCTGCTAGGTTAAGTGCGTTTTCAATGATTTTTGTGTTTAATGTAGAATGTTCTTCATCTTCAGTTGCTACATTTACTGCACATAAAATCTTACCAGCAACAGGCCAATCATGTTCTTTGACCATTAAAACTGGGATAGGTGCTTTACGTAATAAATGCCAATCCGTTGGAGTGAAGATAATTGATTTTAGCTTGTCATGTTCATGAGTGCTTTTAACAAGCAAATCATAATTTTGTTCTATGGCAAATTTAATAACGCTTTCAAAAGGGCGGTTATGCCAAACAACTTTGGTGTCAATATTTAAGTCTGTTTGGGCATACGGAGTAATAGCTTCAGCTAACCAACTTTCTCTTTGATCTATCACACCTTGACGCATTGCTTCTCTTTCTTGACTAGAAAGAATCGAGGTCATTTCATAAGAAAAATCAAATATCGTAAGGAAAGCAGTAATAGTGGCATTGGATTTTGAAGCTAGTTCAACGGCTCGAGCCAATGCAGGTTGATGGTCGGTCATTGGGTTAATGACAACTAATATCTTATTATAATCCTTCATAAAACCTCCAAGCTGTTTTATATCACTATCACTGTTATTGCGTTTTAAGTCGTTGCGTCAGATCATAAAACGGAAAATTTATTAGGTGGCAATCCGTGCATTACCAGCAAGTTGACTTAATGCGACATGATCAATAATTGTAATGTATTTACCTTTAACCTCAATTAAGCCAGACTTTTGAAAACGACCTAATAAACGGCTGATTGTTTCGACAGTTAACCCTAAATAATTACCAATATCACCACGTGTCATGGTTAATCTAAACTCATGTGGCGAGAAGCCGCGGCTACCAAATCGATTAGCTAGATTGTTAATAAAGGCTGCTAAACGTTCTTCTGCATTCTTCTTAGAAAGTAATAAAATCATTTCCTGATCGCCCATAATTTCATTACTCATTAGGCGCATGATTTGCTGTCTTAACTTTGGCATCGTGCCAGATAAAGTATCGAGCGTTTCAAAAGGGATTTCACATACCATTGCAGTTTCAAGGGCTTGTGCGAAACTTTGATGAGTTTGAGAATGAATACCATCAAATCCAATAACATCACCTGCAAGGTGAAAGCCAGTAATTTGTTCATCACCTTGTTCAGTGATCGTGAAACTTTTAATTGTGCCTGAACGGATTGCAAAAAGAGATTTAAGAGGATCACCAGATTTGAAAATTTGATCGCCTTTCTGAACGGGCTTTTTACGCTCAATAATCTCATCGAGCTTATCTAGCTCGTTGTTATCTAGCGTAAAAGGAATACAAAGCGACTCCATACTGCAATCATGACAATGAATGGCACAACCACCTGTTGATGCGCGAAGTTGTTTTGTTTGATCTGTAGGCATATATATTCTCAATTAATTACTACATCACCATGTTAAACTAATAACATTACTTGAGCTAGTTTAGCTGCATGATTGCGATATAAATAGTCTGTAATCCAAATACTACAATAAGGATCCCACTTAAGCGCCTTACGTTCTTCTTTTGAACCCAAGTCGATAATGTTTTTGCAGCAACGCCGGCACTTAATAAAGCAGGTAGAGTACCCGCACCGAATGCCAACATAATTAATGCACCAGTTAAAGCATCCCCTGACGCCACTGACCAAGTTAATGTGCTATAAACTAAGCCACAGGGAAGCCATCCCCAAATCATGCCAGCAATAACAGCTTGATATCGATTCTTAATTGGCAATAATCGATTAGCTATCGGCTTAAGCACACGCCATAACCCTTGGCCGAGTTTTTCTATCTGTACAATGCCAAACCAAAATTGAGCGATATACAAACCTGTTGCTATCATCATAATGCCAGCAAATAATCGTAGGGCGATCAAGTAACTGTCAACATCAAACATATAGCCTAAAGCTGCAGTACTGGCGCCAGCTAACGCACCAGCTAATCCATAACTTATAATTCGACCTGCATTGTAGCTAATTAAAAAGCTTAACTGGTTTGCGAGTCTATTACCGCTAGTATTAGGTAAATTACTCGCAAAGGCACCAATTAAGCCACCACACATGCCGAAACAATGCGCAGCTCCCATTAGCCCTACTAGAAATGCTCCCCAAACATTGTACTCAATCACCTTGTGTAGACTCGGTTGCTTTTGTTGATTTTATCGCTGTTGAAGATTCAGATGCAGAATCAGTTTCTTGATGACTATTTTGTTGTTCGGTATTTTTCTTAAGTGTTTGAGTTGCATCGTCTTCATCAAATAAAATTGAAACACTTTGTCTATCGAGATCATCAAACTGTTCAGATTTTACAGCCCAAAAAAATACAGCAACAGCGACGGCAACAAATAACATTGCTATTGGAATTAATACATAAATGATGCTCATGGTTTTATCCTTAGCAAACGAAGGCTATTTGAAACAACAATAATAGAGCTTAATGACATCCCTAAAGCGGCAATATAGGGAACAACATGACCTGTTACCGCAAGCGGTAAAATAATTATATTATAGGCAAACGCCCAAATTAAATTTTGCTTTATGATTTGATTAGTTTTTTTAGCCACGGTTATTGCTTGGCTAAATTTAGATAATTGATCGCCAAGAAGAATGACATCTGCGCTATTTTTAGCAATAGCACTACCACTTCCCATTGCAACAGATAAGTTTGCCCCAGCAAGAACCGGTGCGTCATTGATTCCATCACCAAACATAGCGACGTTTTGCTTTTGTTGTAACTTGTTGACTAAGTCCAGTTTATCTTTTGGACTTAATCCCGCATAGCTATTTTTAATGTTAAGTTTTTTCGCAATAGCTAATACATGCTCTGAAGTATCACCACTCGCAATACTGACGTCTACATTTGCGCTAATTAATCCATTCACAGCGCTATAACTGTTTTCTCTTATCGCATCTTGGAGAACAAAACATGCACATATTAAATCATCTACTGATAGCCAGAGTAGCTGGCCGTGACATAAGCTTGCATCAACGCCAACGAATTGTGCGTTGCCTAACTTCACGGTTGAATCATTAATAACAGCAGAAAGCCCCAAACCAACATGGTTAGTAATATTTAGAGCTGTAATCCCATCAAGCTCGATATTTGCGAATGCTTTGGCAATTGGGTGCAATGAACCGACTTCCATTGCTGCTGCATAGCGGCTAGCAGTTAACTCATCTATGTTATCGGTGACGACAATATGGTTAATTGACACTGAACCACAAGTTAATGTTCCAGTTTTATCAAAAACAACATGTTCAATTAAAGGAAGTTTTTCAAATACACCAGGTTTACGAATGATTATCCCAAGTTTAGTCAAAATCGCTGTCGAACATGTTATTGCTGTTGGTGTTGCTAAGGCTAGGGCACAAGGACATGTAGCGACCAACACTGACAACATGACCCAAAACGCATCTTCTGGTGAAATAAAATGCCAAAAAACATAGGTTAAAGCAGCAATAGCAATAATGGATGTTGAAAAGTAACTTGCGGATTTATCGACCATTAACGCAATTTTAGGCTTGTTGTTTGATGCGATTTCTTGCAGCCGTATTATTTCAGCAACTAGCTGGTCTTGACCCAGTGCCGTAACAGTAATTGTGATGGGCTGGTCGATATTGATAGTGCCAGCAAACACACAGTCATCAGTGACTTTTAAGACAGGCAGTTGCTCTCCCGTTAGCATCGCTTCATTGACGCCGGACTTGCCAGAAATAATGACGCCATCAGCAGCTACAACATCGCCAGGTTTTATCAATATTTTATCGCCAATATTGAGCCTTTTAGCTGGTATTTCTTCAATACTGTCAGTACCATTTTCATCGACGGTAATTCGGTGCGCTGTTAGCGGTATGAGTTTATGTAAATTACTCGAACTTTCTGATGCTGTCTGCTTGGCTTTTTGTTCAAAGTATCTTCCAAGTAACAAAAAGAAAGTGAACATAGAAACTGATTCAAAATAGACTTCACCTGTTCCATTAATTGTGGCAATACAACTCGCAATATAAGCACCAATAATGGCAATCGAAACAGATAAATCCATGTTGACTCGAGCGCCAAGTAAACTTCTTACTGCACTAAAATAAAAAGGTTGAGCTGAGTAAAACACAACGGGAGCGGCTAATGTCATACTGACCCAGCGAAAATAATCTCGCATTTCAGTATCGTAGGTTACAAAATAATCCGAATAAAGTGCCAGTGCAAACATCATGACCTGCATCGTCGCAAAGCCAGCGAGTCCCAGTCTTAACAGGAACTTTTTTCCTTCTTTCTTACTTTGTTTTTCTTGTTCATCAACTTGATACGGGGCAGCTTGGTAACCGATACGACTTATCTCAGCGAGGATTTCACTGAGTTTGACGCATTGATTATCCCATGAGACTAAAGCACGTTGGGTGGTGGAGTTTACTGAGATACTGATGATGCCATTGAGCTGCTTTAATTTATGTTCAATTAACCAAGCACAAGCTGCACATGTAATACCGTCTATTGATAATGATAGGGTACTATTGTTTTCGACCGCATGAACCAAATCCTGCTGAATTTCTGGCAAATCATACGCTGAATATTGTAATAATTCAGTTGGAACCAAGGCATTTTGACGACTTCCTGGTTCGCTTCGATACTGATAATAACTGCTTAAACCTGAATCAATAATCGCTTGAGAAACAGCCTGACAACCTGGGCAACACATCTGACGTGGCTGATTGTCGATAACCGTTGTAAACTCGTCTTTTGTGATTACGGGCTCGTTGCAATGAAAACAATTCTGCATTTAAATTAGTTCAACCAATATTCAACATCGTCTGTAATTTCAATTCGTTGCTGAATTCTCCAACTTGCATCGAAGCCTTCTAGTCGAACATTCCACGGTCCAGATATAGCATTAGATAAACCAATTCGGTAATTACCTTCGCCATCAGCTGTAGCATTGATATTAAAATCTTTTTCTTCAATAGTGGGGTGGATAAAGCTTACTTTAAGTGCTGCTGTATATGCTGGCCCGCCATGTTGAGAAATTTTTAATTCGTGATCATCAACTTCTACCAAGTATTGCATACCAAGATTTTTAGCCTGCTTTATTTTACGCAAATCCATATTGATGGCTTTGCCTTCTTTGTAATAATCATCTGAAACTAGCGAATCTGCATTGTCGATGGCAATACTCATTGCAACCATACTTTTAAGTACAACGACTAGTAAAAGTACAATGATGAACCATGGCCAAAAATGCTTATACCAAGGGAGAGGGGCAGACATAAAACGGTCCTAAAAATAAGAATTATTATGTGTTTATTTTAACTCGAAAAGCCTTAATAATCACTTAAAAAAAAGGCTTCGTTTTCACGAAGCCTTTATGTTATCAAGCTGTAACTATTTGTTTGATAAGCTATAAACGTAAGCAGAAATCACATGGACTTTTTCTTCGCCTAGAATATCATTCCATGCAGGCATTACACCTGAACGGCCATTAGCAATAGATTGCATTACTTGTAAACGGCTGCTTCCATATAACCAAGCATCGTCAGTTAAGTTTGGTGCACCCATGAACTTATTACCAGTTCCATCCATACCGTGACAGGCAAAACAACCTTTCATGAATGATGCCTGACCTTGCGCAGCAAGTGTAGCGTCATGATCACGGCCAGAAAGTTTGAAGACATATTCAGCTAAACCTTGAATTTCGCTGTCTTCAATTGGTAATCCACCTTTAGGCGGCATCATACCGTTACGTCCGTTCATAATAGATGTTTTGATCGTAGCTAACTCACCACCGTATAACCAATTATTATCAGTTAAGTTAGGGAAGCCAATGCTACCTCTAGCATCAGAGCCATGACACTGAGCACAGTTTTGCAGGAATAAACGTCCACCAACCTTTAGAGCTTCTTCATCTTTAACTAACTCTTCTAAAGGAGTCGCTAAGTATGCAGCAAAGATAGGGCCGTATTTTTCATCTGCAGCGGCAACTTCACGGTCGTATTGTGAAAGACGGTTTTCACTTTTAGCAAGTTCAACAGCCTTTTTTGAATCAACTTTAATACCTTCTTCATAACCAACACTTTGATTAGAGCTTGTCCAACCAAATAACCCCTGGTAACTACCAAGACCAGGATATAAAGCCAAGTAAATTAAGCCAAATACAATACTGATGTAGAACATATAAGCCCACCACTTAGGGAGTGGGTTATTGAGTTCTTCAATACCATCAAACTTATGCCCCATTGATTCACCTTCTTCAATACCTGTTTTGTTCTTTGAACAAGCACGAAGAAGTAAGAAACAACCTGCAATAACTAACAGTGTTGGGAAAATAATCCAAACATTCCAAAAGATACTCATTACTTATTATCTCCTGAATGTTGAGTTTGTTTTGCAATTTCTTCTTCTGAAAAAATTAAGTTTGCGGCTTCATCAAAGCCAGCTTTACTTTTTGAGCTATAGGCCCAGTAAAATATGCCGGCAAAAACGACCATAACAATAATGGTTAGAATGCCTTGTAACGTTCCATAATCCATAATTGCCTCCTTATTTAAGCGCGTGGCCTAAAGACTGAAGATAAGCGATTAACGCTTCTAATTCAGTTTTGCCTTCAACAGCCGCTTGTGCGCCAGCAATTTCTTCTTCGGTATACAAATTATGATCCGGGTGGAAATTACTTAAGATTTGCATCTTATTACCAGTGAGTTTGCCATCTAGTCGGTTGTCAGCTAACCATGGGTAAGCTGGCATATTTGACTGTGGTACAACATCACGTGGATTGATTAAATGCACTTCATGCCATTTGTCACTGTAACGTCCACCAACACGAGCTAAATCTGGACCTGTTCGTTTAGAACCCCATTGGAACGGGTGATCCCATACAGATTCGCCAGCTACAGAGTAGTGACCATAACGTTCAGTTTCAGCACGTAAAGGGCGGATCATTTGACTGTGACAGTTATAGCAGCCTTCACGAACATAAATGTCGCGACCTTCAATTTCTAAAGCATTATACGGCTTTAACCCTTCAACTGGTTCAGTCGTATCTTTAGCAAATAAAAGCGGAGTAATCTGTACCAAACCACCAAAACTGATAGCAATAACGGTAAAGATACCTAGCAGACCGATGTTTTTCTCGATTATTTCATGATTAAATTTCATCGTTCTGCTCCTTATGCTTTTTCTTCAGCTAATGCTGGTAAAGAATCTTTAGGGGCATTCACTGTACGCATAACGTTGTACGCCATAATGAACATACCAGTTAAGAAGAACACACCACCAATAAAGCGTACAAAGTAGAATGGGTAAGAGGCTTCTAAACTCTCAACGAAACTATAAGTTAATGTTCCATCAGAGTTAACAGCACGCCACATAAGACCTTGCATAACACCAGAAATCCACATTGCTACGATGTATAACACAGTACCAATTGTTGCTAACCAGAAATGAACATTAACAAGGTTAGTGCTGTACATACGGCCGTGACCGAACAATACCGGGATAAGGTGATATAAAGAACCAATAGACACCATCGCAACCCAGCCTAACGCACCTGAATGCACGTGACCTACAGTCCAGTCTGTGTAATGGGAAAGGGCGTTTACAGTTTTAATTGCCATCATTGGTCCTTCGAAGGTAGACATACCATAGAAAGATAATGAAACAACTAAGAAACGTAACACAGGATCGGTACGTAGCTTATGCCAAGCGCCTGATAAGGTCATAATACCGTTGATCATGCCACCCCAAGAAGGAGCGAATAAAATCAGCGACATCACCATGCCTAATGTTTGTGTCCAATCAGGTAAAGCTGTGTAATGTAAGTGGTGAGGACCTGCCCAAATATACAGTGCAATCAATGCCCAGAAGTGAACAATAGACAGTCTGTATGAGTAAACAGGACGTCCAGCTTGCTTAGGAACAAAGTAATACATCATACCCAAGAAACCAGCAGTCAGTAGGAAACCTACCGCATTATGGCCATACCACCATTGCACCATGGCATCGACTGCGCCAGAGTACATAGAATACGATTTGAATAAGCTGACAGGTACTGCCATTGAATTCACAATGTGAAGTACTGCTACCGTGATAATGAAAGCACCAAAGAACCAGTTTGCAACATAAATGTGCGACGTCGTTCGTTTAATGATTGTGCCAAAGAACACTACTGCATATGCTACCCACACAACGGTGATTGCAATATCAATAGGCCACTCAAGTTCTGCATATTCTTTACCAGAGGTAAAACCCATTGGTAGCGTGATTGCAGCTGAGAGAATAATGGCTTGCCATCCCCAGAATGTAAATGCAGCTAATTTAGGTGCAAATAAACGGGTTTGACAGGTGCGTTGTACGATATAGTAGGATGTTGCGAATAGGGCTGAAGTACCAAACGCGAAAATCACGGCATTCGTATGAAGCGGTCTAAGACGACTATACGTTAACCATGGTGTTTCGAAGTTTAGTTGAGGCCAGATTAACTGGGCCGCAATCAATACACCTACTGCCATACCAACGATTCCCCACAAAACAGTGGTTAATGCAAATTGGCGAACAATAGTGTAGTTGTAATCAGCGCCTGTAGGCTGGGAATGATTCATCATAATGCTTCCACGGCTTATTACTTTTACTTTTAATTATAGTAAAGACGGTGCTTTACCTGTTCAGGTGACACTTGACGAAAAAACAAACTGTTTTGAAGTTGGTTTTTACCGCTATGTCAAGGTATTACCTCATGTTTTTAATATCTATCACGAGGCAATGCAATGATACTTGAGCTGCGTCAAAAAAGATACTCACTGGCCATGAGTAAACTTGATCCAGATCAATTTCCTAAAGATAATGTTATCAAAATGAGTCATGAGGTTATTATTTGTGCAGCTTTTAACAAAAGCCGTTTTCTTGTTATTTTTTATTACTAATTTAGTGGGATGCGATTCACAAACGCATGCAGAACATAAAGTCATACAATCGATCGATCAGACTTTATGTCAGTTTCATCGTGAAGTTTGTAATCAAGATGTTAATGATCTCGTAGTGGGGCTTATGATTAACCCGGTTTTTGCGCCAAGTGAAAAACCATTACAGATTAAATTACACTTTTCTGCGCCTGTTTCAGATGTTCAGATGCGAATTGAAGGGCGAGATATGTTTATGGGAGTCATCCCTATTAATCTTCAATCTGTTGATGAAGTTAATTACACTGGCACTGGTATTTATGGTTCATGCAGCAGTGATTACATGGTATGGCGAGCATTTGTCAGCTATTCATATCAAGGTCAAACTCAATCTACTTGGTTTGACTTCTTAGCCGACAACTCCGGTTAATGTGTTAGTTGTTAGCTTGACTTATATAGGAGGGACTATTTCAATCTGTATTTAAAAAAGAATAAACGCTATTGATAATCATTATCATTAAGCTATAATTAGTCTAGGTTCAATTAGAGATTAACATTATGGCTAATTTAAACATATCTATCCCATTAGAAAAAATGGCTCTACTTATTCAAAGCGGACATTTATGTGTAGCAGACTTTAAAAGTTTGGATCAACAAACAAAACAAAAGCTATGGCAACTGTGTTTATTATCATGCAAAAAAAGGGTTAATTGTACTAACGCCAGTCAATTTATGGATCTGATTGAACAAGAAAGTCAGCTTGAAACTGACAGGATTGACATAGCCGACCTTACTTGAGTTTAAGCGTGTTAGAGCTAATTAAGCTTAAAGGATTCGTTTATTCAATAGGTTACTTAGTTTCGTTGTTCAGGTTGGTATCAAGAAATCTCCTAACAATAGATTAGCAATAACTCTGTAATTGATAAGTATATCTTGCTTATAACTTTCATTTTATTAGCTATGCATACCTGGCAATAGCTTTGACTTCTGAGTTGTCTTTTAATCTGCAGGCTATTCTGCAAATATGAATACTGGCCATAAAATATCTGAAGGTGGCATAACTGTGTTCAAGACAACAGCCATTGAATATACGCGCTGATTTAGCTAAAACAATCAAGCATGAATGTCTCCAATGAGATGCTTCATGAGATCACTTTTACATCTCACGAGTATTGTTTAAAGTCATTATTTATAAAGTCTCAATTAAAGTCACAATCTGACGAAGTTCTAACAAGACCAATGATTGTTTCAAGAACGAATCATTGTCTTTGGAAAACAACTGAGTGTCTTTGGAAAACAACTGGGTGATAAATTCGATATCTGTCATAGGCAAGTTAATCTAAAGATATACACATTTAAGACCACACAAATTCTCAATCAGCAATCACTTACACGAAACTTCGCACAATGTATATTATGTTAAATAGGATAATTATCAATATACATACTCAATCACGTAACCGAACCCACTACCTTTATAGAGCGTATCCTTACCCATTTTTGTAAAATTGATGAAATATCACGCGTCGCTGTGTAAATTCTATGGGTATTGCCCTTGATAACTTTTTCAGATTTTACGTAGCGACGCGTTAAAATTAGATGTGATCTAACGGTTTGTTTGCTGCACTTTGGTGTCTTTCTATTTGTGTGGTGTGTAAATACTGTGATGTGGTATCAATGCTTTCATGACCCGCATCAGCTTGAACGTGCGACAATGGCCTTTGGTTTATATTAATATCATGTGTTATCCCAGTATGGCGGATATTATGCGCAGTTAGTTTTCTCATTAATAAGCTATCTTGTTCAAATCCATCTTCAAGTGCTTTATCTGCAGCCAGGCCAATGATTTTATCCAGCTCGTCTCGAACTTGTCTTATGCCTAGGTTCGCGCCAATTTGTCCAGCTTCTCGACCATGTGCTGCCGCTTTATGCCTAATAAACAATGGATGTTGTTCAGTGATACTTGGTAAGTCTGTTAACCCTAAGTAAGCTCGGTAGTGAGTTAAACTTTTTAATAAACTTTTTGAGACGGCAATATTTCTGGCTTTGCCACTTTTAGAAAAAGGCACATGGAAGTACCAAGTCTTAGTATGACTGTCTTGTCTAAATTGCGACATCATTGGTGAAAAACCTGCTCTGGCACTAATTTCTGATATACGTAAATAACAGCAATACATCAGATTTATGAGAAACAAGCTACGTTGATGTTTTTCTGGTTCGTGCTCAGCCATATTGTTCACGGTACTGACAACATAAGACCATTGTAACTTTGTGAATGCATGATTGTTATCATCTTCATTCTTTACATATTTATGGTTAATCGCAAAACGGCTATGCTTAAGCCATAGTTGAGCTGGGTTTCTTTCTGTGTATTCTTCACTATTTAAATATCCATAAAATGAAGAAAGAATAGCGATTTTTGTTTTAAGTGCATTGTCACTCAATACATAAGGTTGTTTTTCACCGTACTGTTTTTTGCCTACAAATGGGCGCCATTGCGCATTTGGCACTCGTTCATCCAATGCTTTATCTTGCTTAAATTGGGCAACATTGAAGTAGCCAATAAGCTGCTCAGGTGGTTTCTCACAATAACTAATATAACGACTGATATCTTTTCTAGTGAGTTGAATTGGTGATAATGAGGCTACATCAAAACACCAGTGTAGAAATGTAGTGAGTTCGCTACGATAGGTTTTATAGTTATTTTCTGATTGTCTTTGTTCAAACAACCAATCTGAACAGTGCTCAATAATTAAACCAGCATCAGGAACTTTGGTTAAGGAAACCTGAGTAATATACTGATTAACATAACTATTTCCAGTTAATATAAATTCAGATTTATCAAACAACGGATATACAGGGGGAAATTCTTGCGACATAGTTCATCTGCAATATAAACTCAATAAGGCGTTGATTATAAAAACTTTATTCCCAAATGATTAATGCCGATAACGTTATTTATCGGCATTAAAATACCTGAAATTAAATGATGATTAGATTACAGCGAGTACTTTTTTCAACAAGGTTTCCGCATTAGTTGGTTTCACAATGTAATCTATAGCGCCAAGTTCTCTGCATTCAATAAAACTTTCTTTATCTGAATTACTTGTCAGCATAATAACTGGCAGTTTATCGAGTATGTTCATTTTGTTCATCGTTTTTAAGGTATCTATGCCATTTAGAACCGGCATGTCGATATCGAGCAATACTAGTTCAGGTTTGCAGTTTTTTAGTTTATTGATGGCCTCAGCTCCATTAGTGGCGACTTCTACATCAAACCCTTTTGGTTTTAAAATCGTGGTAATGATTTTTAACATCACATTCTGATCATCAACCACAAGAACTAACGGCATTTTCTTTTTAAAACTCGGTGTAGCGCCCTTCACTTTGCTGCCTATCTCTTTGAAATAGCTTTGGTTATGTGCCTTGAAATTTTCAACTTTAGGTTTTATTTTTGATACATGGCCATTCATTGTTTCAATTGAATCAGTAGGTTCAAGACTACAGAGGTTATCTATCTCAGCGATGAGCTCATTTAACAATTCATGTTGAATCCCCTTCTCATCGCTGATTGAAGTTTCAACTTCATGCAATTGTATAGAGACGTTTTGTAATTTATTAATAATCGTTTTTTTGTCTTCTTCGTATAAGTGCACTTTATCCTGACTTGTAAGCAAATCGCACATCTGGGCTATTGAAAGTCGAATTCGGTTCATATCATATATTGGTTTAAACGTTTCGTAACTGTAGAACCGCCCTTTTGAACACTCAAAATATGCTGCTTCACGATGCTCTCGACAGCAAATTAACAAAGACAAATGCTCCTTATTGAATAAATTTTTTGAATCGTTCAGTTTTTCTATGATTTCATTAAATTCTACCGCCTCTTTCGGCTCTTCAAATGCATAAATAAACAGTAAAGGTCGGGTCTTATCTTCGGTAAATTTTATAAATTGGTCTTGGTTTGTGTTTATTTCGCAATACAATATCTTTTGATACTTATTCCTAAGTATTTCTTGTATCACTTTTTTTATCTCTATAGATTGATAAAACACAACGACATTTACCAAATTGTCCATAGGTTGTCCTTCTTATATGAGTTATCGACCATATCGTTTAACACAAGGCACAGTTATACAACTTTTCTTTGTTTTAATATTTGATTAATTGCGCTGAGTTCTTTATCTATTTCAGGATACTTACTTTCAATACCATCAAAGTCAGTGTTATTTTTTTCTATCCATTTAAAAAAATCACTCAACTCAATCGCGCCACTAGAAACTGATGCGCCTTTCGCTGCATGACTTTTACTTCGAATGACTTCTGAATTTCTTTCGGCGCAATGTTGTTTCAGTGCTTCATAGTCTTCATTCACGCTAGTCCAAAACATGGCTAAAATTTCATTAGTGATACTTTCATCATCCGTTCCAATGACCGCTTTTAATTTTTCAAAATCAATTGCATTATTGTGTGTCTCAACACCATTTGTCATTGATTGTGAAATACTTTCTGGCTGTTGGTGAATATCAGTAAGCGGTAAATATTGAGCTAGCTTTTCTTGAAGAAGTTCTATTTCTATCGGTTTAGCTAAATAGTCATCCATACCTGCTTCTAAACAGTTTTCAGATTCGCCCACCATTGCGTTTGCTGTTACTGCAATGATGGTTATTGGCGAGCAATTTTGTTTTAATTCTTGCTCTCTAATGGTTCTAGTCAATTCAAGGCCGTCCATATTTGGCATATGACAATCAGTAAGCAATAAATTGAATCGACCAGACTGCCATTTTTCAAGAGCTTCAATACCATCATTTGACATTTCATATGCATAACCCAGGCTTTCTAATTGTTTACCTAGTACGAGGCGATTTGTAGGCTGATCTTCCGCAACCAATATTAAGCTATTACTTTGTTCTGCTTCTTCAATCGTTTGCGTAATGACTTTCTCAAACGATTGACGGTTTTCAGTTGACCAATCTAATTCAGGGCTTTCAAGGCCGCACAATACCGCCATTCCGAATATAAACTCTGTAGGTTTGTAAGGATGAGCGGCACAAACATAAGTATAAGGATCTAAATGTCCCTTCGTTGCAATAGGATCATCATTAAGTATAAGCGTTTTAATTGACTGACTTATTTCAGTAAAAGATACATTAATGTTATCGGTAATCAATAAAGCATTAGAGGTATCCTGAGCTAGACTTTCAAGTTCATCGAACTCAACACTTGAAACTTGACTACAACACAATTGATTTAGAATTATCAAACACGCATGTTTACGTTCTTCATTACTTATCGATACTAAAACATTGAACTTTTTAAAATCAAATTGTGAAAAAGCGCCGTTATCAAGTTGCGTTGGCTTTTCTATTAAGGGCAAAGTGACCTTAAAGTTACTTCCCTTACCTACTTCACTATCAATTTCAATGTTTCCATTCATTAGTTCAGTAAATGACTTAGTAATACTTAGGCCCAAACCCGTTCCGCCAAATTTACGCGTCGTTGAGGTATCAGCCTGTGTGAATGGAACAAATAAGGTTTCTTGTTGGGACTGTGATATTCCAACACCGTTATCTATGACTTCTAAAATAAGATTCTCATTAGTTAATTGAGTCCTGATAACCACTACACCTTTTGAATTAAGGCTTTTCGAAAACTTAACTGCGTTGCCCGTTAGATTTAAAATAATTTGTCTCAACCTAACTGAGTCAAATAACAATTCTTTCGGTATTGTTAAATCCGGGTAAATATAAATTTCTACATTATTGTTTGAAGCATTAATCCAAAGGCTATCGATAGTTTTTTCTATAATAGACAGTACGTTACATGGGTTTATATCTAACTCTATTTGTCCCGATTCAATTTTAGAAAAATCCAAAATATCATTAATAATATCTAACAGTGAAAAAGACGAATCACGAATAGTCGTGGCCATTCGTTTTTGGTCTGCATTTAATGGCGTATTTTTGAGCAGATCAATCATACCAATAACACCATTCATCGGTGTTCTAATTTCGTGGCTCATGGTCGCTAAGAAACGAGATTTAGCTTTACTCGCCTGACGCGCTGACTCTGTTTCTTTTTCTAATTTTTGTTGAACTTGTTTTTCATGGGTCAGATCGACATTAATTCCGTACATCGTCACAGGTAAATTATTTTCATCCAGTGATAGGTTTGCAGCACACTGCAGCCAATGAATGGTTTTATCTTTCCGATTTATGATTCTAAATTCGGTCTTTAATGATGTTATGTTAGAAATAGCATCGCTGACTTCTTGTTCAGCCTGTTCTACGTCATCAGGGTGCACATTATCTCGCCAATCGTTGTATTCAATACTCTTACCGTCTTCAACTCCGTATAAGCGGTACATTCTTGAATCCCAATTTAACTGACCTGTTTTTATATCAAATGACCAATTACAAACGCCGCCAGCCTCTGATGCTAAATTTAAACCGCTCAATAACTTATCACGTTCAGAATTAGCACGATGTAGCTCTTCTGCAGACTGTTGACGCTCAGTAATATCTTCCACCACAGCAATAAAGAATTTAGGTTCGTTACTGTCTGCATCTCTTACTAATGACACAGATAAATTAGCCCAGAAAAAAGAACCATCATTTCTTATATAGCGTTTGTCGGTATTAAAATACGTTATTTCATCTGCTAATAACTGCTTAATGTATTGATAAGATTGCTCTAAATCATCTTTGTAAGTCACATCTTTGATACTTTTAGTAAGCAGTGTATCTTCGTCATAACCTAATATTTCGCACATTTTAGTATTAACTTCGACAAACTTAGTATCTACACCAATACGACCGATACCAACGGCTGCTTGGTTAAATGCCGTTCTATAAATCAATTCTTGTTCATACAATTTTGTTTGTAATGCTAATTCTCTTTGCTTAATTTGTTCTTGGAATGAAATATCTCTGATTATGGCGACATACATAGCTTTAGCATCTAATGTTGTTTCGCCAACTGACATTTCAATTGGTATCTGGTGCCCAGCTTTATGGAGTCCAAACAGTTTTTTAGGTTCGCCAATGTAATCTTTTATCCATGAGTTGAATGGAATATTGTTTGCCTGTTCTAATTGTGTTGGCTGTAAACCTGCTAATAGAATATTAATGTTTTTATCGAGTAAGTCATTACGGTTTCGGCCGAATATTAATTCTAAAGAGCGATTAGCATCTTGAATGATACCGTTCTGATTTAATACGATTGTACCGTCTAGCGCCGCATCAAAAACGGCTCTTAATCTTTCAGCTGAATCTTTCGACTCTTTAGTTCGCTCTTCTAGTATTAATGACATTTCTGTCATTGTTTCTTCTTCTTTTCTTTTGTCTTCGGTAATGTCATTTTGTACGCCAATAAAATGAGTTAACTCTTTGTTTTTATTGTATACAGGACCTATAGACAAATTATTAATAAAGGTTTCACCTGTTTTGGTGTAATTAGTAATAACCACATTGCATGAGACTCCTTTATTAATAGCATGAGCCAGATGTTTAACTTTGTCTTTTTCTGTTTTAGCCCCTTGTAAAAAACGGCAGTTTTTACCTAAAACCTCTTCGGGTCTATAGCCAGTAATTTGGGTAAAAGCTCGATTAATAAAGATGATAGGTTGATCGGGTAAACGAACATCTGTAACGACAATACCTGTTGACGTAGAATTAATCGCACTACGTTGTAACTCGAGTAACTCTCGTTGTTCTACATTTTTATTAATTAGCTTTGTTCTTTCTATAAATTTACTTTCAAGCTCTTTTAATGCGACATGTAAATCTGCTGAAATATATTTACTATCAATACTAGTTGAAGAGTCTGTAGCTAAATCACTGACAAAATTAGAAAGTTCGTTCAAAGGATTCAATAAGTTCTTAAATACCGAATACATTAGTATGAAAAAGACAATAAATAAGAAAAATAAAAAGATACTGGCATTTTGTATCATCACAACCGATGCGGAAAAGGCCTCATCATGATCAATTCTGACGAGTGTGGACCAACCTATTCCTTGTAATTCATTGTAACCCTCAAAGTGATTATAAATTGTTATTTGCTGCTCATCGCTTTGATCATGGGATGATATTTCAGTACCAGAAAAACCGGCTATTGCTCTATCTGCACCAATAACACCCTCTTTAACAAGGTTAATGTTGCTGATACGGTCAAAGTTACGTACATATTTTGATTGTTTAAAACCAATTGGATCATATTCAACTATCAATACACCTTTGGCATCAATTAAGGACAGTTCTACGTGATGAAGATCTTTTTCTGCAAGCTGGTTATAGATACTTTTAAATACTTCTTCGACCACATAAAAGTCGATGATATTGACCCAAATGCCTATCAATTCTCCTTCAGTGCTCAGTAAAGGTGTGCCGATAAGTAGATCAAATCTATTTTCATACTTATCAATAAAGCTTCGTTGTGGACCGAATAAATAAACTTGATTACTTCTATTATTTTTATGATTTTTAATGGCTTTAAACCATTGGGAATTTGCGATGGTGACTTGGTCTAAATTAGCTGGCGGTATAGAAATTGAATTGTAATTCTCTGTGTTTTCGACAAGAATTTTACCCTGTAGATCAAGTACAGCAATTTTAGACAATGTATTGCGACTTTTAGCTAGATTATTTAATTCTTGTTGGAACAGTTCAGATGTTACCTTTGCATTGAAACTCGTTTGATCAATCTCACCTAAGAATAATGGCAAAAACTCAGCATCTAGATAACTTTGATAAAGACTCTTTTCTATTAAGCTTGTCAGTAATTTTGCTTCACGTTCATAGAAGGAAATAGTCTGCTCTTTTAACAAATTATTTATCGAAATTGAAAAGACCAGTACACCCACAAACAAGATGCATATAGATATAAAAAATATCGTTGGAATAGGCTTAGAAAGTTTCAAAGTTTTGATTCCTCTAACGAGTTTACCCCAAAGCTCAAACCGCTTTCATTTATCTCATTAACAATGTCATGAGCGGCCAGCGGTTGACTAAAATAGAAACCTTGTGCAACTTTACATCCGAGCTTTATGATTAATTGCTTGGTTTCAAAATCTTCAACCCCCTCTGCCACGGCTAACAGATCCAAATCTTTTGCTAATGAAATACTGCGTCTAAACAAGGCTTTAGATTTATCGTTGTTTAGTATGTCAGCAACGAAGCAACGATCAATTTTAAGTTCGTTAAAAGGCAACATGTGCAGTTGTTCAAGTGAAGCGAACCCAGTACCAAAATCATCTATAGATAATTTAAATTTCATCATTCTAAGGCGCAGTAAGGCAACAATCATCACTGACGGATTTGAAGGAATTGCTGTTTCAGTTAATTCGCAGGTTATTGAGTCATTGTTTATGCCGTGAGTTGCCGCTGTTTCTTCAAGCCAATGTGGAATAGTCTCATCATCTAACAACTTGCCAGATAAATTAATCGATAAGTTTAGTTTTTTATATTCAGGTTTTAACATTGAAAAATACTGAAACGCATCATTGATAACGGCTTTAGTCAACGGCATGATTAAATCAGTTTCTTCGGCTTTATTAATAAACTGTGAAGGCAAGATAATTTGACCATTGTCTACAATTCTTGCTAATGCTTCAAAACCACATATTTCATTGGTCAATAGATTATATTGTGGTTGAAAAAACGCTTTTACATGTCCATTAACAATATAATCCTTGAGATCATGCTCGGTAATATCTGGCAATGGAGTTTGGTACTGCTTCATGTTTATTGATGCTGCTTGCTTAATAAACGACTGAAGCATTTCGGAGGTGATTGGTTTAGGGACAATACCTAGAATATTAAGGTGATAATGGGTTGCGAGCACTTTAGCAGAGTTAAGTAAGCTTTGATCTTCTCCACTAAATAATACTATTGGGGTAGCATACTGTAACTCAATAAGTCTTTGTAAAAGGTATAAGCCATCTTTCACTGGCATATTTAAATCACAAAATATCAGGTCGAAATCATTTGCTTTTATTAATTCGAAGGCCTCTAATCCATCGGCAGCTTCTGCAATAGTGTATTGACCTAATAGGCCAAGACTTTTCGAGAAAATTTTTCGGATGACAGCTTGGTCATCAACTATTAATACAGAGCGTATTTCCTTCGTCACCGTCCCTCCGTTATGCGAATATCCCTTTCTTAAATATGAGTATAGTCAGGAATATTAAAAACGGGTAGCTAACCAAAAGTATAAGTCCTTGTATCTGATGAATGTTATGCTTTGCTTATTCGTTTAAACGGATAAGTGCTATTTTAGAAACAAAAAAGCCGCCAAAGGCGGCTTTTTTCGAATAAAGAATTCGATTAAAAATTCATTCGGGCATTTAAACGGAATGTACGACCCGTTTGATATTGATAAACGGTACGCGAATCTGTTGCATCTCCACTAATTGGGCTTCCCTCATCTAACACATTGCCATTCACATTTAAGAATCGGCTTGTATAGTATTGGCGAATGCCTTCATCAGTTAAATTCACTGCTTGGAATGAAAAGGTAACAAAATCATTTAGTTTATAACTTGCTGAGAAATCTAGGGTTTGACGCCCTTCTTCCCATAAAGAACCTGATTCCCAAGAACGTTTAGCTAATTGATCACTATTACCTCGGTATGACAACCTAAGTTGATGACCATTCTTTTCCCAAAATGCGGTGACATTATAACTGTGCTCTGGTGTGTAGGCGACTTGTAAAGCAGGTAATTTCACTGAATCATCAATCGATGACACCTCTTGGTCATATTCACTATCTTGGTATGTATAATTTGTTTGAACACCTAAACCAGATAACCAACCAGGCAGCATGTCAAAGGTTTGAATATATTGTAATTCAACGCCTTTAATCGTCGCACCTTTACCATTTTTAATTCGTGTGGTTTTAAATTGCGCACACATTTGTTCTAAATCACCAGAGTACATCCAGTCTTCACGGAATTCATCACTGCCTTGGAAGCGCTTAGGCATACATTGTTCAAGACTGTCTTGTCCTGCAACTAACACAAGATCATCAGGATTATATGACTCACCTTCAGTTAAACCAACATCACGTAAATCATCCATGTAGGTAACAACGGTTTCTGATTCTTCAAAGTTAGTCATATCTTTGTAGAATAATCCTGCTGAAAGCATACTGGTTTCATTGAAATACCATTCATATGATAAATCTAAGTTGACTGACTCAAGTGGATCAAGCTTTGGTGAGGTTAATGTGATTGTATTATTACGGTTGTAACCACCCCATTGTGTTTCACTCACTTTAAAACCAGGACGTAATGAGTCTATTTGTGGTCTAGACATAGTTTTAGATGCTGCAAAACGTAAAATCGTATCGTCTAAAAGCATGTAATTTAGATTTAAACTCGGTAAAAACACGTCATAGTCATGAGTACCAGTAACATCAAAAGTTCGACGACTTCGATCTTCTGTAGCAACTAATTGACCATTCTCATCAAACTGACGATCACCATATACATAGAATTTTTCAGTAGAGACATCACTGTGACGCCACAACCACCAATCAGTCTCGTTAGGATTGCCACGCACAGTATTTGGGTCGAAACATGGGCCTTGATCAGCAATTAAAACATCATCTGTTAGATCATTTGTTCCAACGGTATCATAACCTTGTCCATCAACTCGTCCCCAACGCGCTTCAGCATTCCAGTCTGTACCATAAAATGGGATGCCACTACATTCAGGTAAACTAGAGTCACGTAGCTCTGCTAATTTAAAAGGATCCATTAAGCGACCAGCGTTACCGGGGTCAAAAGCAAACTGTACCCCTGACGAGCCTGCTGTTGATACTTCTGTTTTTACATAACGTACACCAAGATCACCTGACAATCGGCCTTCAAATAAGTCAAAGTTTGCTTTTAAATAGGTAGCAAAATTTTCAAGTTCAGCTGAGCGAGTATTTGAATCATCTGGTGTAAAACCGATTAAAGGAGAGCCTAAGGCTAAATCAAATGCTTTAAACGCTGAAAATGTTGACCAACCATCTGTCACAGAGTCACGGGCGTATCCATTACTTGACATAAAGTCGTCAACAGGGAAACCGTCATCTGTAGCAAACAAGTCACCACTCAGTGAGTTTAAACCATCATTTAATACGACTGTTGCGCCTGTATAAGGGTTGTTAATTACGACACCTTCACCAACACTGTTAAATGCATTTTGTTGATCATCAACATATTTTTCGCGTTCTGTATATTTAGCGCCAAATTCAACGCTGGTGATAGGCCCAGCATCTAACACCCAGTCAAAATCAACAAATGCTGATTTTTGGGTGTCTTCAACTGCAATAACAGAACGATTCAAGAAGGTTAAATGCTGGGCATTTAATTCATCCGCATTAAAGCCTGTTGTTGAGTAATTATCCCAAACATTTAATGGGTCACCAAATTCATTGTTAGCACCAAAGTCAATTAAGCCATTGCCATCAACAATAGTACAAGGTCCGTTAGTACAGTCGTAACCTACTGGCTCGATGTCTGTTGCAGGTACATTCTTAATTAACCAACGGTTAATATTACTGTAGTTTTGTAAGGCAATATAAACTTGGTTTTCTGGAATACGCTCTGATTTCGAATATCCTAAGCCGGCTTCCATAATGAAGTTATCTGTAATGTCATGGCGCACATCAAATGAGACTACACTGTTTTCTTCTTCATACTTGTTTTCAGACTGGCTTAAGCCACCATCACCAAAGCGGTTTAAGTATTTAGTGAATGTATTGGTTTTAGTATCAATAGTATGCCAATTTTCTTGCGGGTCAGTCCATTGTGACGGACCGCCACCTAAACCTGGGTCAACCCCTTCTATCATGTTACCTTGCTGGCCGCTGCGTACCTGTACACCATGCATTGAACTTTCAAAAGCCTGCTTTGTATAGTTAGTATTTAAATTAAATTCTGTAGAGCTTGTTGGTGCCCACTGTAAACCTAAGTTAAAGTTCATACGGTCTACATCATTGTTATACAACTCATAACGGGTATTTTTATTAGTAAGACCCCAAACGTCTTGTACTTGATTACCGTCGGTATCGGTTGCTAAGTGTGAAAACTCAGACACCCAATTATCAGCAGTATACTGATCTTTACGATATGAATTTGTTTCGGATACCGCGGTAAATATAAGACCAAACGTGTCATCTAAGAATTTTTCTGAAATCGTCCCAGATAAACGATAATTTTCATCTTCCAGTAAATCGTTATAACGTCCTTCAACAGTCAAATTGCGGATTTCATAATTTAAATCTAACGGCTTATTCGTTATTAAATTAATGTTTGCACCTAAAGCGCCTTCTTCATGATCAGCACTCGGTGTTTTTACTACCTCGATTTTCGATAAAATATCTGATGAATACTGCGATAAATCGACACTTTGGCTAAAGTCTGTTGAACCTAACTGTACCCCATTTAAGCTAATATTATTTTGTTGTGAATTTGCACCACGAACAGTAATTCTCGACCCTTCGCCATCAACTGATTGAACAGTCACACCGGTAACACGAGATAATGCATCAGCAATATTTTGATCCGTTGATTTACCAATATCTTCTGCATTGATTGAGTCAGTTAAATTTTCCGCAAAGCGTTTATCGTTAATGGATTTTTTTAAACTCCCTTTTAATCCTTTTACTTGGATTACTTCCATTTCATCTGTGGAGTCAGTATTCCCTTCTTCTGCTGATACCTGTAATGACATCGCAGTTAGCAAGGCCAGATACACTGAGCTGTATTTATAAGTTTTGTTTTTAAATGGCATGTCTACTCCCCCAAGAGCGTTTATGTTTCTGCCTGATCGAGCCGCAAAAGTTAAAATTATGTTGCAACTCTGTTTATAGACATTACTGATCAACAAAATAACTGTCAACATAATTTTGTTAACAATCTTCAATTAATCATATTCCTAAACAATGCCATTTATAATTAAGGTTTATTTTATATTAAACGGTTTTTTTACAATATATTAACGTGTATTGCGTGAGAAATAAATTACTGACACTGATCTATTAGTCGCTGATTTTATTGATAATATCTATCTAATAATAATTAGCGGTATAGTCATAATTTTGAAATAAAGCGCAACAGCATTATCTACTGTATTGAGTCAATATCTAGATAAATACGCCACAAAAATGCAGTATTTGTTATTGAATGTTTGTTCAAACTACGGAAGATAAAAGAGTGATTTTATGAGTTGATAGGTGTGAAATGTTAATTTTTTGATAAAAATATGCCGGTAAATCTTAGTGTTTGGCTTTAGCCGGCATATATCATTTTATGAATTGTCGCTTGAAAATGGCTTAAGACCATTTGTGCAAAAAAGGCCAACCAGTAAATTGCTTGCCTTTGTTTGGATCGGTATTCCATTCCCAACATTCAAATTCAAATTGTTGGGCTTTGTGGTCAACCTTCACAATACCATAGCCTTCGCTCTTCAATGATCGGTCAGCCAAAAAGTTACTCCATGAATTTTTGGTTTGTTGCTTAAAGTCATCATAAGTTACTTTCGGGTTGGCCACGGCCAATACGCGCATTTTATTACCAAATATGTCGGTAAAATTGCCTGTATTAGGATCATTATTGATCGGGTTATCAAGTTTGCCGAAACCTTCAAACCAACGCTGCCAGAATGCGGCTGCTGCAGGGCCGGCGAAAAATAGCGGTCCATCATCAAAAGTATCAAGTCCTTGTTTGGCCATCATTGGTAAGTGTTGGTCGCCACAAATCACCACGGCACCGGCGTCTTTAATCAGCTTAACTGCACGGGTTCTACCATCAGGTGGATAGCCGTTTGAGTCATAATCTAAAAGCGGCTCTAAGTTGCTTTTAGTTTGAGGTGATCCCCAAATAGAGGAGGCAATACACACTTTAGGTAAGCCTTTGTCCATATCGGCCCATGCACGCAAAAACTGCTCTTGACGATGACCTAACAACTCTCCCTGAGTGTGTACTGGATTGATATTAATATTACGCCTTGATTTAAACTTTCTATCTTCAACCAGCGCAAAACTCACGCCACCATAAACAAAGGCACCATAAGTTACCGGAATATCGTGATCTATTGGCGTAGGATCAAACGCATCCGGATTATGACCATGCTGCATACGGTAAACCATTTTAACCAGTGCTTTGGTTTCCATATAGCCGCCATCTTCTTCAGTGCGTTTGTCTCCTTCTAGTACCACAGGATCCCTACCGCCGACTCCCCACAAATTGCCTTGTAATACATCATGGTCATCGGCTAGCAATATCGACGGTTTATTTCGTATTGAATCTCTAAATGTCCAATACCATAAGTACCAGCGATACAACATATCTAAATGAGAATCAGGTCTTCCCCGCCATACTTGCGTGGGCGTTGCTTCATAATATTGATCACCACAAAACACATACATATCGGGTTCATGACTATCACAATTACCGACTAACTCAGTATGCGGAAATAAAATGTTTTCAGGACCAAAACGACCTAATAGCTTTTCTTGTTTCAAGCGCGTTTTGTAGTGTTCAATATCTAGTGACAAGTTGGTTGGAACTAAACAAGAATATAATGCAATCGACAACGTCTTAGACTGACCAGGATCTTTTAATATTTGACCTTGGTAAAGTACCTCTGCGATACCTTTATCATGACTAACAACCCGGTAATCATATTCTTGTGTATTATCCCACCCGTCTACTCTAAATTGAATGACATAACCGGGTTCAATTTGCGAAGTAGTAGATTGCCATTCGGTGTTTGATGATTGACGATATTCAAGTGTAACCTTGCGATATTCATTATCAGCAACAGGCATAAATTGTGCACTTAGCTTTAATACTGATTTATTCAGGCTATGCATACAGCCAATAACTGGCCCTAATCCTCTATCATCAAATTGAGACAGTTTGTCACCACCGGACTGAATATCTTCAAACGCCCATCTAGCGCCGCTTTGTTTAGATGGCATTGATGACAACAACATCACGCCGCCAAGTAATTCAGAACTAGGTACACCAGTACGAACAATAAAGCCTAATTCTTTGTTGGTTTTACTGTCTATGGCGATCAAACGCACATCAAAGTTATTATTTGATACTGGGTCAATATGGCAATCTAAAATGATTTCACGGTCATGAAGTTGGCCGATATTAACTGTATTAGTTCTAACCACTTTTTCGAAAGTGAGCGGCTTATTGGTGTCAGAAAAATCCCTAAAACTTAGCTCACCTTTGTCATTAATGACCGCCATAAAGCCGCCATTTTTACCCGATGCGCGTTGAATTAACGCACTAGCACGGTAATCAAGTTGGTCTGCACCTGCCGCTAATAAAAAACCACAAAAACCCGCTTTAGTCGGCGTTAAGTTACTGACTTTAGCTTTGATACGTGCTGGCTTTGGTGCGTTGTTGAGTTGGCGAGTTAAAATAGACACTGTGCGCATTTCAAAACCACGCTCACCGCGAATACATTCAATTTTACCCGCATTCAAGCGCCAATCTTGCAAACGATTACCCCAAAACGCTTTTCCAAGCCAAGGGCGTTGAACATTGCTTGGCAATAATTCAACGGGGGTTGTTTTTGTTAATGAGCGTCTACTAGCAGCAGCTCTTGCTGCTTGTGTCGGAAACAGCATGCTTCCTGCAGCTAACGCTGACAGCTTTATAAAACTTCGCCTATCCATAAGCGCCTCATTTTTAATTTGTCACTGAAATGACTTAGATAGTTAAACCTTCAACAATTAGGCCTAGTAATTAAATAGTGTTTAGTTACTGTTTTGAAATGTGCCTGCATCAAGGATTTGTCGTTTTATGCTAAAGCGACAAATATAATTCCAATTCCAGCTTGGATCATACTTATGACATAAGCCCCAATCTAAACCTGGTTTAGCTGTTTCAGAGCCGCCACGATACAAGCCAATAGCTTCAGGTGCGCCTTTAATATGAGCTTTGATTTCAAAATTTTGGCCATCTTTGGCAAACTGTATGGTATTTTTTTCTGGTCCGTCTGTTGTTAATAATGACGCTATACCACCTTCAAAATTCCAAACCACCACTTCGTGTCCACTGTTTGAAATTGGGTTTAACTCAGATTTGATATACGGTCCTTGAATATTGTTTGCAACTGCCACACCATGCTTAATTTCACGTCCGCCAAAATTCATTTCTTCACCCATAGTTTCACCTTTGTAATAAAGGTAGAACTTGTTATCGAAAAACAGTAAACACGGATCATGTACTTTATGGCTGTCAAAACTCCCTTTGCTGGTAACATGAAAGCGATTATCTTCATCTCCTCGCCATTGCCCATCTTTACTTGGACTTAAGATAGGAGAAGCTGATTTATGCCAAGGGCCATAAGGGCTATCTGAACTGGCCAATGCAATTTCTTCATATTGTCTGTTGGTGTAAGGTGTCGTCACAGTTTGATAGACAAGGTAATAACGACCTTGGTGAGCTAATACTTCAGGTGTAAAAATAGCGCGATCATCATATTGGCCCCTTTGACCTCGTTCAATCGCTACACCTTGCTCTTTCCATGTTTCACCATCTGTCGACGTTGCATGCCAGACTTCCGTTAAATCCCAAGGAAACACTTTGTCGTCTTCGTTATCAGAACCAAAACCGACCGTTTCACCGGTACCTTTGGTATACCAGCAATGCAAGACTCCATCGACACTAATCACAGATGAAGGATCCCGTCTAATTACACCTTCTTCATAGGCAAAATCACCTTTCAAAGGCGTTACATCAAACTCAACTAACCAATCAGACGTTGTTTGGTCATATCCTCTTTCAATTGATCGTTTACTAGCAAGACTCAACGGTTTATTAGGGTTCATTCGTGTTCCTAAAATATCTTTTTGTTTTTCTAGTTAATGCGGCTATTAATTTTTAAAGTCGTATTCACTAATAACGTTTATGCACAATTATTATTGATTTTAGATGTCATCATTTGTTGATAAACATCACCAGGGAGTAAAGCGCCTTTGTGCTGCACAACTTCACGAGCAACAAAACAAGCGTCTGCAAGTGCGAGAGAAATACTGTTGCCAGCTAATCTACTGGAGAGATACGTACCAGCAAATGAGTCACCTGCAGCTGTTGAATCAACTTGTTGAGGGGCTGGATTAAATGCTTGATGGTCTATTAACGAACTAGAGCCATAAATATAAGTACCATCAAGGCCACTCTTTACTATAATCTCTGATACCGCTAAGGATTGGCAATACAGAGCGACTTCGGTAGCGGTGTTATGGTTATAAATAACCTGATGTTCTTCTACACCAGGTAAGGCTATATCACAGTGCTGGTAAGCTAAATCAAACCACGTTTTTGCATGTTCCACAGACTGCCACATTGCGATGCGGTAATTAGGATCAAAGGCAATTAATGCACCGTGTTGGCGAAATTTCTGTATGAGATTAAGCAGTAAATGTTTATCTTCATCAGTGAGAATCCCTAACGAAATACCACTAAAAAACACGAGATCAACTTTACCAATACGGTTTAATAATTTATCCGTCGTTAGCACTTTCATCATCTGAGTGGCTGCAGACTGATTACGCCAATAGCTGAAACTGCGTTCACCTTGATTATCAGTAGCGATGGCATAAATACCAATTGTTGCTTGCTCAATACTTAACGCCGATTGACTGTTAATACCGTTTTTATCCCACGCAGCTCTCATTGCTTTACTAGGTTGATCATGACCAATTACAGTAAAGAATTGACAGTCAATTTTTGGCTCATATTGTTTGGCGTAGACCAAAGCATTGTATGTGTCACCAGCAAAAGCACGGTGTAACAATGACGTAGAATATTCAGATAGTTCCATCATGCACTCGCCAATGGCTAACATAGACTTCATGTTCATGCCTCTCTTTTAGCGAGTGGGATACTATTATCTTTGTTACCAGTGTGTTTGCCTGAAAGCAAAATTTCTATTTCTTCAATACTTTTGTTTTTCGTCTCTGGCATGATTTTGAACAACAAAATAAATCCAATTGCACCACAAATAGCATAAAACAAGAATATTTCATCAGCACCAAACACACTTAATTGCCAAGGGAAAAACTGCTGCACTAAATAACTTACGAAGCTTGTGATAAACGCAAAAACAGGAATCGCAACACCGCGAATATGTGTTGGGAATATTTCAGAAAATAACACCCACATTATTGGGCCAATTGAAAAATGAAAAGCTGCAATGAAGCCAATAATACCCGCGATAATTAAGTTAGCATTGATGGTTGCAGCACTTTGCAGCAGCACACTTTCATATTGCTTAGCATCCGACTCACCTAGCACACTAATCAAGGCTGTCTTAAATTCAACGTCACTTTGAAAAACAACGTTTAACATAGATGTTAAAGGCTCAATGTTCACTTGATCTGCTAGAGACACTAATGATTGTTCAGTTAATGAATAAGTAGCCTGACTAAAGCCCCAGTAACAAGCAAATAAACTTATGGTGGCTGTAGCAAGTCCCCAAATAACTAAGGGTCTTCGACCAAGCTTATCGATTAATAAAATAGCGACCACAGTAAAGATAATACTAACGAGTCCGACTACAACAGCTTGAAAAAATGCAGCATCAGTGCCTATTCCGAGCTGTTCAAATACTGTGGGTGCGTAAAACATAATCGCATTGATCCCAGTGATTTGTTGCACAATACCTATGGTTAATCCAAGAATCACCACGCCCCGGACTTTACTATCAAAAAGACTTTTAAAGAGTACCCAAAAAGATTCTTTTTCATTGTGACTTTTAAGGCTTTGTTTGATCTGGGCGACTTCATCTTCGCACTGAGTCGTATTGTTAAATTGATTAATGATCAATTTAGCTTTGTCTTCTTTTCGCTTCATGATTAACCAGCGTGGACTTTGCGGGATGTTAAGTAGTAATAAAAACCACACTATAGCGGGTAAAATTTCGATACCTAACATCCAACGCCATGTATGGGTGTCGATATGCAATGATGAAACCCAAGGGTAAGCACTTTCTGATATTTCTAATATGGCAAAGTTTGCAAAGTAAGCAATGGATAAACCCACTACGATGTTGATTTGAATTATAGAGACTAACTTACCGCGTAAATGCGATGGTGCGATTTCACCAATATACATTGCAGCTACGGATAAAGAGGTAAATGCGAGCCCGCCAATAAACCTAGCGACAACCAATGATTCAAAGCTGGTGGCTATGACTGATAGCACCGCTGAAATAATGTAGATAAATGAGATAATAACTAAGGTTTTTTTACGTCCTATCTTGTCGCATATAAACCCTGTGACCATCAAAGCAAATATGACTCCGAAGCCTGGTGCACTGACAACAGTTCCAATTTGAAGATCCGTTAAATCAAATTCCGTAGTGACAAAACGCACTGTGCCAGATATCAACGCTGCATCTAAGCCAAAAATAAAACCGCCCAATGCCACAACCAGCGCACAATATAAAACACTGTGACTTTTAATAATCATATTAACATCCACTATCTATTTAATTATCTACTTATATTTGTGCTGAGCAATGTAACCCAAATGTTTGGTATGATTTAACAGCACACTTATTGGCTCTTCAGACTTTAACTTCATCTCGCGACCAACAATGCAATTAACATTACATTAGCACTAACAATAAATAGATAGCAACTATTGTTAACAATTTACCAAAATCAATTTAGTTATTCTGCTAAAACAAAGTAAACAAATTACCCCATAACCTTAAAAGGTCATATTTTATAATTACTTAAGAATCTACAGAGTGTTAGTCCATAACAGTCCTGCTTAATTCAACATTCAAAATTTTTAGATTTTTACCTTGTTTCAGCATTAACGTATTGCTAATAAAAAATTAACAATGTAGATTGTTAACAATAATTATTAACTGTTTAGCTAAGTCAAAATGCTTTGGGAAAAAGATGAATATAAAACTAGATACTCGAAATGCGCTTAGGTATAGCTTCATAGCGACAACAATTTTGTCCACTATCGCTTGTCAACATGACACACAAAATATAGGCCAAAACACGACACCAACCGAAAGTGTGCCATTGGTAGTTAACAGCAAACAAGCGATGGATTTGATTAACTTTAATATCCAAAGTAACAACATAATTAAACCTGTTGCCGCTCAGACGAGTATCTCTGATGGCAAATTACGTGTCGCTTTTAACTCAAAAGATAATAATTATAGCGGTGTCAGTTTTGTTCCAGAAAAAGCATGGGACTGGAGTGACTTGAATGACTTTAACTTAGCTTTTGATATCGTTAATACCAGTAATCATAGTGTGCAGTTGTATCTTGATATCAGTGATATTGATGGGTTTACTTATACACGAACGGTAAATGTCCCTGTTGGAGATAACATTCAAACCTATTACGCAAAAATGGCTGGCCATGACTTAGGTGTGATGGATAGCGATCATAAAGTAGAACTCAACTTCACCTCAGGTTTACGTTCAAATCCTGATACTTGGCAAAGTAATGAACATCAATTTACCTCTATGTGGGGGAAAAAGAACCTCAATACGGCTGGCATCGCCAAAATCAGTTTAAGTGTTCAAAGCAACCTGCACGACAAATCTATCGATATTAGTCGAGTACAAATTAGGCAAAATCCAAAATTTGATCCCCTCTTTCTAACTGATATCGTTGATCAATACGGACAAAATAAAAAACAGGACTTTATTGGGAAAGTTCATAATGATCTAGAGTTAGAACAACAACGTGTCGACGAGGCTAAAACATTTACCGGTAAAGTCGCAGAAGATAGAAGTCGTTATGGTGGATGGTTATCAGGTCCTAAGTTAACGGCGACAGGCTTTTTTAGAACAGAAAAAGTGAACGGTAAATGGTCATTAGTTGACCCTGATGGATATCTATATTTGGCCACCGGCATTGATATTATCCGTTTATCTAATTCCTCAACATTAACCGGATATGACTTTAAGCAAGCGTATATTGTCCAACCACCTAAAGATAATGTTACACCAGAGGATTCTCAAAAATTAAACCGCGTATCTGATGAGGCAATAGCGAGTCGATTTATCGCATCTGACACACGCACAAACATGTTCAGTTGGTTGCCCGACTACGATGCCCCTTTAGGTAAACATTTTGGTTATCGTCGCAGCGCACATTCTGGTCCATTAAAGCATGGAGAAACGTTCAGTTTTTATTCGGCAAACTTAGAACGTAAATACGGTCAACAAGCTGAAGGCTATATGCAGGCATGGGAAGATACCACAGTAAATCGAATGCTAGATTGGGGCTTTACGTCCTTAGGGAATTGGACCGACCCTAGGTATTACGATAACAACAAAATCCCCTATTTTGCTAATGGTTGGATCATTGGAAGTTATAAAACGGTTTCTAGCGGTGATGATTTTTGGGCGCCAATGCCAGATGTATTTGACCCTGAATTTGAAAAACGTGCCTATGCTACCGCTAAGGTCATAAACGATGAAGTAAAAGGCAACCCATGGTGCGTTGGTATTTTCGTTGATAATGAAAAAAGCTTTGGCCGTTCGGATAGTACAGAAAGCCGCTATGGCATTGTTGTCAATACATTAACTAAAAACGGTGCTGAAGTACCAACCAAAGCTGAATTTACTCGTCTGATGAAACAAAAGTATGTGGATATAAAAAAGTTAAATCAGGCTTGGAACAAATCGATTACTGATTGGGCAGAATTTGATAGTGGTATTGATTCGAGTATAAACAACTCTGAACAAATCAATGATTATGGATTATTGCTAACAGCCTATGCTGACAAATATTTCAGCACTGTTAATAAAGCAGTAAAGCATTACATGCCAAATCATCTGTATTTAGGCTCTCGTTTTCCAGATTGGGGAATGCCACGAGAAGTCGTTAATGCATCCGCTAAGCATGTAGATGTTATAAGCTTTAACTCATATAAAGAAGGCTTAACCAAAAAGTCTTGGGCATTTTTACAAGAAATTGATATGCCGAGCATAATTGGTGAATTCCATATTGGTGCTAAAGATTCAGGTTTATATCATCCTGGGCTTATTCTCGCATCAGACCAACAAGACAGAGCTGTTATGTACAAAGACTACATGAAGTCTGTCATTGATAATCCTTATTTTGTCGGTGCTCATTGGTTCCAATATATTGACTCACCTATTACCGGACGTGCCTATGATGGCGAAAACTACAATGTGGGTTTCGTTTCGGTAACTGATACGCCTTATCCCTATATGGTGGAAGCTGCAAAAGCAATCAACAAAGCAATGTATCAACGACGTTTTAAGGAAAAATAAACAGATTCAATTTATAGAAGTATTTCTCTCCCCAGTGAGTACTTCATTTTGCTCCAACCTAGTAAGGTTGTTTGTCATCTGAACAGGTCTTCAGATTGCCCATTTTACCGTCAGTTAGCCATGTAATTTGTTAACAATATAATGGTAAATGGGCATTTTTTTGCTTTTTTAAAAGTAGGATATAAATCTTGCACTTTAAATTCAGATACTTATAAAAAAATAAAGTGTATATTTTTAACAATATGACATTTGACAATTGTAAAAAAATAGCTCAATGTCTAGAATGTTAAATAATATGAATAAATTGGATATATCATGGCTGCAGCTAAACCTACCAAAATCTTATCGGTAAAAGACCAAATTGCTGATCAATTACGTTCAGATATTATCTCGGGAGATTTGGCCCCGAATACCAAATTAAATGAACAAGAACTTGCTAAAAGATTTGGGCTTTCTCGTGGGCCAATCCGTGATGTTATCCTGCAGCTAACCAAAGAAGGCTTGTTAATTTCTAAGAACAATTGCGGCGCTTCAGTTAACAGTATATTAGAACCTAAGCTGCAAAAATTAATGATAAATCTTCGTCAAAATATAGAGGTTTATGCGATTGAAAATCTCAAGCAAAACCCATTAACAGATGATGATGTTGTTCAATTAGAGTCGATTCTAGACGAACTACAGGCGGCGTTTGATAGAGAAGATTTCACAGAAGTCACTAAGGTTGATATTTCCTTCCATAATTACCTAATTTATAAAGCCGGTGGCGAAGATTTGGTGAATATTTGGTATCCATATGTAATGCGTATGCGTTTAAATTATAAACGTATTACATCAAGTTCTGAGTGTGTTGAAGAGCACAGAGGAATATTACAGGCTTTACGTGAAGGTGACATTAGTCGAGCATCTAAAGCAATAAAAGCTAATATTAAATAAATCAGCAAGTTTTTCTTATCTATTATCAAGGGCAGTTTTCACTGCCCTTTTGCCTTTTTAAAATTGAATGTTTTTTAAAATGAATGTTTTTTCGTGAAACGCTCAACCATTAAACTTAACAGCCAACAATTAACTAGCATCGATTAACTAACAAGGATTAATCCTTGTTCCCTAGGTGAATTCGAATCCCTTGAACAACAAACACTCCAAAACTTTGGCTTCAAGCTCATTAATTAACTCAATGGTTAATTCAAAATAGTCTTGATATTCGCCTTTTCGAACCTTTAGATCAGACGTTATTAATTTCAATTTTTTACTTAGATAAGTTATTGACAATACATCGAATCACATGAATAACTCTATCTTGATGCTTGTTTTTATATTGATTAGGGATTCTTTACAGTATTTACCCGTGAATTAAATTGCATTTATAAACCAATTGGTTATCAATTGCTATTTTTAGCATTAAAATACAGTTGCTTACACTAGCAATTTAATTCAACGCCTCATATAGTAAAAATTAACCTTAATAATTTTTGTTAACAATATTCATTAAACAATGTTAGGTTAGCGATATCTTAATTAAGGATAGATATGTTTGAAGGTGATCCGTAAATCGTCACCTTGTTGTCTACGAAGTTATTGTGTCCTGTTATGTTAAATAAATAAAAGTGAACATATATGACCTCGAATAATCTAGGCGATAAACAACGTCTCAACGCTATTATTATCATTGCTATACTTATAACTTTGTTAGGTTGCGGTTCTTCAACTTCAGATAACAATGAAGTAAATGATCCCATAATTAACAATGTCATTGTTCCTGACAGCACTCCAGATCCATTTCATTTTACGCCAATAACAAATGCGCCATTAGCGAGCAAGAATGCTTCTGAGGTTATCCAAATTTCAGGAATAAATACCTCGGTAGATGTCGATGTCATTGGTGGCTTCATTTCAATCAATGATGAGGACTTTACTCAATCCACCCAAAGTGTATCAGATGGTGATTCAATTGCTGTTCAGTTGATTGCAGCCAACACAGTCGATACAACTCTCACAGCTCAAATCACTGTTGGTGACTTTACTACTGAATTTGCAGTAACGACGACGCCTAGCGTAATGGCTTCAGCGACAAAGCTCATGTTTAACTTAGATACAATCCATAGCATTAATAATGTTAGCCAGTTTCAACGTGAAAAATTTATTACTATCCATGCATCTCATACAGAAAACGATTGGTACAACGTTGGGGTAAATGAATCAAGCGACCTAATTAGCGAATTTATTGAGGGTTATGACGTCTATTTTGGACGAGATACTGGCGGTATGCGCTATCAATTAAGTTTACTTAACGAATCGGCAGTTCAATCTGGTTATGCTAATGCAAATACGATGACTGATATTGGCGGTAATATTCGTTGGAGTTATAAAACGGCGTTAGATGCAAGGGCACAAAGCCAAAGACAGCACGAGCACCGTAATCAAAATATGGTGATTGCGGCACAACAACACCCTTATTGGCCTGATGGAAAAGATACAGGTCAAGGCTGGGCATTTTCTCAACAAGATACACCTGATGAGACTTTTGGCACGGCAACAGGTGATTACATGGGCCAATATATTGCTAAGTATTTTAATAAAAATGATGGCGTAGATATCTACGGTCAACCCAAGCCAAAATATGTAGAAGTTATGAATGAGCCTCTATTTGAATTAGTGGATATAGCAGAACAACCCGGTGATATTGCGCAGATATTTCAATTTCATATCAACATTGCCAAAGCCATAAAGTCAATAAAGATAGACAATGAACAAGTTAATAGTGACGTACTCGTAGGCGGATATACCGTTGCCTTTCCTGATTTTGATAAACAAGATTTTGCTCGCTGGGAGCAACGAGATAAAGCGTTTATAGATTTGGCTGGTGACGATATGGATTTTATATCGCTTCATCTTTATGACTTCCCTTCATTTCAAAATCGTGAAGAATTACGCTCTGGAAGTAACATTGAAGCGACGTTTGATATGCTTGAACATTACATGTACCTGACATTAGGAGAAGTAAAACCATTTTTAGTTTCAGAATATGGTGCTCAAGTACATGGGCTATTTAATCAACCATGGTTAGCTGAACGGGATTGGTATCATTTAAGAGCCATCAACAGCCAATTAATGTCATTTTTAGAACGTGCAGATAAAATTGAAATGGCCATTCCCTTCATTCCAGTAAAAGCTGAATGGGGACGAGAAAGCGAAACTGTTCCCTATTACACACGTTTAATGCGACAAAAGAAGGAGATTGAAGGTCAAAGTGGCGATGAATATGTTTATACCGACATGGTTAAGTTTTATCAACTTTGGTCAGAAGTGAATGGCACTAGGGTCGACAGTTACTCAAACGACAGTGATTTCCAATTAGATGCTTATGTTGATGGCAATAATGCTTTTTTAATAATTAACAGTCTTGAAAAAACGCACAAAATGGTCGATGTGTCTGTACTAGGAATAGATAAAGATAAGATAAATAAAATTAGTATCAAACAGTTAACGCATAATAACAACCAAACATCACTAAACGAAACCGACTTAATAACACTTGATGAATTAGCCGAATATACGATTGAGAGTGAAAGCACGGTAATCATAAAACTCGAACTACTTGACGCCGTTGAGTTAGCTCACCAGCAAATTGAAACCAAATATTATGCTGAGACTTATAAGCGGTCGATTACGGCTAACAAGGCTGAAATATTTTCAATTAATAATGTTGTGATTGCTGAAACAGGTGAAGCCTTACTTCGCCTAGGACTTGGTCGTGAGCATGGTAAATCATTACAACCAACGGTAACCGTGAATGGCAACCCTATCAGTGTAAACCCCGATTACCGCGGGTATGATCAATACAATCAAGGTCAAGGAAGACTGCAATATTTTGGGGTTATTGAAATCCCAATCCCAAATACCTACCTAGATATAAACAATGATATCGACGTTAAGTTCGAAGATGACGGCGGGTTCATTACCTCAATTTCAATGCAATATTTTGCTCAATCAAAACCACTGAATCATTTTGAATAACTGATAAGACTATTTTTATTCGTTCAGTTTATTTCCGAACAATCATGCTCTTGCTTGTATAGCAAGCAGGAGCTGAACACATCTTGTCAGTTTGTAAGTGGTATTCAATCTGGCTGGATCTATTTTTGTTTAATCAAAAATAGCCATTAGTTAAACACTTTTTACAAAAAGTGTTCTTCATAAGAAAGGGAAATTTATGAAACCTAGTATGAATGTTATCTATGCTACTACTTTAATAACCACCAGTGCATTAACCAGTGTTTGTTTTGCAGCTGATTGGGATAATATTCCATTACCTGCGGATCCTGGTAACGGTTTAGTTTGGCAACTAAATGAACAATATTCTGATTCATTTAATTATCAAGGTAAAAATGCCACTTTTAACAGTAAATGGAATGATACCTACTTTAATAATTGGGAAGGCCCCGGTTTAACTCGATGGAGCCAAAACGAATCATGGGTTTCCGATGGTAATTTAATTATTAGTGCCTCACGTAAAGCGCCAAATCTAGTTAATGCGGGTGTCATTACCTCTAAAACAAAAGTTAAGTATCCTATATTCCTTGAAGCTAACATCAAGGTTAGTAACTTAGAGTTATCTTCCAATTTCTGGCTCCTGAGTGAAAATGACGAACGGGAAATTGATATTCTAGAAGTATATGGTGGGTCTCGTGAAACCTGGTTTACTCAAAATATGTCAACCAACTTTCATGTCTTTTTACGCAATAGTGATAACAGCATACGAAGTGACTTTAACGACCAAACCCATAATACTCCCACTTGGGGAAACTATTGGCGTGAAGGGTTTCATCGCTTTGGCGCTTATTGGAAAAGCCCTACCGATGTGACTTTTTATATTGATGGACAAGAAACCCCTCAAGGCTCATGGGCTGAAGTCGTAATGAAGGATAAAGATTATACTGGTGCCATCATGGACAAAAACCAATATACGATGAATGAAGAGATGTTCATTATATTGGATACTGAAGATCATTCATGGCGTTCTGAAGCTGGCAATGTGGCAACGGATGCTGATCTTGCCGATCAAAGCAAAAACAAAATGTATGTTGATTGGATACGAGTTTATCAACCAGTAAGTAATGGCGGCTCTGGAGGCGATAATGGTGGCAATGATGGCAGTATAGAACCAAATACTCAGTACAACCTTGTCGCTAAGCACAGTAATAAGTGTATTGATGTTATCAATAGTCAAACCTATAACGGCTCTCAGTATCAGCAAGCATCATGTACTAACACCAATGCTCAGAAATTCACTCTTAACCAATTAAGTAACGGCTTTTATACGATAAAATCAAACGTTAGCAATTTATGTTTAGATTTATCTGCCGGTAGCACAAGTAACGGCGCTAAAATTCAACAGTGGGTGTGTAATAGTAATAATCAAAACCAAATGTGGAATTTAGCAGATAAAGGTGATGGATATTACGAGATAATCAGCAAAGTCAGTAATAAGTGTCTTGATATCGCCGGTAAATCCACCAATGATGGCGCTTCTCTGACTCAGTGGAGCTGCTATAACGGAACCAATCAACAATTTAAAGTAGAGTAATAGCAAAAGTGATTTAACCGACAGCACCCAATGCTAACAAGGTCGTGACTGCCATGCTAAAAGCATAACAATCACAGGTTAGCGAAGTATGGGCGCTTTTAAATCATGAGTGTTAAGTGCCATTAATATGAAGGGGTTATTTAACGTTATTATGAGCTCGTGATTCTTGGTTTAATAGTTGATTAAAGTGATCAACCAATACAAAACACAGCTCGATATACTGTACCGCTTCTAATTTACCAACCTGATAATCTTTTGCATGGGCAACTTTGTTACGTAACTGACGTAATTCATTAAATAGCTTAGCTTTTTTAGTATCAACTAAATGCTGTGAAATCAGGGTTTCTTCAATTAATTTGTAGCGAGTACTAGATTCAAGATCCACGTTATCGAGCTTTGCTACTATCAGGTTTTCAGCTGCATCATCAACCTCTCGCCAAGCTTCTAGAATTGAGGAGCTAGGTAAGTTACCTACAGAGGCAATCAAAATTGCTTTTTTATTTTGTTTAAGCTCAGGAAAAGCCCCTTGTGCATGTTTTGATACAGCCTTTAATTCTTGGCCAAATTCAACTTCAAAGTCTTTAAACTTTAGTTTTCTAGCCAAAGGGATTAAACGAGCGATGGGTTTTTGTAACATCAAAACGCAAAATACAAACACTAAAGGCCAAGCGAGTTTATCCAATAACTCTATAATAAATTGCATACCATTCATTAAGATACATATCCTTTGTTATTAAGTTTGGCGCAGCAAGAGAATAGCCTAAAACGCTTTTAATCTTCAACTGTTAACTGTTTTCGCTCTTCAACACATTCAAAAGAACCCATTTCAAATTCTCTGCATATCCAAGGTCTATTTTCATAAATCGTGCACATCAATGTGCCTCGATCAACAGCCGCGCACCAACCATCATCAAGACGCTTCATTACTTGCCCTCCCCAACTATCTTCACTGATGTATTCATCGGGTACGCCGGTATCAGAAATAATCATTACTTCTAATTTACAGCAGCAAGCCTTACAAGTTATGCACGTTGCGTTGGGATCAATCTCATTTAGGGTTTGGCTCGGAATTTCGTTGATGTCTATTTTCATGTGCTCACTTGATATTGATTAGCATCAACACCTGGATAAGAAGAACACCATAATAACTGATTGGGTAGATATTAGATAACGGAGACTTTAATAAACCCATATTGACGCATTATGCTTGTAGGCTATACATTCCGAAGGAACTAATTTCAGAGGCCGTTAAATGACGCCATTGCTTTGAATCAAGATCCAATGATACAGCACCAATTTTTTCACGATGTAGTTGATTGACTCTGTTTCCTACAGCAAAAAACATTCGTTTAACTTGATGGTAGCGCCCTTCAGTAATCGTTAATAGCACGTGTAAGTCATCAATTTTAATTATCTTAGCGGGTCTTGTGCTAGTTGACTCCCCCTGTAATAACAGTCCTTGTTCTAATTTAGTTATCGCATCTTCAGTGATCGGTTTTGCTAATGTAACCCGATACACTTTGGGGCAATCCATATCTGGACGAGTAATATTGAAGGACCAACGGCCATCGTCAGTAATTAATATCAAACCAGATGTGTCAGCATCCAAGCGACCCACAATGTGTAGCTCATCTTTATTTTCGATATCGATGTCATTAAATACAGACGGGTATTCACCATCAACATTTGAGCACAGTGTATCAGGGGTTTTGTGCAGTAAAAGATACCTAAAAGGCCGTGGTGTTAACTGGTTACTATTGTAAGTTATATGATTGTTTTCGTGTACTTGAATAGCACAGTCGGTAATGATTTGTTGATTAACCGAGACTAATCCCGACTCTATGACTTTCACTACCTGTTGTTTATTCAATTGTGTACTACGAAGCACAAACTTATCTAACCGCATCGGACTTATATAGCCTTATTTATTTTCGGGCATTGATGAAAATGAAAAACGGCCTTGCGGCCGCTTAAAATGATAAAAACAACTATGCTAACTAAGTTAATACCAAACTTGTTCAATTGCATCTGCAATTACTGGCGCGAAATTACCAAGTATATTCGAGTGACCACCAGTGTACATAGCGAAGCTTGTATCTTCCTCTTCGGTTTCACCATCAGCTGTTAACACATAGGTCAATGAAGGAAACTCTACGATACTGATATCATCCATAATCTCAGCACCAGCCACTAATTTATACTCATCATTACTTAACTCAGTATAGGCGATTTCTGATAGTTCAGAATTTGAGATGGCGTCGATTGTTGTCATGTTTGCTAATGCAATTGGATTCTCTGAATCACTACTGAGTACTAAGTTCGCTACGTCATAACCTTCAGGCTCTGACCATGTGTAGCTGTAACCATCATCTTGTTTGTAAGTACGGCTATTTTCAAAAAAGACTTTCGAAGCACTGTCATCTGTTTCAAGGTGAAAAACAACACGACTGACATTATACGATTTAGCATTACCATTACTGATAACGGCTTCTTCCATGGTGTACTCAACTTTTACTTCTCTCACGTTATTCGCATTAACGACATTTATACAATGAGTTTCTATTTTTTTAGTTGCAGTACATAGGCGATTAATAACAGCTTCACTTAAACCGAGTTGTGCAGCTTGGTCTTTAAAGCCAGAATCAATTTTGGCTTCTGGATCTGTAGGCGATGGATGAACTAACTCTTCTAAAATATCACAACCGGATAAACTTAACCCAATGATACAAATAGCCACTGCTTTATACATTTAAACGCCCCACCCTTACAAAATAAGAGTACACCGTAGGCTAAATAAAAATCTTAGTCAATGGAGATTATTGGCTAATTATTAGGCCTTTGACCGTCGCTACAAAATCATTAATCGGTCACTGTCAAAGTAAAACCAGATACAAACCTATTTTTAAAAAACATGACAATATTTTAAAGTTGCTGTTCTCGTTTAACCTCGGTTAACAAATAAGACAACAGACGGCTAAACTATTTTAGTTGATTACATGTTGCTTTTTGATGGGTTCAATCCTACATAACCGATTCTGCTAAGCCCTTTATTGTTTATAACATACCAGTATTCGAACTACAGCACTTTTGAAGCTGAATGACTAGGTATATAAATGATGAAGAAAACAATAATAGCGCTGACTATGATGACGTTAAGTGCAGGTGCGCAAGCAGAATCTAATCAAGTATCAACCGATAAACTTAATTCTGCTATGGAACAACTTACCGTTGTCGATGAGCAAACGGATATTTTTATTACGGTAGATGAAGATGCAAGTTTTGAAAGCGTCACTTATCAGGGATTTATTACTGACATCTACAGTGAAATCTACGTAACTAGCCACGAGGCCAAAGAACACGGTTTAGAAAAAGTTAAAAAATTCTATATCTATAATGAAGTTGATATTGATGCATTGAGTCATAAAATAGCGGCAAGGATAGATGCTGACAAACCAACCGCTTTTTCTGTTGATTTATATCGTGATTATCGTAATGACTCTGGTAAATTTACCTTCATAGCCCGTGTTATAGAGTATAAATAATCATTACGCTTGTTAATGATAAGTTTGAATAGGAATTTACTACAGAGCTGACACAAGGTGTTCAGCTCTTTTTAATAGCCTTTTGTCAGCTGTTACTGAAAACTATCCTTCAGATTTAGCCTGTTGTAATTGTTGGTTTTTTAACTTTATCAACTTTTGTATATTTCCCATCGACGCAATCATTAAATAACATGCTTGCAAATACCCTTGCTTAGTTAACTCAGTCAATGCTGCGGGTGTTAAGTTGATTAACTTAGTCTCATTAATGACATATAAGCCATTAAACGTATGCTGTTGTCCATCAATGAGTTTTACAGAAACTTCAACAGCCTCAATTAAGTCGAGTTCAATCAGTGTTGTAATAAACGCATCTGTTTTTATGATCCCTTGTGCCAATTGATACACTAGCTGATGCATGTCCTTTAAATAGGCACTGGCTGAACCATCATTCTCAAACAATCGCTTCGCATCGACATTAGAGCAAGGGATTTCAACAACGCGTTTCGCGTTCATATCGATAGTTAATGCGGTATTGTCGGTGTTTAGTGACTCGTTGTCAGCGCCACGTAATCGGGCAAGCATGAAAGGCTGTCGTTTCACATGCATAGGGATCATAGTTGCATCCCAATTATCTTTAGTTAGAAACAGATTTTCACCTGGCTCAAACCCCAATAAAGCATGTAATCCAAATTGACCTGTTTGATTGTTTTTAAGTAAACAACAGGGGTATTCAATCACTAGCTTTCTTAATTCATCAGCAATAACTGGCACATAATGGACATTATCGCCAAATTGTTTGCCATATTGGGTTAGCACGGCGGTATTAAGATGTTGTTTAGGGTCGACTATTACATTATTCATTATGATCCCTCAGGCTTATTATATTTTTTGTAAACCATACTGATGAATTAAATTAAGCAGTGCCCGATTACTCGGTAATGTATTCATTAACTGCTGCGTTTTTTGCTTTGTAAGGTTGAATTGAGTTCGCGCTAAGTCTTGTTGTTTTTCATTAAGTGCCCAGGGAGCACTGCGAGTATTAAAGCCCATTCCATAAAGCACATATTGATAACTCGCTGCAGGAAAAACCTCTGTAGCATGAATAAAATCATTATCAGACGGCACTTGTGTCTGCCATAACGTTAATAGGGTCTGTAAACTGTTTGGAATTGACGCAGCCTTTCGATGATCTATCCAAAAAGCACTGTCATTGCGCTGATTCAACATGTAATGCAATTTTAGAAAATCAATGATTCGTTCCCATCGATATAAAAATGTATCATTAAAACGTTGGGCAACAATTTTCATCGATTCACGGTTAGCAGGTAATTGTTCTGCAATCATTGCCGCTGATATTTCTACTAATAATAATGCTGACGCCTCTAACGGTTCTAAAAAACCAGCAGATAAACCCACAGCGACACAGTTTTTATGCCAGAACTTTTCCCTATGACCAGGGTTGATTGGAATTTTTCGAAACGATAATGACTCAACGTCATCTACTGAGTCAGCTAAATACGTTTTTAATTCATTTAAAGCTTCTTGCTCGCTAATGTACTGACTAGCATAAACATGACCAACCCCACGTCTATTTGACAGACCAATATCCCAAATCCAGCCACAAGACTGCGCAGTTGAAATGGTATGTGAAGCAATAGACGATTGCTCACTTTCATAAGGAACTTGAACTGCTATAGCAGAATCCACAAACAAAATGTCTTTGCAGCTTTTAAATGGCACATCAAAATGCTTACCCAGTAATAATGAGTTAAAACCTGTACAATCAATGAACAAATCGCCATGAATATCACCTTCGTCTTCAGTGGTTAACGAATCAATATAACCATAATCATCATTATTTATGGCAACCACATCTGTTATAAGGTGACGTACATCCAGTTTATTCACACAATGGTTTTTTAAAAACTCAGAAAACCTACCAGCATCCAAATGATAGGCATAATTAGCTTCAGCATCATATTCAGCCGTTGTTATGTATTTAGGAGCAAGGCCGGCTTCGCACAGTGATTCTTGAGGACTCAAGGATGAAGAAAGTGAATGATTATAATCGGTAGTAAACCACTGACGAATCGAGGTTTCACTGTTATTCCCTTCTGGCAACATCAAGGGATGATAATAATAGTCATCCTGTTTACCTGTCACCCACTTAGCAAATTTTGCTCCCTGTTTGAAAGATACATGACATTGTTTAATAAAGTCTGTTTCTCGGATCCCCATTTTTTTTAACGTCGTTCTCATTGTTGGCCACGTTCCCTCGCCGACCCCAATTGGCGCAACGTTGGCAGATTCAACCAAGGTGACAGAGTACTGACCAGCAAAGGTATTGTTAAGTTTAGCAGCTATGGTTCCAGCGGTTATCCAACCAGCACTACCACCACCAACAACGACAATATGTTGAATATTTTTAGACTGTTCTTTGGCCGCATTCGCGGTGTTACCCGAGTCGATTGGATTAGGCATATTAACTCCAATTCTTGTTGTGAAAACTTTTAACTGTTTTTTTAAATAAAAATGTGGTTACCATACATATGGCAACCACATTAGATTTTAGCGAACAATTTTAATCATCAGACTTAGAATACTAGCCCAAGTCAGCAAGATGTTGTCTTGATGATTTGGACTGATACCTTGCTTATATAAAATAGACATAAGCGTTGAGATACTGACTAAAACTTAGCACTGATGCCAACGGTATAACGTGGACCGTATTGCTCTGCAGCTAATAACTGCTCTTCAAAACGACCATAGCGTCTTACTGTTTCGTCAGTTAAGTTTAAGCCATCAAACGATACAGTGAATGTATCATTGATATCGTAGCTGAGACTTAAATCAAGTTGACCATACGCCTCAGTAAATGTTGGCTCATTACCCAAAGCGAGTAAGAATTCATCACGCCAGTTATAAGCGATACGCGCTTGGAAACTATCATTTTCATAAAATGCGACCAAGTTACCCGAGTCACTTAAACCTGTTAATGCAATGGTTTGATCAAAATTATAAGGGTCAAACGATTCATCACTGTTAACAATGGTGTAGTTAGCAACTGCGCCAAAACCACTATCCCAGAACATGTATTGAGCATTAAGCTCCCAACCGTCTACTTCACGATTTTGTAGGTTATCTGGTGTTGCCACTTCCCAAGTAATCACTGGATCGGTAGCCTGACCTAAACAGTTAGGGTTCGGCGTATCGGACGCATCAGGACAACCCGCTCTAGGGTTAACACTTGGATCTGTTAACGCTTGACCGTTAACGTCATTGATCGATCTGTTTTCTGTGCCAGCACCGATGAAGTTTTCTACGTATTTTTTAAAGTAACCCGCAGAGGCAAAACTGCCATCATCAAAGTACCACTCCAACGACAAATCAAAGTTGTCAGAGGTAATTGGCAGCAAATTAGGGTTACCTTGTGAGGCATTAAATGGCCCACCAGGTCTTGCTGATACATTGGTCGCAGGGAACATTGCACTGATACCAGCACGAGATAAGGTTCGGCTATATGAGAAGCGTGTTACGAGTTCATCTGTGACTGACATATTAAAGTCAAAATTCGGCAAAATACGAGTATAGCTACCGGTTAGCTCTTCAGCCGTAGGCGTATCATCATATACAGGTCGCAACTCCTGTGCATGGCGATAATTCATTGCAATGATGCCATTTTGTACTGAGTACGCTGTAACGTCAGTATCTTCGTAACGTACACCTACATTCATTTTGACAGGCATATCATTAAATTCAGTATCAAAATCAAATGATAAATATGCAGCTAACGTTTCTTCATTTACCCCGTTTGTTTTGATATTCGGTTCAGCAAATAAACCTTCTGCTTTGACAATATCGATAAATTGGTGAACATCGTATTGAGAGATATATGGGAAAAGGTTATTCGCCCCAGGGAATTGATCAGCAGTGTCACCTAAAGGAATGAAACCTAAATCAAGGTCGTCAAGTGGAACATCAACAAAAGAAAATACCTCACTTAAGCGTGTATCAATCGTATAGTCCGTATTCATGATACCAAAGTTGATTTTGGTTAACGCACTGTCAGACGCTTCGTTTTCCCATGTACCAGAAAAACGATATTGCTTAATGTTGTTATCCATAGAATAACCACGCTTTTGATATAAATCAGAGACAATATTGTCTTTGTTATATGCGCCGCCTGGTAAATTAGAATCATCAACAATGACTTCTGGAATATCACCAATGAAGTTTGCACCAATTAATGCAACTGAACCCGAAGGGTTTTTAAGGTTCGCAAGGGTTTCAGCTGTTTGACCATCTGGATTTGATTTAGATGTTGAATCATGAACATCAAGTTCAAACTTTAATGTATCTGTTGCTTGCCATTCTATGTTTAGACCTAACGAATCATTTTCTTTTTCTTCATAATATTCCCAAGCCCAGAAGTTTAATTCATCGTCTTGATCTCGAGGGTTCCAAAGTGTGCCATTTGCATTTGCTGCCCCACTTGGGTTATCAAACCAAAATGCTGAACGATTGGTATAACTGGTTTGCTCGAATCGAGAAATAGTGTAATCAACAGTCGCAATGACAGAATCTACAGGCTGAATTTGCAGCACAGCTTGTGCATTTTGGCGAGTACGCTCTGTATCTAGTAGTTCAGTTTTAGCTGTCCAAGGTGTCCAAATGGCTTGTTCTGGGTTTTTATTGGTATCAATTGCAGACAAATCAACATTATCTCTGCTGCGGTTTCTTACCCAGCCATCTGTACCCACTATATCAGTATGACTGTCACGCTCAGCATGAGAGGCAGATAATAAAAAGCCAACCTTGTCATCTGCAAAGGTTTGGCTAATCATGCCCGAAATTTCGGGCGTCACAGAATCACCAGTTTCAACACTAGTATCGTAAATACCTTTCGCACTCACAAATGCTTTAAAGCCGTCATAATCAAACGGTCTTGCAGTGGTAATATCAATTGTTGCCCCAATACCACCTGACGTAATATCAGCTTTACCTGTCTTATAAACATTTACTCCAGAAACGCTTTCAGCTGCGATTTCACGGAAGTTAAAGCTACGAGACACCCCTTCTGATTGTAATGCTGACGAGTTTGGCATTTGACGACCATTTAATGTCACCAAATTAAATTCTGGACCAAAACCACGAACCGTAACCTTGTTACCTTCGTTGTTTGCTCGGTCAATAGATACACCCGCTATCCGTTGTAAAGATTCAGCTAAGTTAGTATCGGGTAACTTACCTATATCTTCTGCACTAATGGCATCTACAACACCATCTGAATAACGTTTAGTTGACGCGGATTTGGTCAACGAGCTTCTGATCCCTTTGACCTGAATGACTTCAGTTTCTTGTGCTTGTGTGTCAGCGGCTAGGTCATCAGCCTGTACGCCTGTACTGGTAGCAATGATCATTGCTGCAGATAACGCGTTGAGTTTGAACTTACACTGTTTCATCTTAAAACCTTCTTATTATTTGGTTTAAAAGGTGTCTTGCTCACAAGAACAATGTAAATGACATTGTCAACGGCATAGCGAAGCCTGACCCTGTTAACAATCTAGCTACTTTTTAAACATTGTGTCAACTGTTTTTTGGAGTTAGTTAATTGTTGACAATTATCAATTGCGTGAAATATGGTGTTCGTAAGTGGTGAATTTACACACAAAAAAGTGAGCAATTAATACAACTAATTATCTAATAAATTCTACTGAAATGAACTTTTTTAGTCTTATATACAGACACTTACGAATGATTCGAGATAAAAAGGCTGAAATACCTGACAGTCAAGATAACAATTTTTTGCTTTTAAGTATTATTCTGAACAGAAAACTATCTTTAAGGTTTATTAGACTAATTGGTTACCTACTTTTTGCTGTGTTGAATCGTACTTTTTGATGACAAATAAACACTAAGGATGGAATATGTTTGCACAAAACGAAGAATACCTTATCGGTAATTCTTGGGAACAACTGAATACTATTAGCGCGACAATTAAGCCTTATCTCTACTCTATGGCTTTTATTTTCATTACGGGATGTCAGCAAGTAACAGAAACGGGTTCATTTAAAAATACTAATAATGATGTTGCACATCTTCCTGCTCAGACATCCTCCACCAATCAACTGGATAATAACTTAGGCATTATGAATAACAGAGACACTGACTTAGTCTCGGGCTTACCTGTTCCAATTACCTTAACCAAACCCAGGTTCAGTAATGTCACCCAAGCGGTTAATTTACATACCACTGATGCTTGGAAATATGGCGGCCCCAGTATTGCAGATATCAATAACGATGGCTTTTACGACATGGTATTAACTAACCATGATACGACGCCCATAGTAATTTTCACATCAAGCCTCACAGCAACACCTGCTTATAAAGATCCGATAGCGCATGTTCAATATGCCAAACAGCCAAGTCCTTTTGCAAAAGCTGACGCCCATGGTGTTGCATTAGGTGATTATGATAATGATGGTGACAATGACCTGTTATTAGCTTTAGGTGGCGGTAATGGAACACAACCACAGCCGCAGCGACTGCTTCGAAACGATAACGGTTTGTTTGTTGATGTCACTGAGCAATCAGGGTTAAGTAAAATGGGGGCTAGAGGCCGCTCAGTACGTTGGGTTGATCTGGATTTAGACGGTGATTTAGATTTTTTACAAATTAACGCGGCGCAAATAATGGGAGAAACTATCCCCAGAAACATTATTTTTGAAAACATTGGCAACGGCCAGTTTATCTATAAATCTAGCCCTACTTTTGAACAAGTTGATGCTGAACGAGTCATTGTTACTGACATCAACAAAGATCATATCGCTGATTTAATAGCATTTTCACCCTATTCTCCTGTAACAGTTCTTTTAGGACAAATAGATTTTTCGTTTAAAGATGTCACCAGCCAATACTTAGGGAAAGATCCAGATACGACACATGTAACGGCAATTGCACAAGCTGATATCGATAATGACGGCGATATGGATTACTACTTATCCAGAGGTAAAGTTCATTATCAAATTGCCAATAATGCGGTGTCTTTTAACGAACAAAAACAACGATTAGATTTACGTGATGAAGGTAATAAAAGCCATGATGGATTAAGCTTTAAAGCAAGCAGTGAAATCTTATTAACGGATTTTTATCATTTTCCCCGTGGCGCAGATAAAATCACTATTCCATTATTTTTAGGCGCAGATAAAACCCCATCAGAAAGACTCACAACAGGGTTTCCTGACAAGCAAATTAGCGTTTCTCCTCAGCAAGCGTTAGGGTTTCCTTCATCTGTATCTCAAAGTGGCTGGTACTTAGGTTATTTAGGTGATGATCAATGGCGATTAGAATGGTTATTAACTGATAATCTTGCTTGGGATTTACGAGCATCTATCATAGGTGTCGATAGTGTTGAACTTGATTGGATACCACAAGATTTAGGCGTCAGCGATATTTTACTTAGAAACGATGGCGATCACTTTACTTACCTAAGCCACCTACTTCCTGCGCAGCACCATGACAACAATTGGGGCGTTATCACAGCTGATTTTAATAACGATAGCTACAATGATTTCTTTATTTATCGCTTTGGCGAGCTAACACAACGAGTCAATGATGTTATGTTGCTCAACACGCTTCATCTCAGTGAACTGGATAACATCCCAAGCAGTAACCGTAGCGAAAACAATTCACCCACTCACCACAAGGCTCATATACAAGCTATAGACGATAACGCAACACCATCAAGGGGCTTTGTTGCACATGAAAGTCACAACGCAACCATGGTAAACCGTCATGCTCATGGCGATATGGGGAGTGCATTTGATCACAATCAAGATGGTTATGTCGATATACTCAGTGGTGACGATGACAATGGCCGTTGGTACCTTTATCAAAACCGTTTAAATGCTCAACTCCTTACTGACAATCACACCGAACAAACAACTCATTCTATTCATCATCAATATTTACTCATGCATGTTGGCTATTCAAAGTCTGGAATTGACCCGCATGCAGCTGAGGTAAGGATATTTACAAGCAACAAAGACACGCCGCAGCGCTTCTCAAACAACAAAACCATGACAAGCGCAAATACAGTTCAGTTTAAATGGATCGGTTCTGACAGTGCGAGTCATTCACAAAGTTTGAAAAATATTGTGCATTTTGGTTTAGGTAACCAAGATCGTATTGATAAGATACAAGTGCGCTGGCGAGATGGTTCGGAGCAAACAATGAATAACGTTAACGCAAACCAATTAATTACAATGGGTAAAATGAAACGTTAATGTGAAAGTTTAAGTTCAGGTGCAGTTTGGTTATATCAGTCCAGCTGCACACTCTATTTAAAAAATCTGTATGAATTATAAAAGCTATAAAATCAATTCTCTAAAGTCACTTATCACTTTGCTTGCCACCAATAAATTATTGTTAATATTAAATTCATGTTGTATCGCGATAACATCACACCCACTGGCGATTCCAGCACTAATACCGGCGAATGAATCTTCAAATATCACGGTATTGTTTGGCGACATTGATAATTTATTAAGGGCTAATAAATAAGCAGCAGGATCAGGTTTATGCTTACTAACATCTTCTTTAGTAATAATAACTTCAAACATGGCAGTTAAATTGAGGGCTTGAAGAATATCATTGACCATCCACTTGGCAGCTGACGTCACTAGCCCACAAGTTCTACCTTGTAATTGTAGATAGGTTAAATATTGAAGTGCACCAGGAGTTAACTGCAACGCCTGCAGTAGCAAAGCTTGATAGTGTTTTTTAAATATCTGATTGAATTCATTAATATCTGGAGAAATATTCGCTTTATCGAAGAAGAACTGAGTCACAATCCCCCAGTTCTGTCCCATCACTTCTTGATAATGATGATAATCAACTTTTGCACCGTATACAGCACAGGCCTTCGCTATAGCTTGACCTTTGAGTGGCTCAGAGTTGACTAAGGTGCCATCCATATCAAATAGAAATAGTTGATAATCTTTCACGTTTTCTCCAGCGGTGACTGCTTTTGATTACTTTACTACGATTAATCCCTTATACGCACGTTGATATTGGGTTGATTTGGCGTTGATTTGGGCGCTAACTGTTGGTTTGATTTGATATTCAATAACTATTTAATCAGTTATTTTATTAATTATACTGCTTACGGTCTTAGGTTGTGGGTAAACACGGCTAGATTTACGAAAACCAAGATAACAGGCTCTAACACCTTTACCTAGCCCAAAAAAAACCAACTGCTGGAGGGGATACAGTTGGCTTTGGTTAACACTATAATTTCTGTTGAATCTCAATACTAGGACTCTGATATAGAAGATATTAGGCTTCGTTAAAATATACCGTCTTTTTCTCTACATATTGCTCAAGACCATATTTACCATCTTCACCGCCGACACCACTCATTTTCCAGCCATTGTGAAACCCCTGGTGCTGCTCACCCAAACCACGGTTTACATACACTTCGCCTACTTCCATTTCTGAAATAGATTGATGAATATAATCAAGGTTTTTGGTGTACAAGTAAGCTGATAATCCATACTCACTATCGTTAGTATAAGTAATAGCATCTTCAATACTGTGAATTTTAATGATAGGAAGTACTGGTCCAAAGGTTTCTTCATGCACTAAAATATTGTCTTGCTCTACATCCACTAACACAGTTGGCTCATACCAATTGCCACCTTCGAAACCTGCAACTGATGCGACTTGGCCACCTGTCACCAGCTTTGCTCCTTGTTCAATACTCTTTTCTACCAATGTATGAATATTTTTGATTTCACTCTGGTTAACTTTTGGTCCCATATCTGAATTTGAATCCATAGGATCACCAACTTTCAGCGCATTCACCTTTGGTACAAACTTTTCAATAAATGTATCGTACACATCCGCATGCACATATAAACGTTCAGCACACGTGCACACTTGACCACAATTAGCAAAGCGAGCAATCAGCGCATCATCTACCGCTTTATCTAAATCAGCATCTTCCATCACAATAAAGGGAGCTTTACCGCCGAGTTCTAGCATCACTGGCGTTAAGTGCTTACCACTGGCTTGATAAATAATTTGCCCAGCTCGAGTACTGCCAGTCATTGTAATTAACTCTGTAATCGGGCTTTCACATAAATGCTGACCAACAATGGAACCACTCCCATTTATAATATTCAGCACGCCAGCGGGGATCCCTGCTTCGTTAGCAATACGGCCAAGTTCCATCGTAGCCAATGGTGTTTCTTGTGTAGGCTTAACAACAATGGCATTACCAGTAATTAATGCAGGACCGATTTTGCGACCCGCTAATGCTAATGGAAAATTCCACGCTGTAATTGCGACCACAACCCCTTTGGGAACTTTATGAATATAAATTTTTTCGTTTTCATTATCTGACGGTAAAATATCACCTTGTAGCGTCAAAGCATTATCGCAAGCATATTCAACGAATGTGGCTGTTGCTTCAACTTCCATGCGTGCAACATCAATTAATTTGCCTTGCTCTTTTACAAGTAACACCGCTAACGCTTCGGCACTTTGGCGAATACCACTGGCAAATTTTCTTAGAATGGTTGCCCGGGCTCTTGGTGTTTTTTTAGCCCAGCCTTTTTGTGCTTGCTGGGCAATTTCTAATGCATCTTGTGCATCATCAACGCAGCCTTTGGGAATTACACCAACAAGCTCACCGGTACTCGGTGAAAACACTGAAATAGTGCCATCCGCTTTTGATGGCACATACTCACCGTTAATAAAGTTTACCTTATTTCTAATTTCCATTGGACTATCTCCCCATCCAACCGCCATCAACCAATAAAATACCGCCATTCATATAATCTGATGCAGCGGACGCTAAAAATACCGTTGGCCCTTTAAAGTCTTCAGGTGTACCCCAACGGCCTTGTGGGATTCGCTCTAAGATTGATTTTGAACGAACGGGATCATCTCTGAGTGCTTCTGTATTATCAGTGGCAATATACCCAGGAGCTATTGCATTTACATTGACACCTTTGCCAGCCCATTCATTTGCAAGCGCCTTAGCCAGTTGCCCAATTGCGCCCTTACTCGCTGCGTAACCAGGAACAGTAATTCCACCCTGAAATGTGAGCAATGAAGCCGTAAAAATAATCTTCCCTTCACCACGTGCTACCATTTTTTTGCCGATTTCACGACTGAGGATAAACTGAGAGTTTAAGTTTATCTCCATGATTTTATCCCAGTATTGATCGCGATGTTCAATGGCTGGCTCACGCAATATCGAACCTGCATTATTCACAAGAATATCAATGGTGTCATGTTGGCCGTTAACGGTTTCTACAAATTGATACAGGCTTTTTCGGTCTGAAAAGTCACACTGGTAGGCATAGAATTGACGTCCTAAAGCGGTAACTTCAGATTCAACATCGGAACCTGACGCCGCTAAAGAAGCAGATACACCAATGATGTCAGCACCAGCTTCTGCTAAGGCTACCGCCATGGCTTTACCAATACCACGACTACAACCGGTCACTAAGGCCAGCTTGCCAGTTAAATCGAATTTACTTAGTACATTATTTTGCATGATGCTTCCTTTACTCTACTCTACTGCACATGACACAAGTGCTTTCATTCCTGTTGGGTTGTTATCCATATTCTCGAATGCATTACTGATATGACTTAACTTGCTCACAGAGGTAATAAATGGCGCGAGATCTATGCTACCTGAAGCAACTAAATCAATTGCCATATCGAAATCTGCGTGTTCGTAAACTCTCGCACCGAGTAACTCGAGTTCTTTCCAAAAAAATTGAAACAAATCGACTTGTGGTTTTTGAGCATGTATTGCGACCATACATATACGGCCACGAACTGAGGCGATATCGACCATTGCATCAACTGCAGGTTGTACCCCAGAGACTTCAAACACCACATCAGCCCCTTTACCTTGCGTCCATGTATCTACAAATTCCTTAAGATCTTGCTCAATAGGGTTAACCGTTGGAATAGCAAACTTATTGGAAAAATCACGACGGCTTTCATTTGGTTCAGAAATAATCACTTCTGCCCCAACTGATTTTGCAACTAAAGCAACTAGCTGGCCAATAGGCCCGCCACCAATAACAACGGCTTTTTCACCTGCAGTTAAACGTGAACGTGCGACATCATGGCAAGCAACAGACAAAGGCTCTATCAAAGCACCTTGTTGTAAGCTAACGTTTGCGGGCAGTTTATGTAAAGTGCGAGACTTTACAGTCCACGAGTTTTGAAAGGCGCCTGGTGTATCAATCCCCATAAATTTAAGGTTTTGACAAACATGCGAATGCCCTGCATCACAGGCTGGACATTCTCCGCACCAGTCTAATGGTCTCACTACAACACGCTCGCCAATCTCATAACCCGTTACATTTTTGCCAATTTCAGCAATGGTGCCTGAAATTTCATGGCCTATCGTGTGCGGCGGATTCACTCGAGTGTCCATTACACCATGGTATATGTGCATATCTGTGCCACAAATACCAACATAGCCTACGTTTAAACGTACCTCATCATCACCAGGACTAATTGCTTGTGATTCAACAACTCTAAACGATTTATTACCTATATATTGAGCAGCTTGCATAATCTTGACCTTATGAGCTCATTTTTAAATGAGGAGTTAATAATGCATCATCAAAAACAACGCCAGTACCTGGAATATCAGGTGCGACCGCTTTGCCATTAATGATTTTTAAAGGGGTTGTGGTGTATTCATCAATTGGAAACGAATGTACTTCGAGGTAACCAGAATGTGGCTGCGAGGCAAGTAAACTAACGTGTAATTCATGCATACCATGGCTACACACTGGAATGTTATTAGCGTATGCCAGTTGCGCCACCATTAAAAAGCCCGTTATGCCACCAATATTTGAGGCGTCAGGTTGCAAAAAACCTAACTTAGATTGCGAAATTGCATAGGTAAACTCATGAATGGTATGTAGGTTTTCACCCATAGCCAATGGAATATCAATAGCATCTGCAATATCTGCATAGCCTAAATAGTCATCTGGAATTGTTGGCTCTTCAAACCACTTAATATCGCAATGGGCAATTGCATTAGCAAAACGAATAGCTTGCTCTTTGGTCATCGAATAATTTGCATCAACCATGAAGATACGATCGGGTCCAATTAATTCCCGTACAGCTTCAACACGTCTGACGTCTTCTTTGTAATCGCTTTTACCAACTTTAATTTTTACCGCTTCAAAGCCACGATCTAGATAAGTTTGAATATTGCTCAGTAACTTTTGATGGTCAAAATTAAGATCAATGCCACCAGCGTAGCAATTAACTTGGTTACTCGCGCCACCAGCAACTTTCCACAGAGGTAAACCTAGGTTTTTACATTTAATGTCCCACAGTGCAATATCTACAGCAGAAATAGCAAAGCTTAATAACCCTCCTCGGCCAACATAGTGAAAGTGCCATTGAAGCTCATCCCATATCGCCATAATATCTGAAGCATCTTTACCTATGAGTAATGGCTTCATTTCATCATTTAGTAAAGAATAGATAGCTCTTCCGCCCTTGCCTCCTGTATATGTGTATCCCACGCCCTCTATACCATTCGACGTTTTAATGCGTGTCAAAATCAACTCAAAATGAGTGTGATCACCATGCTTAGCATCAGACAAGACTTCAGCCAAAGGGACTTGATAGTACTCAACCTTAACCGACTCAATCTTATTGGCTTCCTTTGTCATTGACTCACCTTTAAATGAAGCTTACAAACAGTTTATTGTTAACAATCTACACAAGAGGTTTTTAAATGTAAAGTAATTGTTAGCGCTAATTTGTTTATTGAGTCAAACTCAAGTTTGCAAAAATCGAATGCTCTACCTGTTTAAATTATCTGACAATGACAGCGGTTACATGCCCTAATATCCAACACTTACCATTTAAGTGACAATTGACACTATGTTTAATTTTGTCAGTATCGCTGTTAACTAAGCTGTTTCCTGAGCGCTTTTCGATATTGATTTGGCGTCTTTGAGAAGTAGCGTTTAAACATAGAAATAAAATGAGATGGGTTTGAAAAGTTAAGATCGTAACTTATTTGGGTAATGCTTTTTTCACTTTGTCCTAACCAACGTGCGCTGGTATACAGCTTATGCTGTACAACAAACTGCGAGTAGTTACAGTTAAAGGTGCGTTTAAACAATCTAGAAAAGTACGAGGTAGAAATGTGACACATTGCTGCGGCTTCAACTAAAGTAAGCTCTACCACATCTTGTTCTCTAAATAAGCTTAAAATAGGACTGAGTTTTTTGTACGAGGCGTCGGTCACTAAAGCACGCTCTGCATTGGGTAAAACCGCTTTACCTTGGGCGACAAGCCAAATAATGATTAATTTTAATAAGGTTGCGCTTTTTACGCTGTGTGGGTCGTCTAAATAGCTTTGCTCTAGCCAATTAACTTGTTGTTGAATGCTTTGCCAATCTTGCTGACTAAAACGTAGTTGTAAACCACGCCTTAGTATCTCCTCTTCATACAGTAAGCCATTATCAATTAAAAATTGCGGCAAAAACTGGATAATATACCAAGCTTTTACATGATCCGTTAACTCATAGTCATGGGTCTCGAGTGCTGGGGTAAATACCACATCACCTTTTTGGATCGCTGACTGACCTTGTGAGTAATAATATATTCCTTGTACATCTTCAAAAATAATAAACTCATGAACTTGATGAAAATGCATCATACATGCATACACTTCATTTCGTTGGTAAGCCACACGATGAACTTCAAATTGATATCCCGGTTTAATGGAAATTGGTTCGCAATATATGCCTGCTTTATTACGCGTGTGCATTTGACTCCCTGTTTTATCTGGCTATATAGATCGTACTATTCAACAAATGTCCTGCACACATAAGTGCAAATATCTAACAGTTTTTATCTTATACATATTTATCATTGTTAACAATTAACTAAAATTATAGTGCAGATTACAAGGATAAAATATGAATACAGCTATTCCAACTTCTCGTGATAATGCAAGGTTTGACCCTCATGGGTTAATCATTGGTCAAGGGGAGTTCACTTATCGAGTTAATACTCAATGGAATAAAATGACCGCTTCACAGTTACCTATTGAGAACTGCCATGACTTAGCGTTTGACTCACAAGGCAGAATTATTATGGTCAGCGATCATCCGCAAAATAATATTATTATTTACAATAAAGACGGCAAATTAATTGATGCTTGGGGCGGACAATTTCCGGGAGCACATGCAATAAAGATCAACCATGAAAATGGTGAAGACTTTTTATATGTTGTTGATTGTGGCTGGGTCATTAACCGTCAATGGACGCCAACCAATGGCTTAGAAAGAGTGATCCCTCAGACTGGTTTTATTGCCAAACTGACGTTAACAGGCCAAGTCGTTTATACCATTAGCCATCCTCAAACCATTGGCGTTTATCAGCCTAACCAAGCCTTTCGTCCCACTGATATCGCGATCGCTGATAATGGCGATTTATATATTACTGACGGCTATGGCTCTGATTATGTACTGCAATATGACAGCAATGGTCAGTTTATTCGGTATTGGGGCGGACATGATAATCTTGATACACGTTTAAATTTACAAAACACCCATGGCATTGCCATTGATAAGCGACTCGTATCAAGCTCTCATACTGATGCTTCCCCGACACTGCTGATAAGTTCTAGGGCTGAACATGCATTAAAACAATATTCTCTATCTGGAGATTACCTTAATACTATCAGTGTTCCAGGTGCCTATATAGGCGGACCCGTTTTTAAGGGAGAGCATTTTTTCGCGCCTGTATGTTGGTCACATATTAATGGTACAAATGCAGATAACTCAGGGTTCATCAGTGTATTTGATAAACACAATCAAGTCGTCGCTAATCTTGGGGGGGCTCAGCCTGAGTATGTAAACGGTGAACTTCAACCTATGCATACCAGTTGGGATGTGTTTCGTCATTGTCATGGCTTATGTATCGACGATGATGACAATATTTATGTTGGACAATGGAATGCAAATCAAAGTTTTCCAATACAATTAGTCAGAGTGTAATAACCGTTTTAAAGGTTTAATGAAAACATTTTTGATTTTATAAAAAACGATTAATGACACTTTCGTTAAAATAGGTCGGCACCGCTTTTTACAAGCGGTGTACTGGTTTTGACTGAGGTTAGGTTAGCGTTGACTTAGTCGCTGTCGTAATTGCAGAGATAGGATCTGTATTAACTATTATCCCAGTCCGCAGCTCCTATTTTTTCAACTAAAAAGTCAATAAATACCCTCACCTTAGCGCTTAACGCATTAGCCTTAGGGTATACCAGCCATATAGCAGTATGATCATCGACGTTATAATCGGGCAATATTCTAATCAAGCTTCCTTGCTTTAAATCTTCAGCCACGCTCCAATAAGAATTCATTGATATCCCAGCTCCTGCCACAGTCGCTAACTTCATGCTGGTACCGTCATCGCAATTCAATCTAATTCGGCCATTTACCGGCGGAAACACATATTCGTTCTGGTCGTCTTGTGCGGTACTAATCAGTTTACGCCCTTTTGCATCTTTAAATACAATTAGTTGATGGTCTACTAAATCTTTAGGCGTGTCTAATGTGCCGTGCGCCGCGATATAGTCGGGTGATGCACATAAAATACGTTGATCATTGGCTAATTTGCGTGCTCTTAAACCACTGTCTTTCGCCTCTGTGTTTCTTAGCGCTAAGTCTATGCCATGCTCTATCAGATTCACTTCCGTATCACTCAACCTCAGCTCTAAATCTAACTCCGGGTACTTAGCTAAAAACTCAGGTAGAACCGGTAAAATATACAATTGTGCAAAGGTATTTGATGCGGTAAATCTTAGTAGCCCTTTCACTTCATTAATTTCACTGCCAATGGCAGCCATGGCTGCATCTTGCTGTACTAAAATCTCTTTCGCATATGGCAAGAAGCCTTCGCCTTCTGTTGATAACGACACTTTCCTTGTAGAGCGATGTAATAGGTCTGTACCTAATTGATTCTCAAGTTTTGATAACCTTGCAGACGCAATGGCTGGGGATATTCCTAAGGTTCTGCCAGCAGCACTAATACTTAATGACTCTGCAACCTTAACAAATAGACGTAAGCTCTCTGTGTCCATATTTATTTGTTCCTATTTAACCTTCTTCTACAAGTCGCCATATGACAGCTGCCCATCCCAAACTTTTATTCTTAAATGACCGATTAAGCAAATACAACACCAGATAGCCCTAATTTAGTTAATAGAAATACTAAATTCTCTTTATCAATAATTCGGATTCACTTAGCAGAGTCAATCACCTACTTTTTATGAATGTGAACCAGATGATAACCAAGTGTTATCCAGCCACATAATTCATTCATGCTAGGACATTACAAGGACATCAACAATGGAATATAAGAACTTTACAACTTTTAATGTGAAAAAAGACAATGGAATTGCATGGGTTACTATCGATTTTCCCCCTGTGAATGTTCAAGGGCAAGAGATGCTAGCAGATTTAAACAGTTTAGCGTTGCGTCTTGAACGTGATAGAGAAATAAAAGTCGTGGTGTTTCAATCCGCTCACCCTGAAATTTGGGTATGTCATTACGATACCAACTTACTTAGAGACATGTCTAAGGATGCTGTATCGCGTGTCGAAGCGAAATTACTCGACCTACAATCTGTATTAGAGCGTATCAGTCGTTTACCACAAGCAACCATCGCGAAATTAGAAGGTTTTGCTCGTGGTGGTGGTCATGAGTTTGCATTAGCTTGTGATATGCGTTTTGCTGCCCGCGGCAAATACAAGTTTATGCAAATGGAAGTTGGCATGGGTATTTTGCCTTGTGGTGGTGGCGCTTCTCGAATGGCAAGGCAAGCAGGACTTGGCAGAGCCCTTGAAATCATTCTTAGCGCACGTGATTTTACTGCAGATGAAGCAGAAGCATACGGCACTATCAATAAAGCGCTTGAGCCAGATGAGATAGGTGAATACGTAGAAAATCTTGCAAGACGTATTGCACAGTTTCCTGCAGAGTCTATCAATGCATGTAAGCAAACTGTGTATGAGTCTATTGATAAACCGATTGAAGACGCACTCAAGGCCGAAGCTTATTGGTTATATCAAGCAACCAGTAAAACTTCTGCAATTACACGATTTACTTGGGCTGATGAACAAGGCGCACAGTTTGACATTGATAACCAACGTAACTGGGAGCAACTTGTTATTAATGTCCAAGAAGTGAATGACTAAACAATGACTCAATAATAGATGTGGTAACAAAAAGGTTCAGCTTATGCTGAACCTTTTTTATCTTTGGTTAAGGCGACTTTCGTTTAAAAAGTGTAATCCACTTTAACCCAAGCTGTCCGACCTGGTTCATTAACTTGAAACAATGGTTCACTGCCGGGAATATCATTACCTGCACCTGAGCGACTAATATGTTCTGCGTAGGTTAGATCAAACAGGTTCTCAACACCAAAGCTGACTAATAGGTCATCATGCTTCCACGATCCATTTACCGACAAGGTGCCAAAGCCACTACTTTCCCCCAAATCTTGGCCCGATATATTGCCTTGTCCTACTGCAACTCTATCTTGCGCTGCAACAAGACGCCAAAATAGCCCAGCAGTCCAATTATTCGATTCATAGTTAACTGATATACGCCCTTCTAATGGCGAGATTTGTCCAAGAGGTGTATCGGCGGTATCATTGTCGCCATGGCTGTAGCTAACCGTCGTTTGTGCAGACCATTGTTCATTAAAGGGGTACATTACACCAAGTTCACCACCCCAAATGGTCGCATCAACATTGTAGGCAGATGTTTTAGCCCCATTTGAATCAATTAAAATATAATCGTCGACCTTGCCATAATAAAATGCCGTCGAGATTTCATAATCATTTTGATATATCCAACCGACATCAAGCTGGGTTGTTTTTTCAGGTTCTAAATCAAATGCCTTAATGGCCATATTGCTATCATCAGCTTTCATAAACTCCCAGTAATCAGGAATGCGCTCAGCACGACCAACACCTGCATAGTACTGACTGTGACCAGACATGTGCTCGTAACGAATAAAACCACTGACAAGATCATCCTCTCGCTGACCTTTTTGGCCCACATGTAACTCGGTATCCCATTGATCCAATCTTAACCCTGTTAAAATTTTCCCTTGGCTTGTCGCATAATTGATATGGTAATTGGCTTCAACAAACACGCCGATATTTTCATAGCTCATGTTTTTGTTAAAAGGCTTAGCCAATAGATCATCAAGGCCGTTATCTAACTCCTTGTCTATGCTTCTGCCTTCATGCGCACTGTCCATATAATCGATACCGATTAGGGTTTCCCACTTATCACTCAACGCTAGATCCAACCAAAGATGCCCTCCTGTGGTCTCACGGCGCACATTGGTACCAGCATTTACTCCTTGATCAAATTGATCCATGATGTGATCGTTTTCATTGGAATAAAATTGAAATTCGACGTTGTTTAACCATGATGAGTTAACGTCTCGTTTCGCCAAAAGTGTTAGGTTTTCATTGTCAATTTGGCGTGCTTTATTTGCTCTGTCTGCATATTCAGCTTCACCACTTGAACTGCCATAGGCCAATTCAACAACGGTATCTTCATCTGGTGTCCATCCAAGCGCCACATTGACATTACTGCGATCATAACTTGATTGTATTGTGTTTCCATCGCCATCTTCATAGTGATCGCTTTTGGATTTATTCATATCAAAGTCAATATAATGCGTCTCAGTGCCGGCTTTCATTTCAACCAAATAGTCTTCTCGGCCAAAGCTGCCGCCTGTCATACTCAATCGGCCTTCCATGTCTTTTTCTACAAAGCTATGGCGCTCTTTTTCAAATAAAACGGTTCCGGCTGAGCCCACTGGACCATATTTAACCGTTTGCGGTCCTTTAATGACAGTAATGGCGTCATAGGCTTCAGGATAAATATATGCGGTTGGAGGATCCATTCGGCCACCGCAGGTACCGTAAACATGTTGGCCGTCATCAACAATACTGACCCGTGATCCCCCCATTCCTCGCAAAGAAGGGTCGCCACCAGCGCCGCCCTTACGACTAATGCTAAAGCCTGGTATCGTTTTCAAGAAACCTGCGCCATCGTATGCAGGTAAAGGTAAGCGAGGTTTTTTTGGATCGGTAGTAACCTTAGATGGCTCTTTCATTAATTCACCCGTGACAACGATATAATCATCGCATTGCTCACCATCACAGGTCTTTGTAGTATGATCTGCTATTGCCAAGTTTGGCGTTAAAGATGCCGCAATCAGCGCAGCTAAAATTGAAGTATTAAATTTCATTACAACGTCCATTTATTATTTATCTATGAACGTTTTCGCAGATTAATTCGCTTTGCTCAATCAGAAGCGTAGACAGTGCGACAATCTGTCACAGGCTAATTTGATGCGAATCACACTACTGATTTTAAAGTGCTTTTATTTGATATCGTTGCCGCAAAAAATATCCTTAAAAGAGATATGAAACCGGCATGATTTAATTGCTCACATTCACTAGATAAATACTGCCTTATCCCCACTTTATTTATTCGTAATCGCTTATTTAGACATATTGAAATAGCGGTTTAATTTTCATCCCGATGTTTATATAATTACGATTATTTTTTAAGCCCATTGAGCCCATGGAAGGTATTCATTGAAAAAGCTATTTGTGTTGTTGGTCCTTTACGCCGCTTACCAACACTGGAATCAATCACCGGTCGAGCCTATCCGTGCCACCTATGCCGCCAGTAATGAAGTTATTATGTATGCAACAGCTTGGTGCAAGTACTGCCAAAAGGCACGTATCTTTTTTGACGATAATGGCATTGCTTATCAAGAGTTTGATATTGAGAAATCTTTCGCTGCTAATGAACGTTATCAAGCATTAAACGGCCAAGGGATCCCTTTATTGCAAGTTAATGGCACGCTTATCAGGGGCTTTAATCAGGATAAAATAGTCTCTTCACTGCATTAACGATTTACTTAGCACCCTGTTAAATATGGGCACTGCTAAATAAATATACCCGGTCATCAATTGTGGTGACCGGGTATATTTTTATTCGTATGGTTATTACTACCGATATTGATAATAAACCGTTAACTAGTTATTACTAGCATAGTGAACACACTGGTTTTGCACTGCTGTGGTTTTTAATAACTGAGTGAATTGCGCCTTGTTGCCATCGGCTTTTTGCTCTTTTATTAAGGTTTCCATATGCGTAGCTTGGCTCACAACCTTTTCCATCGCAATTTGCCTTGCTTGTTGTTCTGTCTGACCTGTTAATACTAATTGCTCAACTAGGTTAGAATAGTTCTCGTAAACCATGCCTTTATAAAAATCTGCTTCTGACGCTAACGGCGTATGCGAGTAAATTATTGAGCAGCTTACAGCGCTATCGATGTTGGCAATAGATTGGTCTATTTGAATGACCACAGATTGCTGAGTTGAAAAACTGGCATTAGCAGCCACTGAAAATAAACTGAATGCAATAAATGCAGTAATCGTTTTTAATTTTTTCATACTCACTCCGATTTAATCAATTATGTGCCCGGTTAATTGACACTATCTTATCCATCTCACTGACGCATTAGTTACCATTTCGCGCCTCATTGAGACAAAGAACAACTAGAAGGCACATATTTCATATTATTAAGCGACAGTAAATAATCATTATCTGACTGTTATAGTAATGAATTTTGCTAAACCTAAGCTGAACAGAAAGTTAACTTCTCAAGCTGGCAGTATTTTCTACAACTTGACCTGTTTATTTATCAAGTAGCTATACCTATTAGTCACTTATCAATATGACCTCTGTCGCTCCTAGCTAAAATCCGTTCGCAAAACGCACACTTCGTTCAAAAAGCCGCCAAAACCAGATAAATTATTGCCAATTTTACGGGGAGCACTATAATACTGTATAAATATACAGTTATTTTTTTATGATGTGAGATTTATGAATGTGATCCCTATTTTTGCCAGTGCTGGCATTACAGGTTTTGAGTCCCCAGCTGCTGAATATCGACAGCTACCACTCAGTTTAGATGAGCTACTGATTGAACACCCAAGCGCAACATTTATTGGTCAAGCCAGCGGCGACTCAATGGAAAAGATAGGGATTTTTGATAAAGACATTTTGATAGTCGATCGCCATGTTAATGTGGAAAATCACGATGTTATTGTGGCGAATTATAATGGCTGCTTCGTCTGCAAATTAATTGATACTCAGCGGCGATTATTATTATCAGCGAATGACAATCACCATAGTGTACTGATTCAAGAACATGACAGCTTTACTGTTGAAGGTGTGGTGATCCGTTCAATACGTTGTCACCGTCAAAGCCCAATATTGTCGGGTCGTTAACCCATGTATGCCTTAGTCGATGCCAACTCTTTTTATTGCAGCGCAGAGCAAGTGTTTAGGCCTGAATGGCGTGGACGCCCTATTGTTGTCCTATCCAATAATGACGGCTGTATTGTTGCGGCCAACCGTCAAGCTAAAGCATTAGGCATTGGTAAATTTGGCCCTTACTTTGAAGTTAAACATCAATGTGAAAAACTAGGGGTTATTGCACTTTCTTCTAATTATGAGCTTTATGCCTCTTTGTCTCATAACATGATGGATGTCATTGGTCGCTTCGCCCCCGAACAGCACATATACAGTATTGATGAATCTTTTCTCTCTTTTAAGCGTAGTTACCCAGCAATTCCATGTTTAAGCCATCACGCCTCTCTTATTCGCAGAGCAGTATGGAAAGAAACGCGTTTAGCGGTTTGTGTTGGCATTGGCGAAACCTTAACACTCGCTAAAGTGGCCAACCACGCAGCCAAAAAGCTTGCTGGGTATGACGGTGTTTGCTGCATCGAGTCCGATGAAGAGCGCCGCGCTATTCTAGCAAACATGAAAGCCACCGATGTCTGGGGGATCGGCTCAAGAATAGGTAAAAAACTCCAGGCAATGGGGGTTCATACTGCTTTAGCATTAGCGAACTTACAGCCTGGGATCGCCCGTAAAAATTTTAGTATTGAAATAGAACGTACGGTGCGAGAGCTCAATGGCGAGCAATGTAAAGGATGGGATAGCGCAAGAGCTGATAAGCAGCAAATTTTTTCCACCCGCAGTGTTGGCCAGCGGATCACTGATAGAGAATCTTTGCTGCAAGCCCTGAGTAAACATGCAGCCATCGCTGCCGCCAAAGCAAGGCAGCAAGGTTCAGCAGCCAGTAGTCTACTTATTTTTGCCAAAAACTCTCCATACGATGAGCAACCTTCCGGTTTTAAATACCATTATCGTTGTGCATTTCCGACCAATGACACATGCGAACTCATTAGTTATGCAACAGCCATAGGGAGTCAGTTATTTAATCCAAATACACGGTATTATAAAATTGGCATTGGTCTTATTGACCTTTCTCCGGTACAGCATTTACAGGGAGACTTATTTACTCCGGCCAAAGATCCGACACTCATGCAGGTTTGCGATAAGCTTAACCAGCGCTATGGCACTGACTCAATATTTGTTGCCGCCCAAGGGATTACTGGAAAGTGGCATATGCGCAGAGAGCTACTGACCCCACAATACACAACCTGTTGGCAAGATATCCCAAAGGTCAGTTGTCGTTAAGTGAGTGTTTAAATGAAATGTTGAAAAACGATTGAGAAGTGATGTGAGTAGTTATTAAAACGGGATAGTATACAGCGACCACAAACTTGACAGGTGCAACAAATAACAAACAAAGCCATTACCCATCAAGAACAAACCTTACACCTTTGAAGCACACTAAATCAGAAAATAACTATTTTTAGGCTGAATATTAAGGCTAAAGCTGAAAACCTCGTTCAGATCAAATTAATGCTGCTGAAAATATAGACAATACGCCCTTCGATTTTTTAGTGAGTATCATCTGCGTGTCTGAGTTTGCGTTTAATCAACTGTTCTTTGTGCAATTACTAGGCTTCATTTCAATGGCTATCGGCTGGTGGGCAAATAGCCAAAAACAAGATTGCAAATTTATTCATGGCAATATGCTTGCATCCATTCTTACAGCCATTCACTTAGGCTTACTAGGCAGCTTTCTTGGGATGGCGAATCAACTTGTAAATGTGGTTCGATTCCGTTGTTGCCAGCAACTCGGCCATACAACGAAATCGGAATTCGTGCCATTAATGATGAGTGTTACCTTCTCTACTGTAGCGATTTTACAGGGAGTAATGTGGGCAGAACATTGGAGTGAATGGTGCGCAGTTTTTGCAGCAGTGGTAATGAGTATAAGTCTATTTTATTGTAAAGGAATGGCACTTCGCGCCGCTATGCTAGTGAGTAATGCATTGAACTTAATGCTTTCAATATATTTGATGTCATGGTCTGGAATTTTATATCAAGTGATGACAATAACGATTCTAGCTCAAAGTGTGTTTCAGCAATACAAGCAAATTAAATTGGCGACTAATAATGACACCATTTCCTCAAATCAAGCGTTAAGTCAATAAGGAGTTATTTGTTTTAACGCTCTAGGGAATCTTATTGTAAGCACGCTAAGTGATACACATAAAACACATAAAAAAGGGAGCCAAAGCTCCCTTTTATATTTCCGCAACTATCTATTACTTCTTATTACAAAGCGCTTAGGTAAGCTTTAAGGGCTTTAAGTCTGACTGTTGCAGCGCCAATAATATCCATGAAGCCTAAGAAACTCGCTGGCTTTTCAGCCGATATCCAGCCTGAACCTGTCGCGCCAATCGGGATTGAATAGCCTTCTGGCTCTTCAAATTCAATAACCACTGTACGCCCATGACTTCCAGCGTTATTACCAACATGTTGCCTAACTTGCTGAGTTCCTGCTAATGGGCTGATCATCGATTCACCTGTACCTGAAGTCACACTGTGCACTCGACCTCGAAATATCTCACCAGGAAAAGCATCAACGTAAAACTCGGCAAATTGGCCAGGCTTAATATAACGATACGATTGATCTGCAATTCGCATTTCTAAAAACTTCTTAGAGGTATCATAAAGGTGCATGTTACCAATACGACTACCTACTGCTACATTCGTAATAGAAAGTTGACCGTCAAATTGAGCTCTAATTTCACGACGTTCATCATTCCACTGAGCAGAACCAATCTGTGCATCAAACGCGCGTAACTGCGCACGATGAGTTTCAAGCTCAGCAACCACTGATGCGATTTCAGCTTCGGTAGATTGTATTTTTGCTTCTAAGTCATCTCGTGTCATTTCACTGGCATAATCACGTAAGTCTGTGACACGAACAAAGTTACGTTTGTCATTGTTAAGCGTCACTTCTAGCGCTTCCATACGCAGTTTAAGTGCTTCTTTCTTAGCAAGCTCAGCAGCTTTTTGCGCTTTTAACGATCTGATTTCTTTTTCACTGTCGACTGACACCAATTTGTAAATCAAATCGCCTTTTTTAACCATTTGGTTATGAGTAACAAAAATCTCTTCGATTTCTTGACCAAACAAAGGGCTAAGCACCGCATGAGGAGCTTTAACCGTTGAGCTGTCAGTTAAGTCTGCTGGAGACCAAAAACGATGAGCCGTAAATAGCATGAAGGCAATAAATAACCCTAAACCAACTGAGCGAACAGCATTCGCTAGATTCCACTGTATAACACCAAGTTTAACCAGTAACCAAATGATTAGTACATAAGGGAGCATAATCTCTTTCATTTACTTATCTCCTTTAATGCCGTTGCTGATAATGCTTGAAAGTCTATTGGCAAGTACATCCCAACGACCAAATGCAATGATTATGGCAAGAACCCACCAGGCTTTATCGATGAATAATCCACACAGTGACAAAGCAAATACAATTTGCGTGTGTGCACTCGACATGGCTTCAGCCTTGTGTACTGCCACTTCATGCAATCGCCAAAATAAAAGTAATGTGTAGCAAATGATCGAGACGGTCACGACAAACACAAACCCCATAAATAACTCAGAATCCAGAAGCGCTAAAATGGATGGATAACCATTAACAAAGTAACTTTCGGGTAATGATTTCCCGTGAATAGCTGTTAATAATGAAAACAGATAACTCAACAAACCGATTGTTGTTACGGCGATAATGAACCACATACTTTTTTTGGCAATAACAAGCGCTATGCTTGGTTTTTCTTCTGGGATGGTGGCAAGTTCGTGCTGTTCTGACATGTATTCTCCAAGGGGTAATAAGATAACTAAATGGAATATTAACAACCTCTATATGTAAATTTGGAATAAGGCATATTCCATATGTGCAAATTAGCGAATGCCATTACTGTGTTTGACGTTTTAATGATGTAATATGAAATTAAGATGTTCTTATTTATCGGTATATTATGGATCTTAATGCACTTAATGTGTTTATTACCCTGTATAAATCAGGTTCAACCCAACGTGCTGCCAAACTACTTGGACGATCACAGTCGTTTGTTTCAAAAGTACTTGCACAATTACGTGAAGAACTAAACGACCCTTTGTTTATCCGAACAGCAAACGGTCTGCAGCCCACCAGTTACGCCGATAAAATTGCGCCTAAGATTCAAAGCTCAATAGAACAAATCAATATTGCTTTAGAGCCTGAATATTTTGATCCCAAAAACCTGCAATACATCACAGTCCATATCGGAGAGCCATTAGCCGTGATGATGGGTAAAGCGTTAATCGAAGCCATTCGCCGAGAAACCAACGCAGTAATTGAATTAAGGCAATGGCGTAAAACCAGTAATGATGGTTTGATTGAAGGCTCAATCGATATTGGTATACAAACACTGAAAGATCGCCCCCAGCAGCTATATCAGAAAAAAATAGCTTCAGGTTATGGATCATTAGGTGGAAATTTAGAGGGTGAGTTCGTTAAGTTAATCGTCGATGACTTAAACGAATACGTAGAGCTATATCGTGCCTTTGATGAGAAACGTAACCCTACTATAATTGTAGATAACTATATGGTTCAGCAGGAATTATTGAAAAATAATTACTCGTATCAATTTAATTTAGAATCGAACGGTGCACATAAGAATTTGGCCGTTGACTTAGCTATCATTACCAGTGCAGCAAGAAGACATGAAGCAAAAATTGTCTGGCTGTCTGAGCTTTGTCAAAAAGTGATATTAGAAGCGGTAAATAATAAAAACAAAATTTAACGCCTAATCGCCATTCAGCTTTAGGGTTACGTTAGCCAATAAATTCGATAGTGAGGCAATATGAGTCAACGAAGTATTCACACCTTGTTTAAGCCTAAATCAATCGCTGTCATAGGTGCCTCCAATACCGAAAAACGTGCTGGTCGAGTATTAATGAAAAACTTACTCGGAAGCGGTTTTTCTGGGCCGATAATGCCTGTCACCCCAAAATATGACGCTGTTATGGGCGTTTTGGCTTACCCTAATATTGAATCCTTACCGATAAAACCTGATCTTGCCATTATCTGTACTAGGGCAAGCAGAGTACCTAATATCGTTGAAACCTTAGCCCAATTCGGCTGTAAAGTCGTCATCATCATGGCTTCTGGCATGGCTGATGAATATGATGAAAATGGCGAAAGCTTACTTTCAGTCACATTACAAAATGCGAAACGGTTTGGCATGCGCATATTAGGCTCAAATAGCCTAGGTATGATCATCCCTACAATAGGGTTAAATGCAAGTTTAGCCCACAGTGGTGCTAAAAAAGGTAAAATAGCCTTTGTCTCTCAGTCCGCTGCAATATGTACCACTGTACTGGATTGGGCCAACAATAAAGATATTGGCTTTTCATCATTTATCTCCCTTGGTGATGCGACAGATATTGATTTTGACGAATTACTCGATTATCTAGGACGAGATAGCCGTACCAGTGCCATCATGCTCTATATCGACTCTATCAGTGAAAAAAGACACTTTCTTTCCGCGGCGCGAGCCGCTGCACGTAATAAACCAATATTTGTGATTAAGTCAGGTCGCAGCCAAGAAGGCATAAAAGCAGCCATGCTTCATACTGGAGGCATGGGAGGCAATGATGCTGTATATGAAGCCGCGTTTAGACGTGCGGGTATGTTAAGAGTAAATGACTTAATTGAATTATTTGCCGCAGTTGAAAGCTTGGCTCATTCAACCCCGCTTAAAGGTGAGCGTGTTGCGATCATCAGTAATGGCGGAGGACCTGCAGTCCTTGCTGCAGATGAGTTAATTATTAAAGGTGGCAAGCTTGCCAAGCTATCGCCTGAAACAGTTGATAAGCTGAACACATTATTACCCACAACATGGTCAGGCCAAAACCCCATAGATATTGTTGGCGATGCCAATAGCAAGCGGTACACTCAGGTGTTAGAAGTCTTGATGGATAGTCAAGAAATGGATGCTATTTTAGTACTACATTCGCCATCGGCATTAGAAGAAAGCGATGAAATAGCACAAAGTTTAGTAACAACAATCAGCAATCATACAAACCGCAATAAATTAAACATCTTAACTAACTGGAGTGGTGAAGACTCTGCCTATGTGGCAAGAAAGATCTTTAATAAAGCGGGAATTCCAACTTATCGAACACCTGAAGGCGCAGTGAAAGCCTTTATGCATATGGTTGAGTATCGTCGTAACCAACGATTACTCCAAGAGGTACCTCAATCTATTCCTGATAATATTCCTGCAAATGTTAATGTGGCTCGTGGATTACTGCAAAAGGCGCAGCAAGAACAAAGATTCATATTAGAAACCCATGAAACACGCGATATTTTAAAAGCTTATGGGCTTAACACCATTAAAACCTGTTTTGCTGACAATGCTGAATCAGCCGTCAAATTAGCCAATGACGTGGGTTATCCAGTGGCATTGAAAGTACAGTCACCGGATCTCATGTATAAGTCAGATGTTCATGGTGTCATGCTAAACCTAACTAACGATGATGAGGTCCGTCAAGCAGCGCAGTCTATCGTTAGCCGTGTTAAAGAAATCAATCCTGATGCCAAAATTGATGGCATGATAGTGCAGAAAATGGCACTGACAGCAGGCGCACAAGAAGTCAGAGTGTCAGTGATCAATGACCCCGTTTTTGGCCCTGCTATTTGTTTAGGTGAAGGAGGCTCCGAGTGGGATCCCACCCGTGATGCCGCAGTTGCCCTACCACCTTTAAATATGACACTCGCTCGTTATATGGTTATTCAGGCGTTAAAAACCAATAAACTGCGTGATCGGCATCTTCCGCTCGGTCTAGATATGCATGCACTATGTGTCATGCTTACGCAAATTTCACATTTAATCATTGATTGCCCAGAAATCGCTTCACTGGATTTGAACCCTGTATTAGCGGCAGGTGAAACCATTACCTTACTTGATGTAAACATGAAGCTAAATAGTATGGATATTGATCCAAAAACACGTTTAGCCATCATGCCTTACCCTAAAGAGCTTGAACAAACCGCGATACTAAAAAATGGTCAAGAGGTCATGCTAAGACCAATATTACCAGAGGATGAACCAAAGCATTTAGCCTTTGATAACTCATTAAGTGACGAAGACCGCTATAAACGTTACTTTGGGGTGCGCTCACGTATGACCCATGAAGAAATGGCTGTGCTAACTCAAATCGATTACGCTCGAGAAATGGCCTTTATTGCAACCGCAATGGATGAAAATGGAGAATCAATCACCTTGGGGGCCGTTAGAGCATCAACGGATCCTGATAATACAGAAGCAGAGTTTGCTATGGCCGTCAGAGGCGACTATCAAGGTATTGGTCTTGGCAGATTATTACTTGAAAAACTAGTGAATTATTACAAGGATTCAGATACCCCTGTCCTTGCTGGTTTTACAATGTTTGAAAATCGCAGTATGGCGAATTTAGCGAAAAACCTAGGCTTTACCGTGTCTTTTGATATGGAGGAGCATTTAATAAAAATGCATATGGCACTTAAGCCTGAAAATGATAAAACATAGAAGACAATAAAAACTGGGCGATATACCAGTTAGCGCATTGCTCTTGTCTGTTTATAACCAAGTAAAGGCCGACTATCACTAGTTGATCGCAATAGATCGCTAGTGATAGCAAAATAATCGCTTAGAAACTGCCGAAAGCTTGTTAAAAGAATACGGCTTAAACGCATGCATACAGTTAACCTTTTACACAATTCCTTCCTGATGACTTAGCTTGATAAAGCATGTCATCTGCACGTTTCAATAACGTTTCTGAGTCATCACCGGGTTGAATATTAGCAAGACCAATAGACACTGTAATATGGCCTAACTGCTGTTTGTTTTCTTTTCCTATGGTGAGCTGCCTCATAGCAATACGTTCACGGATACTCTCTGCTACTGTCATTGCATCTTTAAATTCAGTGTTAGGAAGCATGACTACAAACTCTTCCCCGCCGTAACGTGCAACAAAATCATTTCCTTTAACGGATTGCTTTAAAGCAAAACCAACAAAAGCCAAAACCTTATCACCAACTAAGTGTCCATGCGTATCATTGAAAGACTTAAAGTGGTCAATATCCACCATTAACAAACAACATGGAATTTGGCTTTGAGTAAATAAGCTCACTTGCTCAGTAGAAAATATTTCATAAGCTCGACGGTTATTTAATGAGGTTAACTCGTCTGTCATCGCTACCTTGCTTAAATTATCCATGTCCATTTTTAATTGAGTTAATTCATCACCTAAGGTTGCTAAGTCTTCTTTCATTGAATGATTTAAGCTAACGACCTTTTCGACTTCAGCACTGATGTTATTCACTAATGTATTGAGTAATTGTGGCGTAGGTTCAGACTGTAATTCATGACTGAACTCAGATAAGTGAGTAGAAAAGTCATCTGTGCCTGTTGAGATTTGGCCCATTTTATTCAGCAAGCTGTTAATTAAGATTTGAGTTTCTATCTGAACATTCTCAATCACCTCTGGAGATTGCTCTTGAATAAAATTATTGTAAAGACCTTGATTCACTGACGCAGTAAACTCAACTTCGTTAGCCAATAAACCGTCAATAGCGCGTTTTAAACTGAGGTTAGTTTCAGCATAATATTGATACCAAATAGCATAGTTTTCAGGCGTAACAGGAATATTTAACGCTGACATTTGTGGAACAGCCATGCGTAAAATTTGCGCTGAGTTTTCAAGGTTAGTATTCAATTTAACATCCTATGTCATTAGTGTCTTACATACTTAAATGTGAACCGACATCCTAGCAAGTGCGCTTTATTATGACGCTATATGCTGCATATTAATAAAATTAACATCATACTTAACAGCCTAATCCTACATAAAAGATATTGAAAATTAAGACTATTTATTCAACCATAACATTATAAAAAGCAGAGAGTGAAACGTTATTGAAAAAAATTTGAAAAAATAAAACCCTTTTTGAAAAAGCATCCGTTTATATCAATAACAGTCGAATCAATCTATCGTATTACATTAGCATTTTAGAGGTGAGAATCCATATGAAAAATATTCTGAATATTAAATTAAAAAGTCTAACTAAACTTTCTGCACTCAGTTTATTAACAGCCCTGACTTTCTCGGCAGCTGCAACAAGTCCTGTACCAAATCAATTTGAGAAACCACAAATGATAACCACCTATAAATATAATCAGGACAATTACCAAGTGGTTGACGCCGCAAAAATGTTTCCTAAACCTTCAGTTAATCAAGTACAACACATACTGTCTTTAGACACGCTTGAGAATGAAGCAGACTATAAAATTGAAATACAAATCGGCCAAAATAAGCTGGTGGATTGTAATCGCCATCATTTATCAGGCAAATTAGACAAAATTAGCTTACAAGGTTGGGGTTATCAATATTATAGCGTTGAGCAACTCACGGACGGTCCAACAACTATGATGATGTGCCCAGATCCTAAAACCATGAAATTCGTCACTATGGGCAAAAGTTTGATGATTGATTATGACAGCAGACTACCAAAGGTATTCTATTTACCTGAAGGTGCTGAACTGCGTTATCGAGTTTGGCAAGTTAATGACACTTATCAATTTTCAGGGCAGTAATCGACTCTGTGATGGTAACTTTAATTTATATAAGCTTAGCGTTATATATGTTTTAAGTCAGGAGCTGTATAACAGGCTACGATGCTATGTTGTTAAAATCGTTTGACACGAACAACTTGCATCACTTCAATCGAAAAACCTGCAAGCATCTTTTCTTCTTTATAATACGTTAAACTAACGAATTGATCTTTTAGCGACTTATATTTTTTAGGTCGCTTAAAAGTGAAAGCCACATCATAACCGTCAATCATTAAAGTATGTAACACCCATTCGTCTTTATCGCGTTGGGTGTGCGAAACAACTTTTACCCCCTCTAGGTGATTTAATTGTTCGTGTTTTTTGAGTAAACCATCAACGACTTTATTTTTCATATTGGCTTCTTTTAAGATTAACGACACTCTTCAATAAGTTGAATGATTTCTTGATAACGATACTCGCCACAATAGCCAAATCCTGGTAATTGTTTCACTCGTATACGAGCGAATATTGGCAATGTCATACCAGCAAGAAATTTAGCTTTTACAGCAGTAGAGATACTTGAGTGCCCTTTTGCGTTCATATGCGACACAAATTCAGATAGATACTGCTCAACGTTCGCTAACTGATTTAACGCTATAAGACTTTTTTGCGGCAGAATCGCGACTTCACCACGACAAACGCTACAATGTCCACACTGCTGCGGGGCTCTATTATCATCAAAATAATGGTTCAAACGAGCTGTGATACACGTCTTTGATTCGAAAAAATCTAACAACTGATTAAGACGTGAGATTTCTTTTACTTCATTGCTTTGAAAATATTGAGAGAGTTGAGCAACAAGCTCTGCTTGAACTAGCCTACTGCTGTTAACTTCAAAAACTTGGGTAATTTTTTTAGTTTCAAGAAGAATCATCTGCTTGTCAGCCAAATAATCTAATGCAGCTACAACTCGTTGTCTTTCAGCACCAAACTCTTGATAAAGTGAGTCAAAGTTTAACTGGCCCCATATTTTTTTAAAGTGAGTATGGGCAAAGATTTGAGTTAAAAATGCTTGTCTTGATTCATCAAACTGCGCTAAGACAGCCGCTTTATCTTGAACAAATTGATATTTAAATTCAGCAAAGTAAGCAAAGCTAGGTTTTAACACATTCGCCAACTCAAGTTGTACAAGCAAGGTCTTTAACGGTAAAAGCTTTATGTTGGTACTGGTTGAAATAGCAGACTCTTGCATTTCCCACTGACCATTATCAGTTTCTTGACTAATATGTTGGATAAGCTTTTGTATTGCACTAGCTTCAGGCGTGTCGCCATAAACAAAATTTTCTATGGTATTCAAACCATCTTTGTTGGCTAAAGTGACACAATGAGACAGCTGGCCATCTCGCCCTGCTCGTCCAATCTCTTGGCTGTAATTTTCAATAGACTTTGGCAAATCGTAGTGAATGACAAATCGAATATCGCTTTTGTCTATTCCCATACCAAATGCAATTGTCGCGACAATAATCGGGATTTGACTTGTCATAAACTGCTGTTGGATCCGATGGCGGGTTTCAGCATCTAACCCTGCATGGTATGCAGTACAATTAACTCCCTGTGAGCGTAGATACTGCGCCACATCTTCTGCCGTTTTTTGCAATGTCACATAAATAATCCCAGCACCTTGATGATGGCGAATGGCATTCAATAATTCGATGTTTTTATCTTGTTCTAATGTTGCCTTAACACTGATATCAAGATTGGGTCGATAAAACCCCGTCTGTACAATTTGCTCTGCTGAAATAGCAAAGTGTTGAGCAATATCCTGTTTGACTTTAGCCGTTGCCGTAGCGGTAAGTAGCAATACCTGAGGGATAGCAAAGGATTGACAGTAAACCGGTATTTTTAAGTAGTCAGGTCGAAAATTATGACCCCACTCAGAAATACAGTGCGCCTCATCGACCACTAATAAAGAAATCTGAATAGAAGCGAGAAATTGTCTAAAACGTTCATTTTTGAATCGTTCAACTGATACCATTAAAATTTTAGTGTGGCCACTTCGAACGTCTCGCATCACTTGTTGACTTTGCTCGTAACTCTGACTCGAATCAATACTGGCGGCATTGATCCCTTTATCCTTGAGGAAAGCAATTTGATCTTTCATTAATGCTAATAAAGGTGAGATAACCAAAGTAACGTTAGCTAGCTGTAAGGCACTAAATTGATAACACAAAGATTTACCAGAGCCAGTAGGGAAAATAGCTAAAGAGGAACGTCCTAAAAGGATATGTTCAATAACAGCTTGTTGTCCTTCACGAAATCCATCAAACCCAAATTGTTGTTTAAGTTGCTGATGTAGAAATTCACTATCAGCGGCTTGTAAAACTTGAGTTGAGTCATGCATAGGATTCATTTGAATACCTTATGGAAAAAGAAGAAGAACAGTCAAACTGTTATGATTTTCGAGCAATATACTGGTTGATTAATAACGTTAATTTATCTTCAAACGTTTCCTGTACAAGCTCTAAATCTTGTCCGAAACGATGAAGATACTTTGCGGCTTGTGCACGAGTTAACATCTTATTGGCTAAACAATAAGCCATTTCATCGCGCTTTTTATCAAATCGCGGTTCAAGAAACCATTGGCATGTTTCTGTATCTAAATTCGCTAATGTTTGTTGTGCTAGTTGGCAGAACGTGTCGATGTGCTCTATACCATCTGGCCCTAAGCATCCTGGCTCAAGGCGATACAGCACGATTAATTTATTATCAAACATGTTGAGCGTCGCATCCTATGCGTAAACAAGAATTCTTATAACATTTATGAAAAATAACAATCATAAATTTATAGCTGATTGGCGTTAATCATAGCCTGTTTAAAGTTATCAATATAGTGCTGAATTGGAACGATATCTTCTTTAAGTCGGCGATTACGTCCAAGCAATGATGATTCAACAAATAAATCAAACCATGCTGATAATGCCAAGCCTTGTAATGGTTCATCAATTGCGTGAAATGCTAATGCTGCTACTTCTGCAGTAGATAATTGAAAATCATGGCTGCCTTTTCTTAACTCATAAGTGGCTAACGTTTCCGGTGTGAAAGATAACAATGGCAGTTTATGAAGGTAAGGGCTTTTTTTGAACATTTTAATTGCTTGGCGCCAGCTACCATCTAATAAAATCAATAGAGGTATCTTTGGAGCAGATGAACCATGGTTAGCCTGTGGGCTGATGATATGAGGATTCTCAGTCGAGCAGTTCAGTTGATTAATATGTTCAATCACTGGCTGACCCTCTTGGGCATACTGTTCTGGAAATATCAACATAGGTTGATATTTAGGATCATTTATCATATCGACCATCTGCTTACTCGGCTCAGTACGAGACCACAGAAAAGCACTGGTATTAGGAACAAGATCAGCTATTAGCCTGCCACTATTGGTAGGTTTTAGTACTTCATCATCGTACATTATCAACATGAAGTTAGCAGACGTTTTAAGATACTCTCTATGCAAGCAAGTGCAAAAAAGTTCGCCTAATAAACACCATGGGCAGCGGACTAACTTTTTGCCTCTTGCTGCAAAAGGTTTAGTTGAAATGGATTTACGATATTGATAAAGACGATGAACAGCATGTTGCTGCTCTTTAGGTAACGCCAACATGCAAGGCTCTCTTAAAAAATGACTATAGCATCATGATGATGTCAGCTAGTATTTGGAAATGAATAACGGACAGCAATCACATAGCCATTATGGCTTAATTCAGATTATAACGCGCGATTAATGCTGTTAAAATAATTCATCACCCGAAGGTGATGAATTATAAACTTAGAACTAAAGTATTCTGCGAAGCAAGAAATCCGCTTTAAGCCGCTTAATTCTAGTCATAATTTTTTTCACAGGAACAGGATACTTCTGTAACGTTTCAATTTGGCTATAATGGAACAGCTTTTCAGTATGCGTCAGAATATAGTCTTGTTCTTGCTCAAACTTATCTTTCCAAGCACCAGATTCATCATGCAACAACAGACCGTTTTCTAAATCTAACGCCCAAGCTCTTGGGTTTAAATTTGAACCAGTAATCAGATGCTTTTTACCATCAGCACTTATCCCTTTTAAATGGTAACTATTAATACCATTTTTCCAAAGGTGTATGCGTAATTGACCACTTTCAACTGCCCATTGTTGGCGTTTAACAAACTTTCGTAATGATTGCTCATACATATACGGAAGCGCACCAATGGTTGAAAATTCTTTTTCTGGCGGAATATAAAAGTCATTTGCCGTTTTATCACCGACAACAATATCAATACTTTTGCCATTTCTTAAATGGCGAGTAAGTGCCCTAACCAATGCATTCGGCGGATTAAAGTAAGGCGTACAAATGAATAGTGACTCTTGTGATTCGTCAACAAGCTTTACTACTACCTCATTTAACTTATTCTTTTTTCGGCCCAAGCCAACTAGCGGTGTAACCCGGTTACCAATACGTGTGCTTTCAAATTCATATTTAGAACGACCTAAACGCACTTTAAAAGTACGAACATCATTTTTCTCAGGACATTGCTCAACGTCTTTATCTTGAGTTAATGAACATACAGCGGGATCGCTGACTAAGAACTGATGAATATATTGACGCATGCTTCGAGCTAACTCAGCAGACTCAATTAAGTGATAGCGATCGAAACGATATTTTTCAAACTGTTGGAAGTAAATATTATTGATACTGGCGCCACTAAAAATTACGGCATCATCGATAATAAAACCTTTAAGGTGCAGAACCCCCATAAATTCGCGAGATTTTACAGGTACCCCAAGGATATCGAACGGTACCTCAGCCTCTAACATAGCTTTTCGGTACATAATATAATTGCCACTATCACCTTTATGACCAATAAGTCCACGGCGAGCGCGGTGATAATCAACTAACACGACAATGTCTAAATCGGGGTTTGCTGCTTTGGCAGCAAGTAACGCAGTTAAAACTTCACGGCCAGCCTCATCATCTTCAAGATAGAGGGCTGCGATATAAATGGCATTCTTTGCCGTCGCAATACGTGATAATAACTCAGTTTTAAACTGAAGCGGTTCTAGCAACCATTTTAATGAATCCGCTTGTAATGCGATACCACCTAGCTTATCCAGCAAGGCAACCTCCTTAAATGTTCCTCAATGACGTCATTGAGCAAACGTACGCGCAATTTTACGAATACCTAATACAGAAAGTAGTTCTTTAAAGAAGTACTAAACGTATTGATGTGGTACTCATTCTGTTTGTAAATATAACGCGTCGTAAAAACTAATTAACAAAATATTTGGAAATAGAAATTACCTACTAATAGGCTGCGGGGCAAGGTTTTTCTGCATTCAAACAACTGTTTGGTTAGTTTATGAGAGGCAATTAATACAATTAAGAATAAAACCTAACGAATTTCTCACGAAATAACGCAAGTATTTACAGGTATCAAAGGTTAAAAAAATCGAAATTTTAACTGATTATAGATTCATTAGGTGTAAACCTAAGCTAAATGGCGTATTTTATCGATAACACAACCTTCCTTAGCTGCTTATGTCTTTTATAAAAAAATCTTGGCTAACCTCCTTCAAGCCAACGCCAATGATACTCTTACTTGGCTTGAGTTTACCTGTCAAAGCTAATGAGTACATCGATAACATGATGAAAATCATTAGTCCTGCGCAATCTCAAATTGCCGTGAATATTTGGGATGTATCTAATGGTAAAACTGTGTATCGCATTAATGATCAAACATTAATGTTACCTGCCAGCATTCAAAAGGTAATCACTGCCGTTGCTGCAAGTAAGCAGTTAGGGAAATCTTTTCAATATGAAACAAGTCTTACCTACGACGGCGCTATCAATGATGGCACATTAAATGGGAATCTATATCTGCACTTTCAAGGTGATCCAACCTTAAAACGCGCCCACTTAACGACGTTAATCAACCAACTGACTGAATTAAAAATCAGCCAGATCTCAGGTGATGTAACCTTGATTGCTCATGCATCTAATCAAACCAGAGCACCTGGTTGGACGTGGGACGATTTAGGTATTTGTTATGCGGCGCCAGTATCAAATTTTATTATTGATAGAAACTGTGCCAAAGCGACATTAAGCCCAACTGAAGAACGTTCAACTGTTAAAGTAAAATCGATTTACCCTATAAACATCAAAACGACAGCAGAGTTTGATCCAACAATTCCGGTAAAAGATGCGCAAATGCATTTTTGTGAATTACACATGCAACGCTTTGACGACAACCATTATAAAATCGAGGGTTGTTATCCAGGGAAGAAACCAATCAGACTCGCTATCGCAGTCAATAACCCTAAATTATATAGCCAACAGGTCATCAGTGATTTATTAACCCAAAAAGGCATCCAGTTTACTGAGGTCAAAACGGCCGAGAATGTCCCGACTACACAAACAGTAATCGCAACCCATTATTCAAAACCTCTACCTGATTTACTTAAAATCATGTTGCAAAAATCAGATAATTTAATCGCTGATAGTTTATTAAAACAAATAGGCCTAAGCTATTTCCATCAACAAAAGCATAAAGTTAATCACCATGATGATATTACTCAATCTGCTCGCAGTGATAGCTTTACTCTTGGCGCAAAAGCGATTGAAAGTATCATGCTAGAGCTTGGTCTCCCGTTCATTGAAGCCAACATAACTGACGGCTCGGGTCTATCTCGCTATAACTTATTGACAGCGCAACAAATGATGTCCTTATTGCAGTTCATTAAACAAGATAAAGACACTCAGTATATTGAGCAGTTATTACCAGTATCAGGTCGCTCTGGCACTTTAAAACATAAAGCTTATTATAATGAGCCACCGCTTAAAAATGTGGTTCAAGCAAAAACAGGGACTATGATGGGGGTTGAGAATTTAGCGGGTTATATCACTGCGAGTAATGGGAAACAATATGCTTTTGTCATCATCGAAAATGGCCTAAGTGCTAAGGCAAAAAAAGCTCGCCTGGCGCCATTTAGTGCCCTTTTTCTGCAAACCTTAAATGACCTACCAAATTAACAATAAAGATTTAACCTTTTAAAACGACATAAAAAAGCACTTTGAATAACTCAAAGTGCTTTTAATTTTCTTATTTGCTCGCATACAAGCCAAACGGTTTTAGCAGACGAGATTGTTCCCTAAAATAACTCTGCTGGCATATCCATAATAGCGCTATCGCCTCGAGAAACCTGCGCTAGATGGAAGTCAGCTTTAGGTAATACTTTTTCCATATAAAACTTAGCGACGTAGCTTTTTTGTTCGGTAAAGTTTGCATCGTCATGCCCTACCGCTTTGTCAGCTAGCAGTAATGAATAGTAACCATAAAGTATGTAACCAAAGGCATCTAAGAAATCTACAGCGCTTGCATTGATTAATGCAGGCTGAGTTAGCTTATTATCATTGATGTGACTCGCAATGCTAAGTAGGTTATCAAATCGAGTGCTAATAGCAGATTTATCTTCAGCTGAAACGTGTTGTAACTCATTTAGCTCAGCAGTAATTTCTGCAACAAATTGACTCAATGTTGCTAGGTTATCACCTGTCACTTTACGGCCTAAGAAGTCAATGGCTTGAATACCATTAGTCCCTTCATAAATTTGTGCGATCCGTGTGTCACGCACAAATTGCTCAATGCCTGTTTCGCGAATATAACCATGACCACCAAATACTTGCTGAGCCATAATTGTTGCATCTAAACCACGATCAGTTAGAAATGCTTTAGATACTGGCGTGAGTAGTCCAACGTATTTTGCAGCCTTTGTTTGAACGTCACCTTCGCCATGTTTGGCTAAATCTAATTGCTTGCCAGTGAAAACTGAAAGTGCTCTACCCGCATCTGTGATTGATTTAATAGTCAGTAACATTCTACGGACATCACCGTGAACGATAATGGGGTCAGCAGCAGCGCCTGTAGGTGAGCCGCCAGCAGCAACCCCTTGAACACGTTCTTTGGCATAATCAGCAGCCATTTGATACGCACCCTGAGCACTGCCTAAGCCTTGAATACCTATCGCAAGACGCTCATAGTTCATCATAGTGAACATACACACTAAACCACGGTCGACTCTACCAACTAAGTAGCCTTGTGCATTATCATAATTCATAACACAAGTCGCTGACGCTTTAAGCCCCATTTTGTGTTCAATTGAGCCAACAGATACGCCGTTAGGCTCGCCCAAAGTCCCATCATCGTTGACTGAAATCTTTGGAACTAAAAATAACGAAATACCTTTAGACTTCGGCAGTTTAGCAAGCACTAAATGAATAACGTTTTCGGTTAAATCATGATCGCCGCCAGTAATGAAAATTTTACTACCAGAAATTAAGTAACTGCCATCTTCTTGTGGTTCAGCTTTAGTACGAATATTACGAAGATCTGAACCGGCTTGCGGTTCTGTCATGTCCATGGCACCAGACCATTGCCCTGAATATAGGTTTGGTAAATATTTCTCTTTTAATTCTTCTGTAGCATGAGCATTGATACATAAAGCAGCACCAGCAGTCAGTGAGCTGTATAAAGTGAAAGAGTTACATGCGCTGTAGTTCATTTCATCAACTAAAACGCCTAACATTTTTGGCATACCCATACCGCCAAAATCCGGCTCACCACATAAGCCAACCCAGCCACCATCGGAAAATTGTTGATAAGCTTCTTTAAATCCATCTGGCGTAATAACCTTGCTACCTTCGTGCCTTACTTCTTGCTCATCACCATTTCTGTTAATAGGTTGAATCAAGTCACGGCTAATCTTGCTAGCTTCATCTAGAATAGCGACTGCGGTGTCCATATCGACCATTTCAGCCATAGCTGGCATGTTTTGCCATGTGGTATTGGCATCAAAGACGTTTTCTAATAAGAATTGCATGTCTTTCAAAGGAGCTTGGTAAGGATTCATATCACACTCTTAAACAGATAATTAAAACAGTTGTTTCAATTTATACAAAAGGACTATGAAACACAAGCTGTATCTGTAGTAAAAAGCATAAATAATGAATAAATTTTACAAATAAACAACCCACTCACTACTTGGTTATGAGTCGCATAAATACGCCTAAAAATAGCGGGAATTAGACAAGGTTTTGAATTCGAAGTGAGTATAAAAGAACTACTACATACTAGCTAAAGAAATTAAAAACGCAGTTGAGTGAGATAACGGCTTAAACATGTTATTGAGCCGATGAACGTTCGAATGCTGCACCAAGTAGAGAAAAGTAATCTAAAATAGCAGCCATAATTTGCTCTCTATGGCCGACATTTGGATATATTAACCGAGTGGCTTGATCTGATTTAGTCGTCCCTGACACAAGATAATTATTTCTTAATGAACCAAACGATTCTATTGAAGATTCAAAAGCACGTGCCATTAGTTCTGTAGGCTTAGAGAAATAATAACTACCTTGTACCTTATCAACCTTAATTGCATTGGTTACAAACTCACTAGCAGACTGACCATCTTCACTTAATAAAACAAGTTTAAACAAGTTAGATAGCTTATCGTTAAGCGCATGTGGTTTTAATAGATGATCATTAAGCCATAAATCTGATGCACAAGCATACTTGCTGTGACGATCTTCAAAGGCTTTTGCCACTATATAATGATCAAATGCATGCCAAAACTCATGCGCTAACGCACCAGCACCGGCATTTTTAGCTAATGCTAACTCTCTTGTGCTTGGGGAATAATGTGCTTGCACACCTTTTTGGCCACCACGACCAAATAGCATATTTAATGTCTTTCTAAGACCAATAAGTTCAGCGGGAACATTCAGTATCTGAGAAAGATCTGCTAAAGAATCAAAAACTAAATTTGCTGCAATTTTTGACTCATCAGCAGTCACCCATTTACCCACACTGATATGCCTTAAGCCAAACGTTTGTTTGATATCATTGAAATTGGCTTGCTCGCCAAGGCGATAATCTAGTCCATTGCGAAAATATTGTGTATGTTGCAGCAAAACTGAATAACCTATTCGTGGCTAAATTTACAAACGATAAAACAGTCATAAAAAATGCCTCAATATGAGGCATTTTTTAAGATAATGAATTACCACATAAGGTCATCAGGGATAGCATAATCCGCATATGGATCATCTTCTTTAGTCACTTGCTCAGTTTGGTTATCATCAGTATCAGTCCAAAGATAACCACACCATTCTGGAACCAATAAATTGACGCGTTCAGCTAATTTATGCGGTACTAAATAGCTTTTATCTTCGTAACGGATAATACCAACTGCACCAGAAAGTAACTGACCTTGTAATTTCTCATTCACATAAACTGATAAGATTTTATTATTAACCGTGAAGTTAAATTTGATTTCAGCATCAGTAGGAATTGAAATAGCGAACTTGGTAAACTCAGTGATGAGTCCACGCACTTGGCCTTTTTCTTCAGCTTCTGCAAAACGTTTTTCATTTAATGCACGATCTTTCTCAGCTTGCTCAAGTTTTTGCTGTGCAATTTGTTGCTTTAAATCTGCACTACCATCATCTATCTTGGCTTTCTTCTGCTTACGTTTTTGAGTTTTAACATCACGCGCTTTTTGTTTGCTCGCTAATCCTGCTTTAAGCAATTGCTCTTGTAATGCGTTTGCCATTTAAATCACCTTAAAATTATTTACTATTCTGGCATGTGTTTCGCTAGTGCATCCATTGCCGCGCCTGCACCACCTAATGACCAACCACCATCAACGGGTAAGATTGTTCCAGTGATGTAAGACGCCATATCCGATGCTAAAAATAATGCTGCGTTTGCAATATCTGATTTAACTCCATTGCGTTTCAATGGCACACTATCAGCTATCATTGATTTTAATGCTTTACTTGGTGCTAAGCGATCAAAACCTTCTGTTTCGTCAATAGGTCCTGGTACTATCGAATTGACTCTAATTCCATCTACGCCCCATTCTATTGCTAACGTGCGAGTTAGCATATCTACACCGGCTTTGGCTGCACAAACATGTACTTGCAGCGCCATTGGTACATAAGCTTGTGGCGCAGAAATCTGAATAACATTGGCACTGGTTTTACCGTCAGCTTGACTAACTGCTTTTCTCAGCAGTGGATAAGCTTGCTTAATAACTTGGAAACTTCCAAGCAGGTCAATGTCCATTACTGATTTAAATCCATTCGCTGATAGATCTTTAGCGCGCGAAGGAAAATTCCCTGCGGCGCCGCTTACCAGAACATCTATATGGCCAAATGCTTGTTCTATATTGGCAAAACCTTGACTAACAGCCTCAATGTCACGGACATCAAAACTGACCCCAAGATGCTTTCCTTTTGGGTTTACTAATTTAAGTTCATTTACAGCTGAGTTAACTTTTTCAACACTACGACTCGCTACAGCAACATTGGCTCCTTGTTTAGCAAAAGCGCATGCTATGCTAAGGTTAATTCCACTAGTTCCGCCTATAACAACAACATTCTTTCCTTGATAATCAAACATTAAACGCTCCTGATTTGTTGTGTTGTAAAGTAAACCGTATTGACACTAGCTAAACGCATCACAGGTTTACTTTTACTCTCAGCTGTAATCGACTCTATTTAAGTGATTCCACAATTTGGTGCAATGAAGCCAGTGGATCTGCCGCTTTAGTGATCGGCCTTCCAATCACTAAAAAGTCAGAGCCTGCCGCTACTGCTTTAGGTGGTGTCATCACTCGATGCTGATCGCCTACATCAGCGCCAACAGGCCTAATACCTGGAGTCACTAAATTAAACGATTGGCCAAAAGATGACTTTAACATCGTCGCTTCTTGGGCTGAACAAACAACCCCGTCAAGGCCAGCTCTATGTGTAAGCGCTGCTAAGCGTTTAACGTGCTCTTGTGCAGGCACATTAATGCCCAAAAGCGCTAAATCTTCATCGCTCATCGATGTTAAAACGGTTACGGCGATAAGTAATGGCGCATCATTGCCGTAGTTAACAAGTGCTTTCTTGGCAGCTTCCATCATGGCTAGCCCACCACTTGCATGAACGTTGGTCATCCATACCCCTAAATCTGCAGCAGCTGACACTGCCTTAGCAACGGTATTTGGAATATCATGAAATTTTAAATCTAGAAATAAATCAAAGTCACGGTCATGTATGTCTTTAACCAATTGAGGCCCAAATAAAGTGAACATTTCTTTACCCACTTTTAAACGGCACATCGTTGGATCAAGCTTGTCGATTAACGATAACGCTTCATTTTTATTATCGTAATCTAAGGCTACTACAATTGGTTTATCAGTCATGTTTACTCCGTAAGATAATCATTAAACATACTCACAATGAATACGTAATGACGTATGGGTGTTCGTTTTGTAACGCTAGATTGTTGATGTCTTGGTTTACTCACCATCAAGTCCTTTGACACGCTTAATGCTGCCCCACTCTTTGCAAGATGGACAATGCCAATACAAGCTATGCGCAGGGAACCCACATGAACAACAGCGGTAACTTGGTCTAAATTTAATTTGTTGCTCTACTAACTTTTCAAGCATCGATAAGCTTTGTTTTGCTTGTCCATCTTCAGCCTGCTTGATATGTAACTGCATTAGATGTTGAAACCCCTTCATCGTAGGATGTCGATACAAGTGGTCTAGCACCATTTTTTCAGCATTCTTAGTATTCCCTTGCTCAATTTTGTGTTTAGCAAGGGCAATAATAACACTGGCTCCACCGCCGGACTCCAGTGCTTGCTGTAAAAGAGATTGATAGCCTTCTAAGTCATTACTGTCTCGGTAAACTTGTCTAGCAACACCAATAGCGTCGGCAAACAATTCGATATCTGCAAGCTTTAATTCTAAGATGGCTTTTTTACATTGGGAGACTTGATTTGAATCAAGATAGATCTTTGCGAGGGTTAACCAAGCTCTGCCACAATGCTCATCAAGCTTAATGGCTTGTTGAAGTAATTTGATTTTCTCATCGCTTTCAGTCGCTTCATCAGATAACTGGCAATAAAAATGTGCAGTGATGGATTTGAGTGCTTGCTGACGTTTGCGACTTAAGCCTTTAGTGATGTTAATGGCGTTTTGCCATTCTTTGGTCACTTGGTAAATCGAGATTAGTTCACTTTCTGCTTCTTCGCTATGTTCATCTTGACTAACGAGATTGAGAAAAATTTCTTCTGCTCGATCATAAAAGCCCGCTGCTAAATAATCTTTTCCCAGTTCCATCATGGCAATGTCACGTTGCTCGGTGGTGAGACTCGGCCTTGCGATGAGGTTTTGATGGATACGAATTGAGCGATCAACTTCACCACGTTTACGAAATAATGAACCTAAAGATAAATGTGTGTCGATTGTTTCATCATCGACATCTAGCATAGTAATAAAGAGATCAACCGCTTTGTCTGATTCATTTGAAAGCAAAAAATTAAGCCCAGTGAAATAGTCTCTACTGAGTTTCTTACTTTGTTGCTTTTGATTCTGTCGTATACTTCTACGCCCCATATACCAACCGTAACCGGCTGCTATAGGTAACAACAGAAAGAGGATTTCTAGCATATTATGCAGTGGTATCCTGTGCTATTGGATCAGACACTTTATCAGTTAACTGAGCAATGGTTTTGTTGCGCTTACGAATGACCATTTTCATTTTGAGAATATAGTAACCGGCAAATAACCAGCTAATCAAAAAACCTGCTAAAAACACAATGGCCAAAACAACAGGTAAACGATATTGGCCTTCTGCAACAAAATAGCTGACCGTCACAATTTGTTCGTTTTTGGCACCAAACAATAAGGCGAGAACAAAAAATAATCCAACAATGATAATGGCAATAAACGATTTCACATGCAGCTCCATTCAATCTGTGAGTGATAAAAATTCAATCTTATCAATACAACTGATTATCCAAGATATTTAGCCAAGTAACCAGCTTTGAAAAGCAATAGATACAAAAAAGCCTCCAAAAGGAGGCTTTTTAATCAAGCGTTAATCAATGATTAACCGCATCGACACGTTCGCGCAGTTCTTTGCCAGGCTTAAAGTGCGGTACGTATTTGCCTTCCAATTCAACTGAGGTACCAGTTTTAGGATTACGGCCAACACGCGGTGCACGATAGTGAAGAGAAAAACTACCAAATCCACGGATCTCAATACGATCACCGCCTTCTAATGTTGTTGCCATTTGCTCCAACATTTCTTTAATAGCACTTTCCACTTCTTTTGCCGACAACTGCGACTGCCTAGTGGCAAGTTTTTCGATCAGTTCGGATTTTGTCATCCTATACCCTCTATTATCAAGCCAAACACAGTCGCCTAAAGGGAAACACCAAGTGTTTCCCACACTACAGGCGATTTATTACTTACGAGCTGCTTTAAACGCTTCAGCCATAGCATTACTAATAACAGCATCATCTTGCTTGTTAATAGTTGCCATTGCTTCTTTCTCATCTGCTTCATCTTTCGCACGGATAGATAAGCTGATAGAACGGTTCTTACGATCTACGCCCATGAACTTAGATTCAACTTTGTCACCTACAGAGAATACTGTAGATGCGTCTTCGATACGCTCGCGAGAGATATCTGCAACGCGAAGGTAACCTTCAACAGTTTCAGCTAGTTCAATTGTAACGCCTTTAGCGTCAACAGCAGTAACTACACCATTTACAATAGTACCTTTCTTCTTGTCTGCCAAGTAAGCATTGAAAGGATCGTCTTCAGTTTGCTTAACGCCTAAGCTGATACGCTCACGCTCAGGGTCAACAGAAAGAACTACTGCGTGGATTTCGTCACCTTTCTTGTACTCAGATACAGCGTCTTCGCCAGTACCGTTCCAAGAAATGTCAGATAAGTGAACAAGACCGTCGATGCCACCGTCAAGACCAATGAAGATACCGAAGTCAGTGATAGACTTGATCTTACCAGAAACTTTATCGCCCTTGTTGAAACGAGTAGCGAAATCATCCCATGGGTTAGTCTTACATTGCTTAAGACCTAGAGAAATACGACGACGTTCTTCATCGATGTCTAGAACTAGAACTTCTACTTCATCACCTAAGTTAACAACTTTAGATGGGTGGATGTTCTTGTTAGTCCAATCCATTTCAGAAACGTGAACAAGACCTTCAACGCCTTCTTCGATTTCAACGAAACAACCGTAGTCAGTTAAGTTCGTTACGCGACCAGTTAAACGTGTGTTTTCTGGGTAGCGCTTGCTGATTTCTAACCATGGATCTTCGCCAAGTTGCTTAAGACCTAGTGATACGCGAGTACGCTCACGGTCATACTTAAGAACTTTAACGTTGATTTCGTCACCAACATTAACGATTTCAGATGGGTGCTTAACGCGCTTCCAAGCCATATCAGTGATATGTAGAAGACCGTCAACGCCACCTAAGTCTACGAATGCACCGTAGTCAGTAAGGTTCTTAACGATACCTTTAACTGCTTGACCTTCTTGAAGGTTCTCAAGAAGAGCATCACGTTCTGCACTGCTTTCTGATTCGATAACAGCACGACGAGAAACAACAACGTTGTTACGCTTCTGGTCAAGTTTGATAACTTTGAATTCTAATTCTTTGTACTCTAGGTGAGCAGTATCGCGAACTGGGCGAACGTCTACTAGAGAACCTGGTAAGAAGGCACGGATACCGTTTAATTCAACAGTGAAACCACCTTTAACTTTACCATTGATGATACCGATTACAGTTTCAGCATCTTCATAAGCTTTTTCTAGAACAATCCAAGCTTCGTGACGTTTCGCTTTCTCACGAGATAATTGAGTTTCACCGAAACCGTCTTCAACAGAGTCAAGTGCAACATCAACTTCGTCGCCAACAGCGATTTCTAAAACACCTTGAGCGTTTTTGAATTCGTCAGCAGAAATTGGGCTTTCAGACTTAAGACCAGCGTCAACTAGTACAGTACCGTTTTCGATGCGAACAACTACACCACGTACGATAGAACCAGGACGGAACTCAAGTTCATTTAGGGATTGTTCAAATAGATCAGCAAAAGATTCAGTCATTTTATGATTACTTTCTTTTATAAACCACCATCCATCCTAGATGTGGAGTCAATTAATTTATTTACATCATCCGTGATATAAATGTTGTTTCATAACTTCTCAGAATTAAGAAATTACGTTAAGTTTTTATTGATGTGTTCAAGCACTAGCTCAAGCACTTCATTAATACCTATGCCACTAGTATCAATCACTAGCGCATCATCCGCAGGCACTAAAGGCGAGACTGAACGATTAATATCGCGGTCATCACGTTCAATGATTTCAGATAAAAGGCGATCGATATTAACATCGAACCCCTTGTCCTGCAACTGTTTATAGCGTCGCTGCGCCCTTTCCTCTGCTGATGCAGTAAGGAAGATTTTAGCTGGTGCATTAGGAAAAACGACGGTTCCCATGTCACGGCCATCAGCTACTAATCCAGGTTCAGCACTAAAAGCACGTTGGCGTCTAAGTAGTGCTTCTCTAACACGTGGAAAAGCGGCTATTTTAGAAGCTGCATTACCACATTCTTGAGTACGAATACTGGTTGATACATCTTCGCCTTCTAAAATGACTTTCACTAAATCATTTCCGGCTAAAAACTGCACGTCTAAATGAGAAGCTAACAAGGTAATGGCTTCTTCATTTTCTAATTCAACATCGTGATGAATGGCTGCAAGGGCTAAAACACGATAAATAGCGCCGCTATCTAGTAAATGCCAATCTAATCGTTCAGCAACGAGTTGGCATATTGTCCCTTTTCCTGCACCGCTTGGTCCGTCGATTGTGACTACTGGAGCACGTTCAGACATAAATTCCTCCGAAAAAAAACAATCTTCCATGAATGTAAAAAAGGTTCATCAAAATGAGCGGGCGGCATTGTATAACAATTTGAACCAAAAAACTGGAGAATTTTGTAAGTTCATAAAGAAGATCATAACAACGGCAGTTAATTGACTGCCGTCATTATTTTTATGCTTGGTAAGATTAAATTAGCAAGCTAAACGTGCGAACTCACTGAAATAAGTCGGGAAGGTTTTAGAAGTACAATCAGGATCGTTAATCGTAATTCCACAAGGCGCAAAGGCCATCATTGAAAAACACATCGCCATACGATGGTCGTTATAGGTATCGATATCAGCAGTATTCAATACAGCAGGAGGCGTCACTGAAATATAATCATGACCCTCTTCTACTGTTGCTCCAACCTTTCTAAGTTCTGTAGCCATAGCTGCTAAACGATCGGTTTCTTTAATACGCCAATTGTAAATATTGGTTATTTTGGTTGTACCTTCTGCAAATAATGCCGCTGTTGCAATTGTCATTGCAGCATCAGGAATATGATTCATATCTAAATCAACCGCAGTTAGTTTCGCTTGACGTGAAATAATATAATCATCACCCCACTCGATATCAGCGCCCATTTTCTCAAGGACATCTGCAAATTTGACATCACCTTGTATGCTTAATTTACCAACACCTGTTACTTTGACTTCACCGCCTTGAATCGCACCTGCAGCAAGAAAATAAGATGCCGATGAAGCGTCACCTTCAACTAACACTTTACCTGGTGATACATATTGCTGGCCGGATTTAATTTCAAATCTGCGGTAGTCGTGGTTTATGACTTCAACCCCAAATTGAGCCATTAAGGCTATAGTGATATCAATATAAGGTTTAGAAACTAACTCACCTTTAATATTAATATTGACTGAGTCTTTAGTTAATGGCGCAACCATGAGTAATGCAGTTAAGAACTGGCTCGACAAGTCGCCAGCTATCTCAACTTCTCCACCATTTAATCCATCAGCATTAATGGTTAAAGGTGGAAAACCATCGTTTTTTAAGTAAGTCACATTAGCGCCTAACTGACGCAGAGAATCAACCAAATCGCCAATTGGTCTTTCTTCCATTCTCGGCTCACCTGTTAATGTAAATTCCCCTGAACCAAGTGTTAACGCTGCGCAAAGCGGTCTCATTGCTGTACCAGCATTACCTAAAAATAGCGTTTCAGCTTGCTTTGCAGTGATAGGGTTTCCTAAACCTTCAAGTTCGCAAACGGTATTATTATCTGATAACTCATATTGAACGCCTAGCTGTTTAAGCGAGGCTAACATGTATCGAATATCATCTGAGTCCAGTAAATTCGTTAAGGTTGTTTTACCTTTAGCAAGAGTCGCCAATAGTAAGGCTCTGTTAGAGATACTTTTTGAGCCTGGAATGTTAACAACACCACTGACTTTTTCTACGGGTTCAAGACGCAACTGTTTCATGAAAAATTCTTCTTAAATGAGTTCTAGCAAAATGCAAGAATGGATATGATTAAAGACAAAGCGACGTCTATGTCAATTTATCTATACGATTCTGATTGATAGTTAGATAATAATTATTCTTGACTACAAATTTACTCATTGCAGCCCACGATACAAGGGCTTTTAATAAAAAAAAGACGGATTTATGTCGAACTTGAATAAAATGAATGAAAAAACCACTATTTTGCTTACTAATTTAGCTTAATTAACAAAAATTAACCTTGCACTGTAAACCTTCATTTAAAAAAACAGTTAATTTTAAAATTAGTTATTTTTTTACATTTCAATCCGCAATTAAACCACGTTATCCTAAAGCGAATCCTACCATTATTTGATATTTATAAGGTCAATGACCATGTTCAAAACATTAACAGCCATGCCAGCAGATCCAATTCTTGGTTTGCTGACACAATATCGACAAGACTCTCACCCACAAAAAATCGACTTAGGTGTTGGCGTTTATAAAGATCCTGCTGGCCATACGCCCATTTTAGACTGCGTAAAAATAGCAGAGCAACAACGCACAGACACCGAAACAACCAAAGTCTATATCGGCCCTACAGGCTCTGAAGATTTTAATCAGTTAATGTCTGAACTTGCATTCGGACAAACCCACCCCGCTTTACTCGCTAATCGTGTAAAAACGGTTTCCACACCAGGTGGCACAGGCGCATTAAGAGTTGCAGCTGAGTTTATTAAAAGCTGTAAACCAAATGCTGTTATTTGGGTAAGCGACCCAACATGGGCAAATCATACTGGATTGTTTGAAGCTGCAGGCTTAACAGTTAACACTTATCCTTATTACGATTACGATACTAAAACCTTAAAATTTGATGAAATGAAGGCAGCACTTAGTCAAATTGGTCCGGATGATGTCGTTTTACTTCATGCCTGTTGCCATAACCCTAGTGGTATGGATTTATCCACCGAGCAGTGGGATGAAGTCATTTCAATTACTGCAAAACAAGGATTTACTCCATTAATTGATATGGCATATCAAGGTTTTGGGGATGGCGTTGAAGAAGACGCTTATGGTGTACGCCAAATGGCTGCTGCAGTAGAGGAAATGATTTTATGTAGCTCTTGCTCTAAGAACTTTGGTCTTTACCGCGAAAGAATTGGGGCGTGTACGCTTGTTGCTGACAATAGCCAAACTGCAAACATCGCTTTTTCTGTGCTTTTGTATGTAGTTCGCTGTATATACTCAATGCCGCCTGCCCATGGTGCAGCGCTAGTTGAAACCATTCTCGGGACTGCAGAGCTTAAACAGCAATGGCTAAATGAACTGACCGTAATGCGTGATCGCATAAACGGTAATCGTCAAATGTTAGTGGATAAACTAATTGAAAATGGCGTAACACAGGACTTTAGCTTCATTGCCAAACAAAAAGGGATGTTTTCATTCTTGGGTATTAATCCTGCACAAGTGGAGCAATTGAAACAAGAGCACAGTATCTATATGGTCGATTCAAGCAGAATGAGTATCGCTGGTATTAGCGAATCAAATGTAGATTATCTGGCTAAATCTATTGCTAAAATTCTGTAAGCTTTCTCTTATTCAAAAATGTAAAAGCGAATTGTTTTCATCAATTCGCTTTTTTTTAAGTTTAAACTTTTGGGTTTTACATTTGGTTAGCCTTACTTGTTAACTTAGCATTATGAGTCATGTTTTTAATCAGCTAGCGTAAGGTTAAATCTTACAACTTGATTGCATCTCAAACGAACTAACAATAATAAAAAAGCCACTCATAAAAGTGGCTTTTTTAAGGCAATGGTTTGTCCCGTCCTGAGATA
>NZ_JBFRJQ010000027.1:0-99116 GCF_041468985.1 Shewanella sp. 10N.286.52.A9 | reverse complement strand
TATCTCAGGACGGGACAAATGATAGATAATAAAAAGCCCTGTTAATACAGGGCTTTTTTGTATCTGAAATAAATTAAAGTGAAATACTAAGCATTGCCTTTAACTTTCATATTCAAGGTTTTTGCAAAATCCAACATTCTATTTAATGGAATAAGCGCTTCATCACGCAGCGCGTCATCAACAAACACTTCATGCTGTGTTTTATCTTCAGCACTTAACGAAGCTTCAATTGCTTGTAAACCATTCATTGCCATCCAAGGACAATGAGCACAACTTTTACAAGTCGCTCCATTACCACCAGTCGGTGCTTCAATTAATGTTTTACCTGGCGCAGCTTGCTGCATTTTGTAGAAAATGCCGCGATCGGTAGCAACAATGAACTCTTGATTAGCCATTGTTTGCGCAGCTTTAATTAACTGGCTAGTTGACCCAACAGCATCTGCAAGAGCAACCACATTTGCTGGTGATTCAGGGTGGACAAGAATTGCTGCGTTGGGATGTTGAATCTTTAGTTCTCTTAACGCTTTTGCTTTAAATTCATCATGGACAATACAATCACCCTGCCACATTAACATGTCAGCGCCGGTTTCTTTGGCAATATAACTACCTAAGTGACGGTCTGGCCCCCAGATAATTTTTTTACCTTCGGCGTCTAAATGTTCAACGATTTCTAAGGCAATACTTGATGTCACGACCCAGTCAGCTCTTGCTTTTACAGCTGCAGATGTATTAGCGTAAACCACAACAGTATGATCAGGATGTGCGTCGCAGAACTCAGAAAATTTATCGATTGGACAGCCGATATCTAGCGAACATGTTGCTTCTAAAGTAGGCATCAAAACTGTTTTTTCAGGACTTAAGATTTTAGACGTTTCGCCCATAAACTTAACGCCTGCTACGATGAGTTTCTTTGCAGGATGATCACGACCAAAACGAGCCATTTCAAGAGAATCAGATACACACCCTCCTGTTTCTTCTGCCAGAGCTTGTATTTCAGGATCGGTATAATAGTGTGCAACTAAAACAGCATCTTGTTCGATTAATAACTGTTTAATTCTTGCTTTGTAATCTGCTTTTTCAGCGTCTGACAACACAGCAGGTTTAGCAGGAAAAGGATATTCAATAGAGTCAATATTCGGTGCCGAGGTGATCATTATGGTTCCGAGAAGTTACAACGTCCGAGGATTATACAAAAACACTTAACAAAATTAAAGGACGCATTAGCGTCCTTTAATTTGATTATGCTGAAAACAATGATGACTACTTCATCGCTAATAGCATTTCTTGTGGTTGCTCAAGATATTTTTTCCACAAATTACAAAAACGAGCAATGGTGCCACCATCAATAACACGATGATCGCCAGACCAACTCACTTGCATAATCTTACGTGCTTCAACTTCACCTTTAGCATTAAATCGAGGCAATACCTGTAGTTTACCTAAAGCAACAATTGCGACTTCAGGTTTATTGATAATTGGCGTGGCTACTGTGCCACCTAAAGCGCCAATATTAGAAATTGAAATCGTGCCACCTTTTAAATCCGCTGGGCTGACTCGTCCACTTCTAGCGGCGTTAGTTAGTCGCGTGATTTCTGCGGCAACATCAAGAATAGATTTATCTTGTACGTCTTTGACATTTGGTACTAGCAAACCCACTTTTGAATCAACGGCCATACCAATATTATGACTTGCCTTGTATGTTAACTCGCTACAATCTGAATTAACTTGGCTGTTCATCACTGGGAATGAATTGATTGCTAAAGACATTGCCTTCATAAAGAAAGGCATCATGGTTAGTTTTACTTCATCTGATGAATAACGTTCTTTCATCTCAGTACGAAGTGCAACTAATTCTGTTAAATCAAACTCTTCACAATAAGTAAAGTGAGGAATAGTTGAAACTGACTCAACCATCATCTTAGCCATAACCGCTTTTACGCCTTTAATTGGCTCTACTGTATCTGCAGCTTGTTTGACAATAGACTGTGAAACCGTGTCGTTAACAGGTGATGGTGTCGGAGTCGTCACAGGTTGAGCCTGTGCATTCGATGAACTGCCATTGGCAAAGTTTTCTACATCTTCTTTATATACTCGACCATTCTTACCACTGCCGGGTACATTAGCAATGTTGATATCTAACGTTCTCGCTAAGCGACGAACGGCAGGACTTGCTAATGCTTTTCCTTGTGGTACTGAAGTAGTCGTTGAAGCCGGTGTTGTCGTTGCTGTTTCTACTTGCGTAGATTCCACTACTGAACTAGTTGATTCGACTTCAATAGCGAATAAAGGTTCATGAACTTTAGCAAGTTGACCCTTTCGATAATGCAGCTTAACAATTTTACCATTTTTAATTGCTGGTATTTGTACTAACGCTTTATCAGTCATGACATCGGCAATGGGTTGATCTTCAACGACTTGATCCCCCTCTTCTACAAGCCACTCAACTAATTCACATTCGACAATACCTTCACCGATATCCGGTAAAAGGAATTCTTCAACAGCTTTACCAGATACGGTTACTGAATCAGTCGTTGAGCTAATTTCTACATTCTGCTGTTCAGTCGATACTTGATCATCGTTAATCTGTGATGAACTTTGTTTTGTTTGCTCGGCTGACGTAGCTTCAATATCAACGGCGTATAAAGGCTCATGTACTTTAGCGATTTCACCTTTTGCATAGTATAACTTAGTCACAACGCCACCATGTGGTGCTGGAATTTGTACTAATGCTTTATCTGTCATAACGTCAGCGATAGGTTGATCTTCAACGATAACATCGCCTTCTTTGACCATCCAATCAACTAACTCACATTCAACCACACCTTCGCCAATGTCAGGCAAAATAAAATCTTTAATCATATCTTGCTCCTAAAAATTGACTGAGGCTTTAATAGCTTCATAAGTTTTTAGCTCATCAGGCATGTATTCTTTTTCAAGAATTAATGGATATGGTGTATCAAGACCACAAACACGGCTGATTGGCGACTCTAGGTGTAAAAAACATTCTTGTTGGATTTGCGCAGCAATTTCACCAGCAAAACCACCTGTTAAAGGTGCTTCGTGGTTTATCAGAAGCCTTCCAGTTTTCTTAACCGATGCAGCTACGGTATCAACATCCCATGGAGACAAAGTACGTAAATCGACAATTTCACAAGAAATACCGTCTTTTTCTGCCATTTTGGCCGCTTTTTCTAAAATTTCCATCTGAGCGCCCCAACCTAACAAGGTTATATCGCTACCTACTTTAACGACTTCGGCTTTACCGAGTTCGATAACAAAATCACCAGCAGGTACTTCGCCAACAGATGCACGATACAAACGTTTAGGTTCAAAAAAGATAACAGGGTTAGGATCGCGAATTGATGCTAACAATAATCCTTTAGCTTGTTCTGGATTACGGGGTACTACAACCTTTAATCCTGGAGTTTGTGTGAAGTAAGCCTCAGGAGATTGTGAATGATAATGACCACCTGCAATACCACCACCGTAAGGTGTTCTAAAGGTTAAACCACCGACATTAAACTGATTACCACTGCGGTATCTGAATTTGGCAGTTTCATTCACGATTTGATCAAAGGCTGGAAAAATGTAATCAGCAAATTGAATTTCAGCAACTGCTGTCATGCCGTTAGAGGCAAGACCATTGGCAAAACCTGCAATGCCTTGTTCTGTTAACGGTGTATTGAAACAACGTTCACGACCAAATTTTTCTTGTAAACCAGAAGTTGCACGGAAAACACCACCAAAATGGCCAACATCTTCGCCAAATACTACCATGCGCTCATCATCAGTCATTGCGATTGATAACGCATCGTTGATGGCGTGTAACATATTCATTTCAGCCACGATTAAATTCTCCCTGCACTTTTTGGATATGACTTTGGATATTTCTTAATATGTTGTTTTAGCTCTGCCAATTGCTTTTCAAGGGCTGGCGTTGGCTTATCCAATACATCTGTAATCAATGAGTCAAGGTGCGGTAATGGCACTTTCTCTGCGACTTTTACTGCGTTTAACACTTCTTCTCGGTAATGTTCATACTGAGCAGCGTCATCTTTTTCGTTTAGCCAATCTTTATTGATCATCCAAAGCTTAAAGCGTTTTACGGGATCATGTTGTTCCCACTTGGCTTCTTCTTCTTTAGAGCGATAACCTGAAGGATCATCCGATGATGAATGCGCACCAAGACGATATGTCATCGCTTCAATCAACACTGGTGCATTATGCTCAAGTGCATAAGCTCTAGCTTGTTGTGTTGCAGCTAATACTGCAAGCATGTCATTACCATCAACTCTAATAGTGTGCATACCATAACCAACACCACGACTCGCAATACCATTACCAGCAAATTGCTCTTCGGTTGGAGTTGAAATGGCGTAACCATTGTTACGGCAGAAAAAGATAGTCGGAGACTTAAGCACTGCGGCCATATTTAAGCCAGCATGAAAATCACCTTCTGAAGCTGCACCTTCACCAAAGTAGCAAATTGCTACGTTACGTTTACCTTGTAACTTGAATGCATGAGCAACACCTGTTGCTTGCGGTATTTGCGTCGCTAGAGGTGAAGAAATGGTTTGATAATTAAGTTCATTACTGCCGTAATGAATAGGCATTTGACGCCCTTTGCCTAAATCTTTCTCATTACTGAACATTTGATTCATGAACTGCTCTGTGGTGAAACCACGATAGCGTAAAGAAGCATGCTCACGGTACTGGGCAAGAATTACGTCGCCATCATCAAGCGCAGCTGTACTACCAATAATTGAGGCTTCTTCACCAGTACAGGTCATGTAAAAACTAATCCGACCTTGACGCTGCGCACTTAACATACGTTCGTCTAAAACACGGGTAAATACACAAGTGTCGTAAATACGTTCAGCTAGTGCTTGATCAATGACAGGCATCACCGCATTTTCATATGTGGTACCGTCTGCTTGCAGAATTTTTAAAATAGGAATGTGCAATGACGCTTTGTCTAAGAAGCTGACACGATGCACTGTTTCATTATTCAGCGGTGCGTTGCTCATATTATGCTCTTGTTATCTGAGGCCTTATAAAATAAAGCTTAATTTATTATATGCGAAAGCACATTACGTTAACGTAAACTTACTATCAACTAATGTGCTTTCTTGTTGGTAAATAACCTTGCAAAAAATTTGTATATCTAACTTTACAAGTTATTGAATATCTTCATTGGGCGCTGGTACTAAACATAATACCGTGCGTTGCCCAACAGGTACATTTTCATTTGGAAAAACGATAGCTTCGTAGGGCTCTATAACCTTTATCTGTTGATTATTTTCAATTGCTAAAGTCTGGCCTTGCTCAAAGCCTGTAAAGTTTTCAGTCGTCTTAGAAAATGAAAAAGCAAAATCATCAAAATGCTTATTGATTGAACGTGATACTTTATACAGGTTGAGTTTATTGCTATCGAATACTGCTAATTCTGGTTCTATTTGAGTAATTAGCGCCGCTAACATTTTGTGGGTATTTGCAAATTTATGCATATCATTTTCACCAAATGGCATAACTTTACCTAGCTCAACGGTAAACGCATCAGCTTTAAATTGCTCTGATGAAAAATAACTAAATGTTGTTGTGGGTTCGTGATGAAACAAAATCGTATCTACATCGCAGCCTGCTAAAAACATTATTTGTTTTGCACTGAATGCTCTGCCTGGTCTGTAGGGATATATCGCAAACTTTTCATGCTTTGAAGGCTTGATAGCAGTGTGCAAATCGTAATGAATACGCTGCGAGTTATCATTGTCATTGAAAAAATCACTGACGTATTGTTCTAGCGCTTTAGCTCTCACTCGCTCTTTATTTATCAGCCCTTCTCCATCTGAATGAGCACCTGAAAACAAACGGTTCATGTTCTCTTCAACAAAGCGTGTTTGAGTCAATATAGAATCAGGGTTACCAATAATGAATAAAACACGATGCAGCGTTTCTATTTTACAAGTAAGTAAATCACTGATGAGTTTATTACATATTTCTATAGGCGCGGTTTCATTACCATGAATGGCACATGATAAAACCACATCCTTTGTAGAGCCAGATGCGGGGCTAAAGCTTATTACACCATTATCTAAGATTGTGACTGTTGTTTGATTTGATAATGTGAATGCTTGGCTTTTTAAAGGCTTATCAATATTGGCCAAAGTAAAAGCGAGAAAGTCATGATCGTCCATTAATTGCTGAAACACAAAGACTCCTTGAAAGACGTTTAAACGAATAGGTTTCATAATCGTGTTGATTCTAACACATTCAATGAACGCTAACGTTAAGTGTCATTTAACAAAATGTAAATCTTTGCTTGCATTCCTGCTGTGAACAAATATACTTTTAGCCATCTAGACTTCTTTATGGGTATAACTATGACATTAGCAACATTTGGTGCAGGCTGTTTTTGGGGCGTCGAATACTTCTTTAAACAAGTAGAAGGTGTTTTAGATGCCAAATGCGGTTATATGGGCGGGAATGATCAATACCAAACTTATGCTGAAGTTAAAGCGGGTAACACTGGCCATGCCGAAGTAGTTCAAGTTGAATTTGACGAAACCATCGTCTCGTACGAAACCTTAGTCGCTGTTTTTTGGCAAAATCATAATCCGACGACCTTGAATCAACAAGGTGAAGATATTGGCACACAGTATAGAAGCACTATCTTTTTCCATGATGATCAACAAAAAGAAATAGCTGAGTCAGCAAAACAACAATTAATCGCCAGTGGCAAATGGGGAAACCGTCAAATTGTTACTGAAATTGTACCATTAAAGCGTTTTCACATTGCCGAAGAATACCACCAAAATTATCTAGAAAAGAATGACTTGCCGAGCTGCCATATTTCGTTTTAACAAGTAAGCGCTGAAAATAAGTATAAAAAGGCACCACTTTGGTGTCTTTTGTGTACATAGTCGATTAAAGCAATCTATAAGTTAGACCGAACTGCGCTTTACCCGCCCCGTTAAATTCCCTACAATCCATTCAAATTGCTTAGGCATATGAATACGGAGATATACAACAATGAGTCAAGCACGTCATATTAACCTACTGATATTAGGTTCTGGCCCTGCTGGTTACACGGCTGCAGTTTATGCTGCACGCGCAAATTTAAAACCAGTTATGATCACTGGTATGCAACAAGGTGGACAGCTTACGACAACGACCGAAGTTGAAAACTGGCCTGGTGACGCGAATGATCTTACTGGCCCTGCATTAATGGAAAGAATGCAGCAGCATGCTGAAAAGTTTGATACAGAGATTATCTTTGACCATATTAACGAAGTTGATTTCAGTGAGCGCCCATTTAAATTAAAAGGTGACAACGGTGAATTCACTTGTGATGCCTTAATTATCGCAACAGGTGCGTCAGCTAAATATCTAGGTTTGCCTTCTGAAGAGGCATTCATGGGACGTGGTGTTTCTGCTTGTGCAACCTGTGACGGATTCTTTTATCGAAATCAAAAAGTGGCCGTTGTAGGTGGTGGTAATACTGCCGTTGAAGAAGCACTATATTTAAGTAATATCGCATCAGAAGTTCATTTGATTCATCGTAGAGATAGTTTCCGCTCTGAAAAAATCTTAATCAACCGATTAATGGATAAAGTAGCGAGTGGCAACATTATTCTACATTTAGATCAAACTCTCGATGAAGTTGTTGGCGATAATATGGGTGTTACGGGTCTAAAGATGAAGAGTACTAAAGATGGTGCGATTTCAGATTTAGACGTTGCGGGTGTATTTATTGCTATTGGTCATAGTCCAAATACCGGTATTTTTGATGGTCAATTAACCATGAATCATGGTTATATTACTGTAAATAGTGGACTACAAGGAAATGCTACCCAAACGAGTATTGAAGGTATTTATGCTTGTGGTGACGTTATGGATCAACATTATCGTCAAGCTATTACATCTGCCGGTTCTGGTTGTATGGCAGCGTTAGATGCTGAACGTTTCTTAGACGCTCAAAAATAAATTGCTATTTTTAGAATAAAGCCAACTATTTAGTTGGCTTTATTTGTGTCTTTTGAATATAAAACAACGTCTACATCGCCTTCCACATCAGGGTGCGACAGTTTTTCAATATATTTCATACCCAGTTTTTTCATTATATTAATTGAAGCTAGGTTTTCTTCATCTGCAATGGCGGAAAAGTGCTTTATGTTTTGCTGAGTTGTAAGCAAATGCTCCATCACAGCTTTTGCACTTTCAGTCGCTATTCCTCTTCCCCATGTTGATTGTTTAAAACGCCAGCCAATTTCTAAATCAGAATATGAAGGAGACAGAGTGAAGAAATGCATAGGTCGAATGAGTATCCAACCAAGAAAAGAACTAGGATGCTCTTTAAGAGATACTTTCCAAAGTCCCCAACCTCGTTCTGGGTTGATGTATTTAGCTAACCTCGGAATATAAATGTCTTCTATTTCTTGCGCTGAAGTGACTTTGCCACCGTTTATGTATTGCATCACAGCAGGGTCTTGATCTAACTCAAACAACAAGTCGCCATCGTTGAGTGTCATTAAACTGATTTGCAATCGTTCAGTGTGTAACTGTTCCATGTAAGTACACCTATTCTCTAAAGTATTAACACAACATTTTATTCGGTGTTTTTACTATCCTATAAGAATTTGGGGCATAAAAAAAGGAACCCGAAGGCTCCTTCTTTAAGCATAATAGCTAATTACTTAGCTAAAGCTTCTTTTGCTTTTTCAACTAAAGTAGTGAAAACTACTTTGTCGAATACAGCGATGTCAGCCAAAATCTTACGATCGATTTCGATTGATGCTTTTTTAAGGCCATTAATGAAACGGCTATAAGAAAGACCATTTTGACGAGAAGCCGCATTGATACGTGCAATCCAAAGTTGACGGAATTGACGTTTCTTCTGACGACGGTCACGGTAAGCATATTGACCAGCTTTAGTTACTGCTTGAACAGCAACGCGGTAAGTACGTGAGCGAGCTCCGTAATAACCTTTGGCTAATTTAAGTACTTTCTTGTGACGAGCACGAGCGGTTACACCACGCTTAACTCTAGGCATTGTTCATATCTCCTTTAATTAAGCGTATGGTAGTTGACGTGCGATTGCTGGCACATCAGACTTTGCAACTAAACATTTAGCACGTAAGTGACGTTTACGCTTAGTGCTCTTCTTTGTCAAAATATGACGTAAGTGTGCTTGTTTACGCTTGAAACCATTAGCGGTTTTTCTGAAGCGCTTTTGAACACCCTTATCTGTTTTCATTTTAGGCATTGCTAAAACTCCGCATTGGGACATTAATAAAACGTAAGGCGAGCAAAACCCTCAAAAGGACTTTGCTACTTTTTAGTGGGTTGCCCTACTATTTCTTTTTAGGTGCGAGGACCATAACTGCTTGTCGACCTTCCATTTTAGGGAAAGATTCAACTACAGCATATGTTTCCAAATCACCTTTGATACGGTTCAAAAGATCCATACCTAGGCTTTGGTGTGCCATTTCGCGACCACGGAAACGCAGCGTAATTTTCGCTTTGTCCCCATCTTCAAGAAAACGAATCAGGTTGCGTAGTTTTACCTGATAGTCGTTTTCATCAGTGCCAGGACGGAATTTTATTTCCTTCAGCTGGACCTGTTTCTGCTTCTTCTTTTGTTCCTTTTGTGCTTTCGCTTTATCAAAAAGGAACTTACCGTAGTCCATTATGCGACAGACAGGTGGCTCAGCATTAGGGCTGATTTCTACTAGGTCTACACCTGCTTCGTCAGCTAATTCCTGTGCCTGTGAAATACTAACGATTCCAACTGCCTCACCATTGATATCCGATAAACGAACTTCTGGTACGCCAGTGATTTCATCGTTAATACGATTAGGGGCTGGCTGTCGCCCTGCTGCTCTCTTGATCTTTATGACCTATTCCTCCAACAATAATAGACTACGGCTAGAAATTTGTTCTTGTATCTTGGCAGCGAAATCATTGATTTTCATCTTACCTAAATCGATACCGTCACGTGTTCTTACCGCAACTTCCTTATTTTCCATTTCTTGATCGCCTACGACCAATAAATAAGGTACACGCTTAAGCGTATGTTCACGTATTTTAAAGCCTATTTTCTCATTCCTCAAGTCTTTAGATGCACGAATGCCACTTTCTTTGAAAGTTTTAACAATTTCGTCAACATAATCAGACTGTTTATCAGTAATATTCATAACAATTACTTGCACAGGTGCAAGCCATGTTGGGAATTTACCTGCATATTCTTCAATAAGAATACCTAAGAAACGTTCAAGAGACCCTAAAATAGCTCTATGGATCATAACTGGTGTCTGGCGAGTGTTATCTTCTGCAACGTAAGTTGCACCAAGACGCGCTGGTAATGCGTAATCTAATTGGACAGTACCACACTGCCAAGCACGGTCTAAGCAGTCATGTAATGTAAATTCGATTTTCGGGCCGTAGAATGCGCCTTCACCTGGTAACACTTCAAATTCAATGTTATTTGCATCTAAAGCTTGCTTAAGTGCCTCTTCTGCTCTATCCCACATATCATCATCACCGATACGCTTTTCTGGGCGTGTCGATAATTTAACAACGATATTGTTGAAGCCAAAGCTACCATAAGTATCGTAAACCATTTGGATACATTCACTTACCTGCTCTTGTACTTGCTCGTCAGTACAGAAAACATGTGCATCATCTTGGGTAAAGCCTCGTACACGCATTAAGCCGTGAAGTGAACCAGACGGTTCATTACGATGACAACAACCAAACTCAGCCATTTTCAATGGTAAGTCGCGGTAAGATTTTAGTCCTTGATTAAAGATTTGAACGTGACCAGGACAGTTCATTGGTTTAATCGCATACTCACGATTTTCACTGTTTGTGGTAAACATCGCGTCAGCATATTTGTCCCAGTGGCCTGAACGTTCCCATAAGTTACGATCCATCATCAACGGACCTTTAACTTCTTGGTAAGTATATTGGCCTAGCTTTTGACGAATAAACTTCTCAAGTTCTAGATATAAACTCCAACCGTCGTTATGCCAGAACACCATACCTGGTGCTTCTTCTTGCATATGGTATAGATCAAGTTGCTTACCAATTTTACGGTGATCACGTTTTGCCGCTTCTTCAAGACGGTTCAAATGCACTTTTAATGCTTTTTTGTCTGCCCAAGCTGTACCATAAACACGCTGCAACATCTTGTTATCAGAGTTACCGCGCCAGTATGCACCTGCAACACTCATTAGTTTAAAGTGATGACAGAATTTCATGTTTGGCACATGCGGACCACGACACATGTCAGTATATTCTTCATGGTGATATAAAGCAGGTGTTGAATCCTTGCTAATATTTTCATCAAGAATTGCAATTTTGTATTCTTCGCCACGTGACTCAAAAGTGTCACGAGCTTCTTGCCAAGAAACAACTTTCTTAACAACACTATAATTTGTTTTTGCTAATGCCAACATACGCTTTTCAAGCGCATCAATATCTTCTTGCGTTAGCTTGTGGTCTAAATCGATGTCGTAGTAAAAACCGTTATCGATAACTGGACCAATCGCCATTTTGGTTTCAGGCCACATTTGCTTAATAGCATGCCCTAATAAATGCGCACAAGAATGGCGAAGTATTTCAACACCTTCTTCGTCTTTAGCCGTAATGATAGACAATTCTGAGTCTTTTGTGATCAAGTCACAAGCGTCTACTAGCTCGCCATTAACGCGGCCAGCGATACAAGCTTTAGCTAAACCAGGACCAATGTCGGCTGCGACATCTAATGTTGATACAGAATCTGCAAACTCGCGTTTGCTGCCATCAGGCAATGTAATAATAGGCATTATATTTCCTTATCCAGTGGTGACCCACACGTAGGGCCACTTGGTAATAATAAATAAAAAAGAAATGCCACCAAACTACAGACATTACAGGAGCCTGAGTTAATAGCGGCATGAGTTTGCATTCTAATTGAAAAGCCCTTTTGCAATCAAGTAATGCGGAGTAATAGAGCTTGTTATCGATAAATTAATTGATATGAACAGCATAATAGATGATCAATACAAAAAAATGCTGATAGATAATCCCATACTAAGATTTTATATCCTTACTTTGACACTCAACTATAATTTAATCCTAAAGCGTAATTTTGACCCAATTGAACAGGTTTCGGACAATGTTGAAGCTATATAAAGGAGTATGTTATGAATTTAGTCAGCAGAGTGATCAGTTGCCCACATTGTGGACATAATCAGCATGTTCATATAGATACAAGTTGCGGAGATCAAGAATATTATGACGATTGCAGAGTATGCTGTAACCCAATTCACATGACCTTATTAGTGAATGATGCCAATCGCACCATTCAACTATTTATAGATACCGATGATGAGCAACTATATTAATTAACCTACGCTAGTGCTTGGTGGAACACTAAACGATGAAGGAAGCTCATCGTTTTGGGTTAGACTAGGCTAGCGCTTTTTTAGCTAATATACGTTCTACAGTGTCTACAATAACTTGAGTTTGGCTATCGATTTCTATATTGATTCGATCGCCAATAGTAATATCACTCAAATTAGTCAATTTTAATGTTTCAGGGATCAAGTGCAACTTAAAGTTGTTATCACTTAATTCACCAACGGTTAAACTACAACCATTAACACCTATAAATCCTTTATAAAAAATATAGTCCATCCACTGTGCAGGTACAGCAAGTGTTATGTTGTAATGTTTATCCGTTTGACTAATTTCTGTCACTTCTGCCATTGTGTGTACGTGACCAGACAAAATATGTCCGCCAATCTCTTTACCGAACGTTAATGAGCGCTCAATATTAACTTTGTTACCTGGCTCAACAAAATTCAGGTTTGTCACTTGTAAGGTCTCTTCCATTACATCGAAATAAACACTATTATTCTCAAGTTTAGTGACAGTCAAACAAACTCCATTATTGGCAACACTTGCACCTGTCTCAAGTCCTTGTTGTAGTTCTTCTGGAATATTAACTTCAAATGTTTTTAAACCACTTTGCTCTATAATTGAAACCACTTCACAAGTGGCTTGAACGATACCAGTAAACATATTTTCACTCGTTAGTTATAAGGTTTCTTAATGAATCACACAGGCTTTCAAGCCAAAAAGTTAATCCAATTAGCTTTGCCCGTTTTAATTGCCCAAGTTACACAAACCATGATGGGCTTTATTGACACTGTAATGGCAGGTCGAGTTAGTGCTGTTGATATGGCAGCGGTTGCTATTGGTACTAGTCTTTGGTTACCAGCACTGTTATTTGTGCAAGGACTTATTCTCGCATTTACGCCTGTATTTGCCCATCATCATGGTGCAAATAATCCTAAAGCGATTCAACCTCTCATGTCACAAGCTTTCTATATTGCCATAATTGGTAGTCTGGGTGTGTTGCTGTTCCTCTCATTTGCGCAAACTATTTTCGACATGATGGAATTAGAACCAGAACTTGCTGAGTTAAGTGCTGGATATTTACATGGTTTTATGTGGGGTGTTCCAGCGTTTATTTTGTATCAGATACTCAGAGGTTGCTCTGAAGGTATTTCCTATACACTACCGACTATGATCATCGGCTTTGTTGGTTTAGCTGTGAATATTCCTGCTAATTATATTTTTATTTATGGACATTTTGGTGTTCCAGCGATGGGCGGCGCAGGTTGTGGTATTGCAACAGCACTCGTATTTTGGGCTATGATGATTGCTATGATGATTTACATGCAATTTCATCAAAAATTCGCCGAAATCGAACCTTTTAAACGCCTTAATAAACCTAATTGGAAAACCATTTGGGAAATGTTGAAGCACGGTATGCCGATCGCAATGGCATTATTTTTTGAAGTCAGTTTATTCGCCGTCATTGCATTATTGTTAGCTCCACTAGGTGCAACTGTTGTTGCTGGACATCAGATAGCGCTAAATTTTTCATCTATCGTATTTATGTTGCCATTATCTATTGGTATTGCAGTGTCTATCCGGGTGGGTTATTACTTAGGACAAGACAAACTCGACATATCTAACTTAGTTACCAAGATAGGGTTATTCATTGCTTTTTCATTAGCCGTCATTACGGCCGTGATCACAGTGTTATTTAAAACCCAAATTGCCCTACTGTATAATAACAACCCTGAAGTGGTCGCGTTAGCTGGTAGCTTAATGTTCCTAGCGGCACTGTATCAGCTATCAGACTCAATCCAAGTGGTTGCTGCAGGTGCATTACGTGGTTATAAAGATACTCAAAGTGCCTTTTATATTACCCTTGTGTCTTATTGGGCTATCGGAATGACGTTAGGTTACTTATTAGCAAGAACCGATATCATTGTACCAGCCATGGGTGCACACGGTTTTTGGATTGGTCTTATTGCAGGCCTAACTAGTGCTGCAATATTATTTGCCCTGCGTCTAAGATACATACAAAAATCTGGGAAATTGAAAGCAGTCATTGAAGAACGCAGTTAATAGCGACTATCGATTTGAATTAACCAAATAAAATCTTAGTTTTACAGCGGAAATAAAATAAATCTTAGCCTTTGTGCTGTAATAAGATTCAATTTGAACAGCAATTCACCATTCAAACAATTTTTTTGTTTTTTTACTTGCATCAAGCGACGTATACCGTAATATATCGCTCGTTCCAAAGATTACATGAATATGTAGTCTTTAAACGATACAACTGTAGCTCAGCTGGTTAGAGCACCACCTTGACATGGTGGGGGTCGGTGGTTCGAATCCACTCAGTTGTACCATTTAAAAGATATTATACAACTGTAGCTCAGCTGGTTAGAGCACCACCTTGACATGGTGGGGGTCGGTGGTTCGAATCCACTCAGTTGTACCATCTTTAACTTTTAAACCAGCGTAAGCTGGTTTTTTTGTGCCTCAAAAAAAACACCATCAATAATCAATGGTGTTTTGTTGGGGGGGGATAAAAATGTTAGTTATGGATTAACTGATACGTCATCTAATAAGTAATCCACTCCTATAGGTAATCCATCAAAATACATAAATAACTCCGCTAATGTACATTCTGGTACCACTAATTCACCGGTGACTTGTTGCCAATCAAGATTATTGATCAACCCAGCGCCTACGCCGTTATACTGTTCACTATCTCCTTCACAACGTGATTTAACTGTAATAGAGATATTGTGTTCAATAGTGCTCATGCTGCTGATTTTAGACCAAGCCGTGATTTGATAAGTCTGACCAGCTGTTGCCGTAGGTAATAAATCATATACGGCGCCCTGCCATTCTGCAGTCCTATTTTGAACCAATGCACTAAAGTTTCCTGAATGAGCATCGATATCAGTTTGGCTAATATTTGCATCTCCCCATGTTACCCAACCTTGTGTATCCTGTTCAAAATGAGGGTTCGTGATGAGATTATTTGGGTCTTCAAGTAATTCTGTACTTATAGTCACTTCATCTAGATAGATATTTGCATCAATAACAGGTCCATCAAAGTAAACAAATACCTCTTCCAATTGGCAATTTGGTAAGGTTAACGAACCATTTATAGCTGTCCAACCATCATTAGTTGCTTGAACACTGGCTAATTGTTGATATTGCTCTGTTTCACCAGCACAGAGTGTTTTAACTGTAATGTTAACAGGATTGGATTCAATACCTTCAATGCGTGTATATCCATTAATATTAATCAATTGACCCGCTTGAACACGTGATAATAAATCAATTAATGGTCCTTGCCATGTGCCAGTTCTATTAGATAATAATGCACTTTGAGTCCCCTGATATGCCTGCGCTGAAGTAACTTGTAAATCTCCGCCCCACGCACTCCAGCTATCAAGACCATGTTCAAAATCACTATATTGTATAACCGCGTTAATGGGTTGCGTGATGGCTTCATGTAATACCACGTCATCTAAGAATATATTTACCTCAGGAGATGGCCCTTCAAAATACAATACAGCTTCAATGAAGTTACAATTAGGAATAGTGACCAAGCCGCCAAGTAAACGCCACTCAGTATTGCTGGCTGTCGTCCCTCCTACACCAATATATTGATCCCCAGCTGGACAAGTTACTCGAATAGTCGCTTTTACGGTGGCTTGAGAAGCTGAAATTAAACTCTGTGCAAATAACTGATATGAATTACCCGCTGTTACTATGTTGGTTAAATCTAATGCAGGTCCCTGCCAGGTTTCTGTTCTGTCGACAGCAAGCAGGCTTTGCGACCCCGAATAGGCATTATCAGTTGTTATTGTTAAGACAGGATCACCAAATGGAAACCATTCATGATTAACTTGCTCAAAATCACTATTATCAATTAGATTAGGCCCAAATCCTTCAGTATTCGGCACTAAGCGTTTAGGTCTAAGGGTTAAGCCATCAACAAATAAGTCTATACCTGCTTGTGGGCCTTCTATATATAAAGATGCCGTTAATGAGTCGCAATCAGGTGTTGTAAAGCTTGCCGTAATTTGAGACCAACGAAAAAGTCGAGGAGAGACTGTATCTAAGGATTGGTATATCGCACCTTCACTATCACACTGTGTCATTAAACTTAATGATACTTGTTGATTTCGTGCAAGTACGCGAGTCCAAACACTAGTATCGTACTCTTGAGCGGGTTTTATAACTTCACTGATATCGTAAACTGCCCCATGCCAATTTTCAGTACGGTTCTTTACTCTTAATCCACCACGGCCATTTTTTGCAAAAAAAGCGGTTCGCTTAAGTTCACCAGCCCAGGTCGACCAGCCATCAAGACCGATTTCTAAATTACCGTTAGCGATCAAATTGGGTAGTTGCCCTGCTTCATCAGCTTCAATTTTTAATAAACCATCTGCAACACCAAAATATGCCGGTTTACGTTGATATTGATCATCATAGATGAGTGGATCATCTTCACCAAACTCTCCATCAATCCAGGTGTATTTGTCAGTGAACCCCCAAAGCGTAAACGCATCACATTGACGTACATTCATACATGCATTCACAGCACGATGATAAACTTGTTGTTGTATCGCTAGATTGGTGACGTCGTCCCAAGGAAGTGAAGATATTCTAACGTCAATCTCACTAATGTTGACTGATAAGCCAAGATCCGCAAAACGTTGTAAATTTACAGTCATTTCTTCAGTACTAGGTGCAGAAGCGGCATCTAGGTGCATTTGAAACCCTATTCCATCAATAGGTACACCATCAGCAATTAATTCAGCCATCATGGTATAAACGGCATCTGATTTAGCATTGATGGAATCAATACCATAATCGTTGTAAAATAATTTCGCTCTTGGATTAGCAGCCCTTGCTGAAATATAGGCATCAGTAATATAAGATTTTCCTAATTTTTTGTAAAAAACTGATTGTCTATAGTTAGCATCATCACCCATAACCTCATTAACAACATCCCAGGCATAAATTTCACCTGCATAATATTGCATTGTGGTGGTGATATGATTATCAATCATTTGTGCTAGCGTTGCTGCATCAACTTGTTCATTGACAAAATTTGGTGCCTGTCTGTGCCAAATTAATGCGTGCCCTTTAACTTTTTGTTTGTTGTCTTGGGTAACCGCCAACATGGAATCAAAAGCACTAAAATCCCATTCATTAGCGCTAACAGGTTGCAAAGGTCCCCACTTTGCTACGTTCTCAGGAGTAATATAGTTAAACTCAGATGCAAGTAGTGATAAATAATCTTCTTCACCTGAAGCCATGACACCATAACTCGGTGCCGTCCCCACTTTTTTACGTGCTTTTTTACTTGCATCTGCAAGAGTTTCGACATGGCTGAAAAAATTAAACTTTTTCCAATCCGATTTTTTTTGCGGAGCAGCCTCCGCAATATTTATTGTTAAGGTGGCTAACGCTAACGCGCATAACCCACTGTTTTTTACATGCTTGTTCATTAACTAATCCTTAAATAGATTCAGTTTTAAGGCAAAGAAAGCCCAAATGATTTTTTGATTGTTTTATCTCTTATTCAGTGACTGCTTTTTAAACCGAATAACAAAAAACTAACATATGGTCTTTTTGACAACAAGCTGAATTTTTAATCTATCTATTTTAAAGAGCACAATACCGATACTGGTAATACACACAAATGATAAACAATTTGGTTTACTAAATTATTGGCAAATAAAGGCATTACTTAATGTTAAGTAAAATTAAATGATGGCAATTTGGGCTTGATAAAGTTTATTTGTTTATTTTTTCTGATGTGATTTTAAGCAGATAAATTCACTTAACGCTGTTTCAATAAACAATCATTTTTGAAAGATACCCTTGATGCCCATTACAAAAGGCTTCAAGGATAAAATTTAGATCATTTGTTGGCGATTTTGGGTCAACTTATAAATCAGTTGTCATGTATCTATTCACAATAATTCAGATAGTTACTAAAAATATTGTTTGATCAAATATTGCGTAACTTAGAACTAGCTACACAATACTAGATTTAGCCCGTTATTGAATTTTCGGTATGTTCAAGATTGAAGTTAGAGCAGGTTTATAGCTTAAATCGCGATTCCATAACAATGGATAGTTTGTTCTTTGTGGAATAGGATAATCATTTTTCCAAGACATTGTGTCATGTACTCCCCAAAACGTGACTCGGTCAATTTTATCCTTCTTACGGTAAAACAATTCGAACAAAGCCTGATATCTTTTAGTAAGTTGCACTTGAACCGAATCAGGTAAACCATCACGATATGGGTCTAAATATGCTTTAAACTCTGACAGTTGAAATTGTGGGTGTGAGAAAGCCTGTCCAATGACTTGCCCATGCTTGGTAAATGGTAGTACGTCTATATCTAATTCTGTAATCATTACCTTTAACCCGAGCGCTGCATATGCATCAATTGCTGCTTCAATTTGCTCAATTTCAGGATAATTAAGTCCCCAATGTGCTTGAATACCGATACCATCAATTCTAATGCCTTCATCCTGTAGTAACTTGACCATTCGGATGATGCCATCACGTTTATTTGGCCTCCATGCATTAAAATCGTTGTAATATAGTTCTGTATCGGGTGCATATTCAGCAGCAAACTGATATGCATATTTCACAAGTTTATCCCCATCACCCACGGCCTTAACCCAATTCGTTTGGCGATAATATCCATCCTCACCAATCACTTCATTAACAACATCCCATGCATCGACTTTGCCAGCATATCTTCCTGCAACAAGTTTAATGTGCTGTTTCATTCTGTCTAATTGCTGCTCAGAAGAATTTGCTGAGTTGTCAGGTTGTAAGAAAAACCAATCAGGTGTTTGGTTATGCCAAACTAATGTATGCCCAATAATGAACATCTTATGTTGTAAACCGAACTCAACAAAATTGTCAGCTTCAGTGAATTCATAATATGAACGTGTAGGATTAACAACTTCAGCTTTCATGGCATTTTCTAACGTTATGCTATTGAACTGAGTCGTTACAATATCGGTCAATTTAGGCGAATTACCGTTGAGGATTGATTCATTTATCGCAACTCCAACTTTAAAGTGGCCATTATAGTGATTTTTTAAAGTCTCTAAAGTTAGGGTTTGTTCATTATTCGCCACCGTATACCCTGAAAAGAAACACAGACTTGTAAAAATACAGATAATTATTGGCTTAAGATAAACACCATATAGTGAACTGGTAATATTCTTGTATCTTTTTCCCTTGGAACACCTTTGACTATTCAATTTACCCCTCCTTTTGTAATTAGCTTTTCCTCATGAGTGATTTAATTATCCTCACTTTTTTAAGCATATATAACGACGCAACTAAATGTCAATTTGACTATTAGATACGAGGTAATTATGATGTTAAGCAATCATTAACAGGGAATATTGGGAAAAGGATCAAATGGGCAGCAAACATCTTTGTTTCATAAATATGGTTTTGGTTTTTAGCATGAGCTTTTATTTTACTTCTCCTGTTTTCGCTAATCCTGTTCAGCCTCATAAGGCCACTCAACAAGAATTTATTCAAAGCTCAAGTGATACAAGGTCAATCAACTCTTATTCAAACAACAAGGCAAACGCTGCGATAGATACAAAAGCACAATGTCATTCAGATATTCCACCTTTACCTGTTAATCCCACACCAAAATTGATTACTAAAGATCTAGGATTTCTCGAAGGACCAACCTGGTCATCAGTGAAACAACAGTTTTATTTTTCAGAAATGGATTTTGACGGGCCTCAGACATCAGGACCTATTTCAACAATTTTTACATGGAGTCATCAAGACGGTGTCAATAAACTAATCAATAATGTTGGTACGAATGGGTTATACGCTAAAGGTAATGAGTTATACCTGCTTGATCATGCTAACCGTGGTATCAGCAAGATGAATTTGTCGTCATTAAATCAACACGTCATTACTAACCAGTTTCAAGGCCAACAATTTAATTCTCCTAATGATGCCGTCATGGATAAAGATGAAATACTGTATTTTACTGATCCTGATTGGCAGTTAGGGCCACGAGAGCAGCAAACTCCTTATACTGGTGTTTATATGTTAAACAAGCAAGGTCATGTCCAGCTTATTAATAAGTCACTTAATAAACCTAATGGAATCGCTTTATCTAGGGATGAAAAGCATATTTATATCGGGGATTACTCGCATCATATTTATGTTTATCGCTTAACAACGGATAAGACATTAGCAGAAATTACGCAAAAAATTAGTATAGATACACCTGATGGAATGGCTATTGATTGTGCTGGCAATTTATATGCTACAAGTCATAACGAGGGTTTTATAAAAATTTATAATAAAAAAGGAAATTTGATTCAGTCAGTGTTCATTGCACCCAAATTGACTAATGTCGCTTTTGGTGGAAAAGATATGAAAACACTGCTCATTACAACAGGTAATGGGCTATTCAAACTGACAACAAAAGTTCCTGGTTAAATAATACTTTACTGACGATAACCAAGGCCTGTTGCCGCCCAATAAATGCCCCCGTATAAATGGGCTAAAAACAACGGGTCTTGATACACTGCACCCAGATGACCTAAGCCTGTATAAAATGAGCGACCACCATCAAAATATTGAAACCACGCAATGGGGTGAAAATCTCCCATCCCATCACCCTGTTTGTTTCCCCAATCAGATTGCGTTTGATAAGTCTGTTCGTCTACGGTTAATAAGTATTGCAAAGATGGTGTATTGGCCTCACTAAAGTCGTACCACTCGTCTGTAAACCAAAAAGAAGCAGGCAATTGTTCAGATCCGACAAAATCAATGGCAGTTTTATTGACGAGCGCAGTTTGGACTGTTGGATGAATGATAAACGTATGGCCAATTAATTTATGGTACCACTCCCAACTGTATTCAGTATCAGCAGCGCTGTGAATACCTACAAAACCTTTACCGCTTTGAACATATGTTTCGAGTGCTTGCTTTTGCTTTTCATTTAAAATGTCGCCACTTGTTGCCAAGAAAATAACCACATCCACATCTGCAAGGTACTGGGTATTAATATAATGTGCTTCCTGATGCCAGATAGCATTGAAGAAATGTCTCTCGGCCAATTCCTCTATTGCCTTTACTCCATTTAATATAGATTTATGATGCCAACCAGAGGTTTTACTAAAAACTAATACATTAAATTGCTTTTTAGGCAACGTATCAAACCCCGTGGCATTAACTTGTTTAATCGTACAACACCAAGCTGAAATAAATAATAGAAGCAAAAAACCAAGTAATTTGGATTGATAAAAACTAGATACAAAAACACGAGATAACTGATAATTTTTACTGATCATAATCTGTTATTCCTAATAGAATTATTTAAAAGTTAGCAGTTAACTATCAGCTAATAGCAAGCTTATAAAAATTTAGCCCTACTGTTTTATCAAAGCCAAGTTAAATAAAAAATGGCAGATGTTTAAAATTAACTTAGCTCATTTCAGCAGAGCGGCAATAATTTTGAATAAAATCCACATGATTAGGTAAGCTGTTTACCCTTCTCTGAATTGTTGATTTTATGGTATTTAGAAAACCCGCTAACTCCTCGTCAGACATGTTATCGACGATTGGATGATATTCTTTGGGCATGAGTCCTTGTCCAATCATCACTTGTAACCATGACGCTTCGCCAAACAATTCTTGATCTGTTTTATATACTTGTGCACTTTGTACAAACAAATCAATTCTATCTTGTAAGCTTTTTGGTATTTCCATCGATTTACAATAGCGCCAAAACTCACTGTCATCTCGCTGAGTTACATGATAGTGCAGCACAATAAAGTCGCGAACATTTTCGATTTCAAGTCGCATCTTTCGATTAAAATCATCAACTACAGCTGGTTCCATTTCTGTAGAAGGTAAGCTTTGCATCAATCTAACGACACTTTGTTGAATTAAATGGATACTCGTGGATTCTAGTGGCTCAATAAAGCCACTAGCAAGACCAATTGCTACACAGTTTTTGTTCCAGTGTTTACGGCGAGTACCAGTTTTAAACTTCAGGACTCTAGGTTCATTGAGCTTGTCACCTTCAATGTTTTCAAGCAGCAGGTCTTTTGCTTGCTGGTCTGTCATGTATTTACTACAAAACACTAAGCCATTACCCATTCTATTTTGAAGTGGTATTTGCCATTGCCAACCCGATGGATGCGCTATTGAGCGTGTGTACGGCACTAACGGTTTAGTTTGCCTTGTTTGCACTGCAATAGCGCTATCACAAGGTAACCAGTGACGCCAATCTTCGTAACCAGTATGAAGTGCTTCTTCAATGAGTAATCCTTTAAATCCTGTGCAATCAATAAATAAATCGCCGTTGATCTGTTGACCATCAGCTAAGGTCAGCGATTTTATAAAACCGTTTGAATGATTAAGGTTAACTTTCGAAATAGTACCTTCAACCCGTTTGGCACCATGTTGTTCAGAAATGGCACGTAAAAACTTTGCATATAAACCGGCATCGGTATGAAAAGCATGGTTGCGGTCTTGATTAGGTAAAGCGGCGAATTTACCTAATCGACAGGCTAAATGTTCAGGGCAATAGTCACCAATGTCACTCGCTATCCCCTGTTGATAACCTTTGAGCCAAAAATGCTGGAAACCAGCAGCCCAGCAACTTTGGCCAATATAGCCAAACGAATGCATATAATCTTCATTCACTTGTTTCCAGTTCTCAAAAGAAATTCCAAGCTTGAAAGTCGCATTCGTTGCCGCCATAAAATCTGACTCTTTAATTTTTAACAGGTCATGAAATAAATGAAGCGTAGGGATTGTCGCTTCACCAACACCAACGGTAGGAATGTTATCAGATTCAATTAAAGTGACTGAAATATGCTTTCCTAATAATTTTGAGAAAGCCGCAGCAGCCATCCAACCAGCCGTTCCGCCACCAGCTATAACTACATTTTTAATTTTATTTGACATTGTAATCCCCACTTGTACCTAGATTATTAGGTTATTGTTTTTATTCTATATTAAAACTTTAGCGCCTTAACTGATTTTGAATTTGCGCACGTAATTTTCTTGCCGTTATTTCATTTAATGGAGAGCGTAAAACACCTTGTGCAGATGGTTGGATATGTTCAAAATTACTGTATTCATCGTTAAAAACATAATGATCGAACAATTTTTTCCAAGCATCTTTTTGCACTTTAGGTAAGTCACGGAGACTTAAAATACCGTGCATTAAAGCGTTACTCGGTTGACCTAAATGCCCCAAGCCCGATGTAAACCAGTAGTTAATTAACACATTAAATGGTGCTAAGGCTTCAACTTGATGCCACCACATGCTAGGAATAATCAACGCATCACCCACTTCTAATTCGACAACTTGAGAAGCGTTAAAGGCATGTTTAAGCTTTGGGTATCGCTCAAAATCGGGATTTGTTAAATCAGCTAAGCTAATTGGCTGACCTCCAGGAGCAAGATCTATCGGACCAATATAAAGGTTATCTATTTGCTCAGGCGGAAATAAAGTAAAACGACGCCTTCCAACGACTGAACATGCTAGGTTTTGTGCAACATCATAATGCGCTGATATATTTGTTTGATTACCCATCCAGATATTCGTTAATGCATCATCTGGCATGGTATCGATTGTAATTTCTTCCAATAATTCAGGGAAATAGTGCTTAATGCTCGTTGAACCTACATAAATGGTATCGGGATGCGGCTTTGAGATTTGGTCAATGAGTTGTGCTAATACATCATTTAAAGGCAACTGCACAGGATCAAAATTAAATCCTGACAAATCTTTATTATAAAAAACTCGCCCTTGATGGTCGTTGTGTAGATAACAAGCATTAACACTATCACCATCAAATTTTTTACGTAAATAATCCATGGCTTTAAGTAATGACTTTTTACCATGGTGAACAAGTGTCCAATCACTGGCAAAGTTTTTTAATATGACTGGTTGCTCTGAATATAACAGTGTTCTGTCGATATTCTGGGGCGTGACACCAGTATATTCACTAATTACTAATTTTTTATTGGCCATATCATTCTCTTCAATCAACTCTGTGAGGGGGTAAGTCAACCTTTACTGTTAACACTCTGAAGTTAATTGTTTAGCTGTTTATTTTTTCGTTCAATCAGCTTATTAATGTGAGCTTGAGACGCGATAATCATGTAAATGACTTCTAAATAACCTGCATGGTGAAGTCCTAGGAGTTCTGCATCTTCTAATTTGGCTAGTCGTTCTTCATTAATGATATAAAATCCAATTAATTGATGATGAGAGCTATCATTTAATTTAATGTCCATTGACACTGATTCTAATAAATCACAATGGATTAACGCTGCTATAAATTGCTGATTTTCTTGTAAACCTAGGTGTAGGGTTTCAAGCACACTGCCAATATGTTCTAGATAATCACTGTTACCACCTAGCGGAAGAAACAATGCTGTACCTTGGTTGCTACTCACTCTCGGAGAGTCTGTATCTAAAGTAATCACACGTTGCATATCAGTAACACCGTCTTGCGCTGTTTTTTGATAGCCAATATAAAAAGGCATCCTTTGAACTGATAGTGGGATATAACTCGCATCCCAGCCGTTTTCAGTTAAAAACAGATTTTCTTGGTTTTTAAAACCAAATAAGGTGACAGGGCTAAACTCGCCAGTATCAGAATGCTTCTGAAATAAGATGGGATAATGGGCTTGCGCAGTTTTGATCTCTGCTAAAAAAGTTGCAGCAAACCATAAATCATCACCAAGTTCTGCTGAACGCTGAGTATTGATACGTAATTCTTTGTGCTCTACATTATTAAGTAATACATGATTCATCTTATTCTCCCGACAAGATTGCCCTTTCCCACAATCTCATATTATTTTGTTTATCTTGGTTAGTTTTTTTAGTTAGATAGCAGAAAAGCCTTGTTGCCTAACAAGATCTAACAGTTCCCGATTAGATTTCATTCGTTGAGATAATGTTTGTCGCTTACTCATCACATCTTCTAAAAAGGCGATATAACGAGGAGTGATGCCTGAGTTTGGACTCAATAAATTAACCTTTGGATCAGGTGTATTAGCTGTTGTCGTCTCCTTCATTCCCATATAAACATATTGGTAACTCGCACTAGGAAAGAGAGGATTCACGTGAGTAATATCCGCTGCACTTGGTAATTGGTGTTGCCACAGATTGAGTAATGTTTTTAGTGAATCAGGTACTGAGCTTAATGTTTGATGATCGCACCAATATTGGCTATCTCGTCGCTTGGATAAGACATAGTGCAATTTTAAAAATTCGATAATTTGCTGCCAATGTAACTTCATGCGCTCATTAAAACGCTCAGTAACGATTGGAAGAATTGCCAAATCTGTTGGAAATTGTTGTGCAATTTCAATTGCAGACTGTTCAACAAGCGCAATGGCAGACGCTTCAAGTGGTTCTATAAATCCCGCAGACATCCCTACTGCGACACAGTTTTTATACCAGAATTGGCGACGAAAACCTGGTGAAAAAGCAAGATGTTTAAATGACAAATTTTCTAGTTGCTGCTCAGACAAATTAGGCGTACTTGCCGCGATATAGCGCTTAATTTCAGTTAAGGCCTCATCCTTTGTTTGATGAGAAGAGGAATATACATGACCTACACCTCTTCTTGTTTGTAGCCCAATATCCCAAATCCACCCCGCACTTACAGCTGTTGATAACGTACTTGAGTTTATACTGGCTGCAGTGTCGTTAGGGATTTGAACCGCTATTGCACTGTCATTAAATAATATTGATTTTTGACACGCTAATGGGATCTTGTAATGCTGGCCTAATAACAATGAATGCTGACCGCTGCAGTCAATGAACAAATCACCTTGAATCTTTCTATCCCTGTTACTTGAATCTTTAATCGTCACTGATTCAATATGCCCATGGCGGTAAGTAACGCTATTATTTTCAGAATACTCGGTATCTGATATTTGAACATCAACGCCTTGGTTTACGTTATTTATACCAACCACATTAGCAGCGATATGACTCACCTTAAGTCTATTCACGCAATGTTGTTTTAATAAGTTTGCAAATTTTGCCGCATCTAAATGGTATCCATAATTACAAACGAATTGGTACTCTGGTGTTGATATCTGCTTAGGTGCGAGATTTTGCTGACATAACTGGGTTTGATACCCCATAGCATCGGCAAACTTGATATCAAACGGTAAATTATTTTTTATCGTTTGATATTGCTTGAAAGCATCGGTAAAGGGGAAGCTAATCAGTGAAAATGGATGGTAATAACTATGAGTGACAGAATTATCACTACAACTAATATCACTCACATTCCAATTAATAAACTTTGAGGCTTGTTTGAAACTGGCATCGCACTCAGTTAAAAACTCAGCCTCACTAATACCTATATCTTGTAAAGTTTGACGCATTGAAGGCCACGTCCCTTCACCGACACCGATTGTCGCGATATCAGGTGATTCGATTAAGGTAATAGTGACAGCATCATGAGTTATTTTAGAAGCCAAAATTGCAGCGGTTAACCAACCCGCAGTTCCGCCCCCAACAATAACGATATTTTTAATGGCTGTTGAAGTCATGTTGTGATCCACTAGATAAACATTCAAATTAATCGTACTGACTCATCTACCGAAATAGATGAGCCAGTGACGTATTGTTAGAATGTATATCTAACTCCTAAGCCATAACGTGCTCCTGTTTGAGTTATTTTATACACTAACTGATCAACACGACCGTATTCTTTCACGTACTCTTCAGTCACGTTTATACCTTCTAAGAATACTGTTAGGCCTTCTACAGCAGGGATGTCATAACTTACGTTGAAATCTATCTGATAATATTCGTCAGTATAAATAGGCGCAGTTAAATCACCATTTACACGACGCTCATTTAAAAATGCATCACGCCAGTTATAAGCAACACGCGCTTGTAAACCATAATTATCGTAGAATAAAACTAAGTTGGCCGTATCACTTAACCCAACTAATGCTTCAGTGTCTTCTAGCGAATTATTATCGTATTCAAGATCTGAGTTAACCATGGTGTAGTTAACGATACCGCCAAAGCCAGTTTCGCCAAATAAATGCTGAACATTAAATTCGAAGCCATCAATGGTGTGTTCTTCATCGCCATTAACAGGAACATTCAAGTTAAATGTGACTTCGTCGTCGGTAGCAGGATCACCAATAATTGTTCCGCCATCTAAGTTACCGTCTGCATCATAGTTTGGTTGAACATTCGGATCATTTTCATAATTCTCGAAAATATACTCGCGAATTTCCTCGTTCGTTGCACCAGCACCCAATGCAGCAACTGCTGAATCAAACTTTTGTCCACTTAATGGATTTGATAAATTGAAAATATTAGAGGTGGTTGTTCCGGTACGGATCCAATTCGAGACATCTTTTCTAAAGTAACCAACAGAGGCATAGCTGCCTTCATCGTAATACCACTCACCGGTGAAGTCGTAGTTAATTGATTCTAAAGGTTCAAGTCCTGGATTTCCTGAACTACCAGAGTAACCACTTAAACTGCCACCAGTATTAATTGAAGTTCCACCTAGCAAATCATTGTAACTTGCACGTGAAATGGTTTTACTTGCAGCAGCACGCACCATAACATCATCAGTAACTGATAAATTGAAGTTTAAATTAGGCAAGAATTGGTCGTAATCAGCTGATTGACTCAAAGATTCAATACCTGTGATACCTGTTACCGAAGTTGAGGTTGCTTCGGTCCATTCAACACGGCTATAACCTGGAGCAGACGCTTGTGAAAACACATCTGTTTGTTCATAGCGTAATCCTACGTGAACACTAAAAGGCATATCCGAGATTTCGCCAAAGTAGTTGGCTTGCAAATAAGCAGCTGTAGTTTTCTCTTCTGTAAAGCGGTTTGTTCCTGCATCCCATTGCGTTGAAGCACAGAATTGACCTTCACCATTAGGGCCTGATGCCGCGCCTGGGGCAGCCTGACAATCACCGTATAAACCATCAACATTCGCTTCAGGATCAGCAAGTTCTGCAGCATTAACAATCTGGTCGAAATCGGCATAAAAGATTTTGTTGAATAGATCATAATCTTCTTGCGTAGGCGTTCCTTCGAAATTGCCTGGTGTACCAGAAAATTTATCTAAGATAGTGTCTTCAGTCCAATCAATACCAGCGAAGTCACCCACCTCACCAACACCACCCCAATCTGGGCGCTGAACTTGAGTATGACGATAATGGTTATTCACTTTATTATATGCGACACCAAAGTCGATATTTAAATCTTCATTTAAATGATATTTACCACTTAATTGAGTTTGCTCAATATCAGAAGAGTATTTGTCATTAGCAAACCAACTTCCCGATAAACGCATCGTGCTAGGATTAAAGTTTTCGATATTACCAGTTGCAATCCCCGGAAGACTGCCGGTTAAGTCAAGACCTGTACGGCTACGGGTATAAGAAGGAAGTTGTACGTTATTACGTGTTCCGTGCCTAGGATCACTCGCTTCCATCGCCGCTGAGGAGTTATGATAGTCTAACGTTAAAGACAAATCGTCAGTCACATCCCAATCTAAGTTAATACCAATAGAATCTGTTGTTTCTTCACGGCCCCAAGCTCCGACAGTTAATGACGTATCTTGTAAATCTGCAGGACTATTGATGTTATAAATTTCAGAGTAAATCTCAGGCCATGCGTTAGGTTCTCCGCTCCAAACAGATTCACTTCTATCACCAGCATAGTTAAACCATACAGATGCATCAGTATGCTGTTCTTCGATGTTATTTCTAAACGTAGTGTAATCGACTGTTGCAGTGAAGCTTTCAACTGGGCGATATTGCAGAGTTACTTGACCATTTATGCGTTCGCGTTGACGTTCTTCAAAGATATAACGAGGTTGTTGTGCATTTGAGTAAATACCAGAAGTTGGACGATTTGTACCACCTTCAGCACCTGCAGGAACACCACCCCAGCCAGTATTAGTATAGTCACTTGCACGATAGCCTTGATCTTGAAGGAATTGCTGCATGCCACTTTCACGTTCCTGATAACTGCCTGAAATGGCAATACCAAATTTATCATCAGCAAAAGTTTGTGAATAAAGACCACTTAGCTCTGGTGTTGTACTGGCTTTATCTGATGACTTATCTTCAATTGCTTTACCACTGATAGTGGCTTTTAATCCTGGATTATCAAGTGGTTTAAACGTTGTAAGATTAATCGTTGCACCAATACCACCTGATGTAACACTGGCATTAGAGGTTTTATAAACTTGCACCCCATTAACACTTTCAGCTGCAACATTGGCAAAATCAAACGTTCTGTCGCCTGTTGTATTTGGTAATTGACGGCCATTTAAAGTTATTAAGTTATTCGCTGCGCCAAAACCACGTACAGTGACACGACTGCCTTCCCCACTAGCTCGGTCAATAGATACACCAGTAATACGCTGTAATGATTCTGCTAAGTTGGTATCTGGAAATTTACCGATATCTTCTGCAGAAATTGCATCAACAACACCTTCTGATTCACGTTTAATATCCATGGCTCTTTCTAAGCCTCCACGAATACCCGTAACGGTAATGACTTCAACTTCTTCATCAGCGTAGCTGTTATTAGCAGCCATTGAACTTAATGCTGCTAGAATCGAAGTTGTTATAATCGTTTTGTTAAACATCTAACTCTCCCCTTTTCTTCATTATTGCCAAATCGGCAATGACTCCTTTTTGGTTTACACAAGCCAATAAAAAACTTGAAAACCTAATTATCATTATCAATAAAGAGTGCTAACAAAGACTGCTATCGGTTTAGATGTTATTAAATAGTTAAAAGCATTAACTATCAAGTCCTTACCGATACTCTGTACATTTATTGCTTCATAAGCTGTAAAAAATTGACTACAGCTTTATTTCTCGTTGACATCGTCTGTATTGACTTAATAATTTAATGTCAACTTGACCATAACTAAAATAAGCAAAAAAATTTGCTCTAATGCTAGTCATACGCGGTTATTGGCAAAATCTTGCCATTTATATCGTGTATTAATTCTGTTTTCTTTACGCATCTCAGATGGGTTTTTCCTGATGACAAACTAGAGTCATGATAAAACAACCACCATTTTTCTTGATGAAATACAATTGAATGATGATTCGTCCATCCTAAAACTGGATTTAAAATCACACCTTGATAAACAAATGGTCCATAAGGGTTATCTGCTATGCCATAAACAATTTTATGGGTATCACCTGTCGAATATGAAAAGTAATACTTGCCTTGATATTTATGTAGCCACGATGCTTCAAAAAAGCGTCTCTCGTTATCACCTGTTGTGATTGGAGCGCCTGATTCATCAACAATCACAATATCTTTTACAGGCTCAGCAAGCGTTAACATATCGTCTGATAATTTAGCCATTTTTGCTGGTAACGCAGGCTCATTATCAGCTGGGTAGCTATCTTGAATACTAAATTTACCATCACGCCAGTTTTGTAGCTGACCGCCCCATAAACCACCAAAATAAAGGTAATAACTGCCATCATCATCTTTAAACACGGCGGGATCGATACTGAAGCTCCCTTCGATATAGTTTTCCTGTGCTTTAAAAGGCCCAGATGGCGTGTCACTAATCGCAACACCAATTCTAAAAATACCGTCATAATCACGAGCTGGAAAATAGAAATAAAATTGACCCGATTTTTCTGCGGCATCAGGTGCCCATAGTTGCTTTGAAGCCCATTTAATGTCTTCTAAACTTAATGCCACGCCGTGATCTGTCACTTCTTCACTATGGTTATCTATCGAAAGAACATGATAATCACGCATAGCAAAATGGTCGCCATCGTCATTTATCGCACTGTCGGTCTCAATATCATGTGAAGGGTAAATATAAATCTTTTCGTTAAATACATGAGCCGAAGGATCTGCTGTATAAATATTAGTGATTAAAGGCGGATTCTTAGGCTTAAAAGATCCCGCTTTCTTTAAGTCAAGTTGTTGTTTACGCTCAGCATCACTCATTTCAGCTTCTGGTTTCTTTTCCGATTCCATGTTGTTTACATCTCATCCATTATTAAACGTTGGCAAACTTGTTATAGAAACAACCCTTACCGTCTATATTCTGTAGCGATTAACAAGTCTTTGCCTTATTGCTGCTCAGTCCCTATCAATTTGAGTTGAATTTTTTTAACTTCAACTTCTGTTAGCTTGTATTTCGCAATTACAATTAAACAAATGACAGTGCAAATCACAGGTATGCCGGCAAAGGCTAATAATATGCCAGACAAGGTTTCATCTGTTTGTTGTTGATTAGGTATATAGTTATAAGCCGACAGCAACCATCCTGCTAATGCTCCGCCTATTGCGAAACCAAATTTGATAGCTAATAAATGGCCCGAAAAAGTAATTGCAGTCAGGCGTCTACCTATCTTTTCAACACCATAGTCAACGGTGTCTGCAACCATTGAGAACATAATGGGCGTAATAATCATGTGTGCAAAATTAGCAATAAAATAGATGATAAATATCAGCAGTATTTGATCGTTAGCAATCACGTAAAATAAGCTATGAGAGATAATGACAACAACTAAAGCAACCTGAAACAACACCTTTTTTTCAAAGTATTTAGATAAGAAATTTGTCGAAATTGCACCTAGAACAGAGCCAATAGCTGCTACTGTTAAAAAGTTTGATAGAAGGCTCTCGTCACCCACATAATATTTAATGTAATGCGGTGCGACAGATGCACGGATCCCTATGAGTGTTAACGTCGCTAAACTTATAATGGCTATCACTAACCATTGGTCATTCTTAAATAATTCGAAGAAGTCTTTATAAATGTGTCTAAAGCTTTTTCTCTCTGTTACCTGAATAGTTTCTTTAGTCATTTTAAAACATAACAAGAAGCAGCTTGCAGCTAATGCTCCCATGAACACCATTGCTAATGGATAGCCTTTGGTATCAGAACCTTGACCAAAAAACTCAACTAGTCTCGGAATTGCCCACACGATAATGACTAACGCAGCCATAGCCATTGCAAATCGGTAAGACTGTAATGACGTTCTTTCCTTAGGATCATTAACCATGACACCGCCAAGTGCGCCATAAGGAATATTGATTGCGGTATAACAGGTCATCAATAGTCCATAAGTGATATAGGCATAGATAAGTTTTCCAGTGGTATCAAAATCAGGAGTAATGAAGGCTAAACACGCTAAAACACCATAAGGAATCGCAAGAAACAAAATATATGGACGATACGATCCCCAACGGGTTCTCGTTCTATCAGCAATGCCGCCCATGACTGGATCAGTAAAACCATCAAATAACCTGACCGACAGCAATAAGGTACCGGCTGCAGCTGCAGACAGGCCATAAACATCGGTATAGAAAATCAACATGAAATTAGCGACCATTTGAAACACGATATTACTGGCAGTATCACCTAACCCATACCCCATTTTTTCTTTGATGGTCAGCTTTGCGTTTTCCATTTATTCCCCAGCCAAATGTAATTAACTTGTTATAGTCAAAAATACTATATGGTTAAAATTAGATTGTAAATACCTTTTAATGGAAATTTAACCATTTAGTAACAACAAGCTTGATGTGGAGTAATATAAAGAGAAATTAACGGCTAACTAGAATGTGTTCAGCGTTATTGACTAGTCACGACATTGATAAGAAGACATTGATAAGAAGACTTTCATTTTTTCGTGTTCAAGATTTGAAGCGGCTGATTAAGGATGGTTAACTTAGCAAAGTTTAACATACTCGTATAAGGACATTATTATGAGTAAAAGCATTCAAGGGTCTGATTTAACGGTTCCTGATAAAACAGACGTTTATAAGCAATAAAAAAGGCGATGTATTCATCGCCTTTATAATTAGAAACTTATTCTTTGTCGTAGCCATTTGGATTGGCAGATTGCCAACGCCATGTATCTTCCATCATTTGTTGCAATGTACGAGTGGCTTTCCAATTAAGCTGTTTATTGGCTTTCTCAGCATTAGCCCAGAAAGCCGGTAAATCACCAGCACGTCTTGGGCTAACTTCATAAGGTATGGCTTTTTTTACCGCCAATTCGAAAGCGCTGACAATTTCAAATACTGAAACGCCATTTCCTGTACCTAAATTGAACGCTTCAACCCCGGTAAATGCAGGATGACGAGTTAACCAATTCATCGCTGCTACATGACCTTCAGCAAGATCCATTACGTGTAAATAATCTCTCTCACAAGTACCATCTTTAGTCGGATAATCATCGCCGAAGACACTTAACTTTTCTCTTTTCCCAACCATAACTTGTGCGACATATGGCAGTAAATTGTTTGGTATTCCTTTAGGCGACTCGCCAATCAGACCACTCTCATGTGCGCCGATCGGATTAAAGTACCTGAGTGACACCCCTCTAAAATCGGGATTTGATGCAGCGGTATCGGCCATAATGCGCTCAACCATTACTTTAGTGGCACCGTACGGACTTGAAGGCGTACCTAATTTCATCGTTTCAACATACGGAACATCATTTTCTTCTCCGTATACTGTAGCCGATGAACTAAAAATAAAATTATGCACATTATGTTCAGCCATCACTTCCAGTAAGCAAACAGAACCATGCACATTATTTTGATAATAAGCCAATGGAATTTGTCCTGATTCACCAACTGCTTTTAATGCAGCAAAGTGAATGACTGTATCAATATTATTTTGACTAAATAATGATTTAAGCTGCGACTTATCTCTGATATCACCTTGAATAAAATGAACAGACTTTCCAGTTAGGTTTTCAACTCGCTTAATCGATTCTAGGTTTGAGTTAAATAAATTATCAAAAACAATTACATTACAATCATTTTCGAGTAACGATAAAACCGTATGCGAACCAATATAACCCGCACCACCAGTGACTAAAACGTTCATTTCTATTCCTTGTGAAATACTTTTACTTAAATGTGCTATTTGCTGAGCGTAATTTTGAACGTTAATGACAAAATTAGCTAATAAAATTAAGTCTATCGTAAAAATGTACCTTTATACAGATTGTTTTTTGTTAACGATATGCAGTATTCACCAAAAATGATTAACAATGACATGCTGATTGAGGCCTACCCACCCTCGTCACGAGTAACAAAATGGTTACAAAGTGAACTGTATAAACCTTTGAACTTCACCTTAAATATGAATTTAGTCGTACTTAACAAACCTTAGAAATTATAATAATCAAATTTAAATGATTGATTATTGGAAACAATAAGTGATCTAAAACGCAGCATATTATGTATACCTAATTGACACAAAAAATTACACATTGAAACAGTCACCTTTTAACAAAGCGTGTAACATACTCGTATAATATCTATAACCATAATATTTAAGCGGGCATTTCGCCTGTATAAGCTTCAACAAGAGGAAGTGTCGTGGCTACAGCAAAACAAATTTTATTCCCAATAGGGATCATTGGTGTAGGTCTTTTGATTTCAGGCGTGTTTATTTCAATGCAAAAACCACCTGAAGAAAAGCCACCAATTGATAATACGCCTCTCGTATCAATTAAAAAAATACAATATCAACCAATGACGTTTACTGTCAGTTCTTACGGGGTTGTTAATGCGAAATACCATACTGAAATAGTTGCTCAAGTCAGTGGTGAAATTACCTATCTATCAGATAACTTTGTTAAAGGCGGCTTCATCAAAAAAGGAGATGTTCTAGCCAAAATTGATCCAAGTGACTACGAATCAGCGCTGTTAGATGCACAAGCCAATCTTGCATCAGCAAAAGCGACATTAGTACAAGAAAAAGCAAACGCTCAAGTAGCCGAACGTGAATGGGCAGAAATTACTGATAGCAAACCCAGTGACTTAAGTCTTCGTAAACCACAACTGGCACAAGAGATTGCTAAACTGAAAAGCGCTGAAGCTGGACTATTACGGGCTAAACGCAACCTTGAACGTGCCATTATTAAAGCCCCATACGATGCGCTGATTGGCAGCCGTAACATAGGTCTTGGCACTTATGTCAGTAATGGCGCATCAATTGGGTTGGTTTATAGCACAGACAAAGCGGAAGTGAGATTACCTCTCGCAGATAAAGAAATGCAATATCTTGACCGTAAAGGTGCTAATGCTGAAGTTAAACTTGTTGGTAATTTTGCAGGTGAAAAGCAAGAGTGGATAGGCACTATTGTCCGCAGTGAAGGCATTATTGATAGTAAAAGTAGAATGACTTACCTCGTGGCTGAAGTCGACGATCCTTATGGTCTTAAAGGGGAGCATAAAGAGTTACGTTACGGCACTTATGTTACAGCACATATTGGTGGAACCCATGCTGGTGAAGTTGCTGTGGTTCCAAGGCACCTTATTGTAAATGGTCTTGTCGCCACTATGGATAAAGAAAATAAGCTGCGTTATTTACCCGTTAATATCATTCGACAAGATGGCAGTAACGTCATTATTTCGAGTGGATTAGAAAATGGTATGAACATTATCACTTCAGCCCTAGATTACCCTGTTGAAGGGATGTCAGTTGCTTTACCACAGGATAAGGTTTTACAAACTGAGCCAACAATTGGGGTGAATTCTGACACCGCTGTAGCCATGGAAGACAAGGAATAATTCATGGAAGATACAAATAAAGGCTTAATTGCTTGGTTTGCTCGTAACAGTGTTGCTGCAAACTTACTGATGATCATTATTTTACTTGGTGGTTTACTGACTGCTAATACGATTCGTAAGCAGTTCTTCCCTGCCGTTGAAATTAACTGGATTGAATTTAGTGCAGTTTACCCTGGCGCAGCACCGCAAGAAGTTGAAGAAGGTATAACAGTAAAAATTGAACAAGCACTTGAAACAGTTCAAGGTTTACAACGTGTCATCACCTACTCTAACCGCAACCAAGCAAACGGCTACTTCAGGATTGAAGACTCTTATGACCCACAGATTGTTTTAGATGAAGTAAAATCTGAAATTGGTTCTGTATCAACCTTTCCTGCGGGGATGGAATTTCCAAAAGTTGAGCGAATTAAAATTCGTCAAGAAGTCATGTATTTAAGTTTGTATGGCGATCTATCTCAGCGACAACTAAAAGATTTAGGCGAAAAAATCCATAAAGAGATCATGCAATTACCGAATGTGAATATTTCGGAGTTTTATGGTGGCTTAAATTACGAAATCAGTGTCGAGGTAAGTAAAGACCGTTTGCGTGAATTTGGTCTTAACTTTAATGATGTTGCAGAAGCTGTGCGTGGCTACTCACGTAATATGTCTGCTGGACAAATCAAAGCTGAAAACGGCTATATAAACTTACGTGTTGAAAACCAAGCTTATGTTGGTTATGAATTTGAAGATTTGCCACTGTTAACCTTAGATGATGGTACTAACCTTTTATTAGGCGATGTTGCCACGGTTAATGATGGATTTGAAGAAGGTATTCAATACTCAAAATTTAATGGACAAAATGCCGTCACATTTTTTGTCGGAGCAGCAAAAAATCAAAGCATCACCGATGTTGCTGACACAATGAAGGAATACATTGCTAAGAAACAAGCGCTGTTACCAGAAGGTGTAACATTAGAGCCCTGGGTAGATATGACCTATTACCTAGATGGTCGGTTAGATTTGATGCTAGACAGTATGAAAACAGGTGCTGTTCTTGTGTTTTTCATGTTAGCGCTATTTTTACGTGTCAGGCTCGCTTTTTGGGTAATGATGGGACTACCTGTTTGTTTCCTTGGTACCCTATTATTTATGCCAATGGGGTTTATTGACGTGACAATCAACGTCATTAGTTTATTCGCATTTATTCTCGTCCTCGGTATCGTGGTAGATGATGCCATCGTCATGGGCGAAAGTGCTCACACAGAATGTGAAGAAAATGGCCAAAACATAGATAGTGTTATTAGAGGGGTAAAACGAGTTGCTATGCCTGCTACATTCGGCGTACTGACCACCATTGCCGCTTTTTTACCTATTACTTTAGATGACGGTCCTTCATCCGCCTTTGGCCAAGCAATCGGCTATGTCGTCATATTGTGTCTATTATTTTCTTTAGTTGAATCAAAGCTGATTTTACCTTCTCACTTAGCCCATATGAACAAACCCAAAGTCGTTCAACCAGGTTCAAAGAATCCGTTGGATTGGCTGCGAAATGGGGTCAATTTCATTCAGAAGAAAATCGAAACTAATCTGACTTGGTTCATAAAAAACGTTTATAAACCAAGCCTTACTGTTGCGGTTAAATACCGTTATGCGGTTATTGCAACCTTTGTGATGTTAATTGTTATATGCGCATCATTATATATCAGTGGATTAGTTAGGTTTATTGGCCAACCTAAAATCCCACATGATTTCCCTCGCATCAGCTTGGAAATGAATGTCGATGCTGCGGAAACAGCAACTTTAGATGCAGCTCACTCAATCGAGAAAGCCTTACGTACCGTTGAAAAGCAGCTAGAGGATCAATATGGTCAAGGCATGATTGCAGAGCTACAAGTTGAATTACAAGGTCGTACTCGTGCGGAAGTAAGAACTAAGCTTGTTGATCCATCTTTACGTCCTATCAATACATTTGAAGTCGCAGAAATGTGGCGCCAAGCAATGCCTAAAATCCCAGGAGTCAAATCGTTCACTGTTCAAGATAGTTTATTTGGCGGTGGACGTGATGACGGTGATATTAGCTTTAGATTGGAAGGAAATGATGAACAACAACTGTTAGCTGCTTCTCAAGCATTAAAAGACAAACTTAACACCTTAAAAGGTGTCAGTGACGTCAATGACAGCCGCCAATCTTCAGCCAAAGAAGTTCAATTTGATTTAAAGCCGTTAGCCCATAGCTTAGGTCTAACATTAGCCAACATTGCATCGCAAGTAGGTAACAGTTTTTATGGTCTTGAGGCGCAACGTATTATTCGCAACGGTGAAGAAATTAAAGTGATGCTTCGTTACCCTGAGGAACAACGTAATTCTATCGCCTTGGTTCAAGATGTTTTAATCAAAACCCCACAAGGCGCAGAACTGCCTTTATCTGAAGTGGCTAACATTACTGTAGTACAAGGTGTGAGTAGTATTCGTCGTGAAAATGGTAATCGCACCATCAATGTATGGGCTTCAGTTGATGCAGAGCAAGCAGAGCCTTTCAAACTGGCTAAAGATATCCGCGATAACTTTATGCCAGAATTGTTAGCCAAATATCCTCGTGTAAAAAGTGAAGTCTCAGGCAGTATTCAAGAGCAGCTTGATAGTGCTGATACGCAAATGCGTGATTTTATTATTTCAATGCTAGTGATATATAGCTTGTTAGCGATTCCGCTTAAATCCTATGTGCAACCTTTTATGATCATGTCAGTGATCCCGTTTGGTGTGATTGGCTCTATGTTAGGACATATCATATTAGGCATTGATTTAAGTGCCCTATCGGTATTCGGGATCATCGCCGCTGCAGGTGTTGTAGTCAATGACTCCCTCGTTATGGTCGATTATGTCAATAATTCCCGTAAACAAGGCATTAAACTGAATGAAGCTGTTATTAATGCAGGTTGTCGCCGCTTTAGAGCGATAATGTTAACGTCATTAACCACATTTATTGGGCTTGTACCTATTATGACGGAAACAAGCATGCAAGCTCAGATGGTTATTCCCATGGCAGTCTCATTAGCGTTTGGCGTGTTGTTTGCGACTGTGGTTACCTTATGTTTAATCCCATGTTTGTATATTGCGATAGAAGATATGCGACGTATTGCACGTAAGATTTATCATCTTTATGTACCACAAACAAAGGAACAAGCATTAGCAGAGCTTAATTCGTTAACGAATAGTTCAAGCTAGCAAGGGATTAACTTCTGAATTGGCCTGACAAAGAATTAACGGCTAATGATTAAAAAAGCGAAACTTAGGTTTCGCTTTTTTATTACTTTTAAACCTGTCTTTGTCGATTTGTCATATAACTAAGTTATATTAACTCGCGTAAAGCATTATTAGTGTTAACGAAAACGAAGATTTAATCTCAGCAGTGCTTCACTTCTTTCAAAGGAAAATTATCACAATGCAAGCAAGTGTACCCTTCAAAAATAGGTTGTTCATAGTCGTACTTTTAAGCTGGTGCGTATTACTTTCCGCCAATGTTAACGCAGACAGTCAAAAAGCAGCTAAACAGCAAAATGTTCTATTAATCTCTATTGACGGTTATCGATACGATTACAATCAGCTACATAACCCTCAAGCACTTAATCAATTTGCTAAGGATGCCGCAACGGTTGAGTTATTCACTCCGGCTTTTCCTACAGTAACTTTTCCTAATCACTTAACTTTAGTGACCGGTCTGTATCCGGCAAATCACGGTATTGTGTCGAATCGTTTTTATAATCCAGTATTAAAACGTGATTATGCAATGAATATTCATGAAGCAGTCAACGATGGCCAGTTCTATCAAGGTGTGCCTTTATGGTCTTTGGCCCGTCAACAAGGATTAAAATCTGCCACTTATTTCTGGCCAGGGTCTGAAGCTAAAATTGCTGGCTTTAGACCTAATTACTGGCTTAAATATGATGGCCGAACCCCAAATGAGCAACGCATTCAACAAGTCGTTGAGTGGTTTTCATTACCAGAAAGCGAAAGACCACAATTCGTTACCTTATATTTTTCGGATGTTGATAGCGCAGGCCATCATCACGGCCCAGAGTCAACACAGACATACAACGCAGTGCAATACATTGATAAACTTATTGCGAGTTTACTTAATCAAATAAATGACTTACCGATTGATATCAATGTCATCATCACTTCAGATCACGGCATGGCTAAAGTAGATGAATTTGATAGAATTTACACTGATAAATTAGTGGGTAAAGTCGCTGATTTAAAAGATAAGTTTATCTTTAATAATGATGCTGCCTTCTCATTAGTCACAGCTATAGGTGAAAATAAAAAGCAAGATTTAGCTAGGCTGAAAGCGCTTGTGGAAGAGGTAGAAGGTTTAGCGTTTTATTTACAAGCTGAAATGCCAGAACGCCTCCATTTTAGTGGAAACCCTTCAATTGGTGATGCCGTTATTATTAGTAACAATCACTATATTACTTCCACAGATGCAAAACCTGGCGTGATCGGAAAGCATGGCTATGATCCACAAACTATTCACGATATGAATACAGTTTTATACGCCAAAGGGCCTGCATTTAATCAGGCAACAATTGCTCAAGCAGATAATATTCATCTCTACCCTTTGATTGCCAATATTTTAGGGCTAACGATACCCGATGATATTGATGGTGAGTTACGTTTTTTGTCGCCTTTGCTGCGCAAACCGTAATCCTATGACTTAACGGATCCCCTATTTGGTGATAAAAAAGCCTGTTGTCATCAACAGGCTTTATAACAACCAAGGAGTAGACAATATAGCGATAGTTACTTAGCTTCAGATTCCATTATTTTATGATAAAGCGCATCTTTCATTTCAACGCGTTGTTGTTTTAAATCATGGATTGCATCATCGGCAATTGGCGAGTCTTTGAGCTCTAAATCACGTATTTGTTTATCGAGTTCATCATAACGCTTTAAAATCTCAGCAAAGTTCGCATCACTACTGTTTAGTGCAGTGATTGTGTCTAAATGATCTGGAAATTCATTTCTAAGAGAGTGATTTTCACCTAACATAAAAGCCTCATTTGATTATTAAATAAACCATGTTCGTTCTTTATAAATTTACAAGAATAAATCTAACGTATTTAGAATGTAGATCACACAGTTTAAAATTCAATCAAATAATGCCACTTTTGACGCTAAGGTTTACAAGAAAGTGTTTTTAATTAAATACAGTAATTCAAAAGAACATATTTTTTGCCTATAAAGCAGGCGTTTGCAAGGCAATTTTTAGCGCTATTACTGGATTACTGTTAAGCTTACTGGTAAATATTTCTCTTTTTCTCATCCATCGTTATGGTTCTAACATGCAATTATTTGAGTCGCCACATTTTGGCCAAGTGACAATTATTGGCAATGCCAACGGAGATTGGCAAGCATCTAAAAATGGCTACTCGATAATTTTTAACGGAACTGTTGCTGAAGGAGAGCATATCATTAATATTTGTAATGGCCCTTTTGCAGGTTCAACAGAAGATTTTGTCGTTACCGGCCACCATAATAAATGGTTAAGCACTCAACTCTCTGCTATTGCTCATGAACTTCAAAGCAGATTGAATTGCTGGCCTTCCTCTGGACTGGCATGTTTTATCTTATTTAGTCGATTAACGATTCCCCTTTCATTAACAAGAATGTCGTTATTGCCTAATTTAGCCCGTAATAACACCATGACAAAAAACGAGCACCTGCCTTGCGTTGTTCATAACTGGCTAGGAGAAAGAAGAATCGCACTAAGCCAAATTAAAGAGTCACCAAGATCACAAATTAATTGGCCTGCTTTATTGTTATCATCAGATAACAATAAAGCCCTCTATCGTGCAGTAGACGTCACATCAGAGCAAAGCATTAACGACTCTCCTTTTACCCTACTAGCTAAAATTGCCAACTTACAATCAAGCACACCTGAAGGTGTTATAGCGCTAGAGAAACTAGCGAATTTACCGTTATCGCACTGGTTAGCATGTACTACACAATCTAATTTATTAGACGTAGAGCCCCTTTTCTTTAACCAACAACCAGAAAAAAACACAGGCATATGGTATTTATCTGACAACCACGCATCTCAATATCTTGACTCAATTCGCTTATCGTTAGCTCTCTGTCAGCAAGCTTTATTGAAATAAACAGCGTTACAACACCATTGTCTTATTTATCATTTTAAGGATCTCTGTTAAACATATCTAAGTACGAATCAATATTGAGTACACACTTCGACCACTATGTTGAAAAGGATATCAAATGAAATGGACGCCAATCGTTGCCGCTTTATCAGTTTGTCTTGTAAATCAGGTTGATGCTAAAGAGCCTAAATTAATCTTACAGATCACTGTTGACCAATTACGCGCTGATTTACTCAACCGCTATCAACATCACTTTACCGATGAAGGATTCAACTACCTTATTGATGAAGGCGTGTATTATACCGAAGCCCATCACCAACATGCCATTACAGAAACAGTTGTTGGCCACACCACTTTGGCGACAGGCGCACATCCTTCGAGTCATGGTATGGTGAGTAATTTATGGTTTGATAAACAATTACAGCAGCCCATCTATAACGTTCAAGATAAAACTCACCCTTTGATCAGTGCCAATGCCGCTGTTGATGCTGAAAATGAAATAGACCCCACGCAAAAAGCCAGTAAAGTTGAAGGCCGCTCACCTAAAAATATCTTAGCGACCACCTTTAGTGATGAGCTCACTGCCAGTAACAATGGTAAATCCAAAATATTTGCAGTGTCAGTAAAAGACAGAGGTGCAATTACACTTGCAGGTCACACAGGAAAAGCTTTTTGGTTCTCTAAATCAGCGGGTGAGTTTGTCAGCAGTCAATATTATTTTGATCAATATCCACAATGGGTTAATGAATTCAATCAACAAAATGATATTGCAAAATATGCAGATACGTCTTGGACTATATCAAAAGAATCAACTGAATATTTGTTTGGTGATAATGCGGCTCATGACTGGAAAACTAAATTACCAGGTTACGGTATTACATTCCCACATCAATTTGGAAAGCGAGACAATCCGTATTTCAGTACGTTTTTAACTGTCAGCCCAGTCGGTGACGAAATGACGGCCAATTTTGCTAAATCAGTCATAGAACATAATCAATTAGGTCAAAACAAAGTCACTGATTATTTATCTGTTAGTTTTTCGTCTACGGATTATGTTGGCCATATTTTTGGCCCATCTAGTTTAGAAGCAGAAGATAATTTACTTCGTCTTGATAGAACGCTAGCCAGTTTATTTTCTTATGTCGATGACAAAGTAGGTTTAGATAATACGTTAATTGTATTATCAGCAGATCATGGCGCACCTGAAGCACCTGGCTATTTAACCCAATTTGGCACCAAAGCCACTCATTTTGATTTAGCCTCTCTAGAAAAACAACAAGATATCGTTAAACTAAAAAAAGACTGGAAGATTAGCGGTAATTTGTTTGCCAATGCTTGGCAACCTTATGTCAATTTAGATCACGATGCCCTTAAAAAAAGTGGAATTAAATTGAAAGATGCAACGTCTGTAGTCGCTAACGTTCTAAATAATGTTGCAGGCATACATCGTGCCTACAGTTATCATCATTTACTAGAAGGTGCAGTGCCTAAAGATGAGATAACTCAAAAGGTCGTTAATAGTTTTTACCCCAGCCGCTCAGGTGATATTTACATCGTATTTAAGCCAAATGTATTCGTAGCAGATTTCGATGGCCTCAATGTCGCATCTGTACATGGTTCCCCATGGCGTTATGACACTCATGTTCCAATAATCTTTGCTGGATTTAAACTCGATGGGCAACAGATTGAACGACCTGTCGCCACCGTCGATGTAGCCACTACCTTAAGTGCCATTCTTGGTATTAATGCGCCATCGAGTGCTGCTGGTTTTCCATTAAAAGAAGTGATTAAACAATTTAACGATTAATCACTTTTACAAAATAACGACGTTTCGTGGTTATATCTATTGCAAACAAAAAGCCAAACTTATGTTTGGCTTTTTCAATTAGTCATCAGTTAGTGTTGGTAAAATGTAAAATTGGCTTTACTATAAAAGTCCTTTTGATAAATAGCCGTTTTAATATGAAATTCAATCAGCTAGTTTTGTATGCCAGCATTCTTATTACTTCTTATTGTTACCACTCAATAACACAAGCCGCTGAGTTCGTCGGAACGGATCAATGTATAGATTGCCATCAAACTGAATATAAAGACTGGCAAGGTTCACATCATGATATGTCAATGCGTCATGCAAATGCCGAATCGGTATTAGGGAATTTCGACAATACCTCTCTCACAGTCAAAAGTGAAGTATATCGATTATTTAAAATAGATGACCAATACTGGGTGAATACAAAAGGGCCTGATGGCAAGTTTAATGATTATCAAATCAGCTACACGTTTGGCTACCATCCATTACAACAATATATGGTTGAGTTCCCTGATGGTAGGCTACAACTTATTCCATTAGCATGGGATGCCCGAGATCAAGACCAAGGTGGGCAAAGATGGTTTCACCTTTACCCTGATATGGAACCCTATGATGAATTCTTCTGGACAAATAATGGCCAGAACTGGAATTACATGTGTGCTGATTGTCATTCTACAAACATCAGCAAAAATTATGATGCTGAAAAAAATCAATACAATACCACTTGGTCCGAGATTAATGTAGGTTGCGAGGCTTGCCATGGCCCCGCCAGCGATCACTTGTATTGGGCAAGCCAGCAACCTAACACCTCAAATGTAAAAGCTAAAATCAAAGGCAATAGCCAAGCGACGCACCAAGATGATAGTAAAACGAAAATAAATGAGGCGACTTTCGGGTTTGAGCGTACTTTATCGCCGAAAGTAGGAAAATGGATCTATAAAAAAGGTCAGAAAATATTAACCCCAACAGAAATTAAGGGATCTGATCAATTAGCCACGTGTGGTCAATGTCATAGCCGTAGAGCGCAAATAAGTGACCAAAATGATCACATTAAAGGCAACTTTTATGATAAATACATTTTGAATGCTGTCACTGCAGATCTGTATTATCCAGATGGTCAAATTTATGATGAAGTGTTTGTTTTAGGTTCATTTAAACAATCCAAAATGCATCAAGTTGGGGTAGTCTGCAGTGATTGCCATAACCCTCATAGTAATAAACTTAATGCGCCAATCGAGTCGATTTGTTTTAAATGCCACTTACCTAGTGAATATACCGCTGACACTCATAGCCAACATAAATCAGGCACAGACGCAGCGCAGTGTGTGACCTGTCATATGCCTAAAACGACGTATATGGACGTTGACCCTCGAGCCGATCATAGTTTTAAAGTTCCTAGACCTGATATCAGTTTAAAAATCGGCACTCCTAACGTTTGCACATCTTGTCATACCGATAAAGACAACCAATGGGCTGATAATGCAATTAAGCAGCGTTACCCACAATCAAATTATCGACAAACTGACTCTTTTGCTACAGTGTTTGCTCAAGCTGCTGTAGGCGTACCGACGAGCGGAGATAGCTTATCGTATATTGCTCAAAATAATGCTAACCCAGATATCATAAGAGCATCAGCATTAAGTAGATTAAGTGATTACCCTGGACAAAATGCACTAGTTGCAATCATGCGCGGTGTAAAACATGAAGATCCACAAATCAGGCTGGGTGCTATTGCTGGTGTGACCTCATATCCATTTTCTGACCGTTGGCAAATCATAAGTCCTTTACTTGATGACCCTGTACTTGCAGTAAGAACAGAAACGGCAAGTTCTCTCATTAATGACTGGTCAAGTATGACTCATACCCAACAAGAAAAACTTCGCCCCGCTTTGGATGAGTATCTAGCAATTCAATCCTTTAATGCAGATCGAGGTTTTGGTTTGATGAATACAGCTAACGTATATTTAGCCCAAGGAAAAATACAACAAGCAGAGAAGAGCTATTTAAAAGCAATTGAAATTGAACCTATTTTTGCCACAAGTTATGCCAATTTAGCTGATTTATATCGACAAACCGGTGATGATGACAAGTCCTTAGCTATTTTAAAACAAGGAATAACTAATCAACCTAAAGCGGGGTTACTAAGGTACAGTGCAGGACTTAATTTATATCGACAACAGCAACTTGCAGAAGCAATTGACTACTTCGAACAAGCAACGAAAGTAGAACCAAGAAATCCTCAATACTGGTATGTATTAGGACTCGCGCAAGAGAAAATAGATATAAAAAAAGCAATGAACTCAATCGAGCAAGCTTATAAAGTGGGTAATAACCCACAACATTTGTATGCGTTATGCGAGTTTAAAATAAAACATCGTGACCCAACAACGAATGCTTGTATTAAACGACTGTCAAAAATTGTTCCTCCACAGGTAATTAAGCAATTAACTGGACGTTAAGCATGAATGACTATTATTAGATTAAGGTACGCGCCTTACAGTGCACTCAAGGTTACAATAAACTCTGTAATCTTGAGTCACTAGTCTGTGTGAACGTTTTTATCTGAAAAGGTTAATTATATTTATATCGAATTAAGAACAACCTCTAAAAATCCAAATCCCCCCTTCAAAGCAGATATCCAAAAATTGCATTTTCAATAAATAGAAACGCAATTATATTTATTGCAATTTACTCTGTTTTTACAAGGAAAAAGGGTTTTATTCTGCAAGTTCACACTTAAACCTCAGCTGTCTAAATTAGCATCAATTGATTAAAATCAAATCAAACCTCATTGTTCGCTAATTAAATCAATCAAGTGTTTTAAAGTTGATTTATATCAATATGCCTCAGTTAAAGCCTCTTTATATTGTGTCCATATAGTTTGATCCTTCACCACGGAATAAGGTTGATTCATGGATACACACTCAGCTCTCTATAACCGCTGCAAGACACGATTGGCACAACTTCGTGAAATTGCACCTCGCCAAACCGTTACCCTAGAAGAAAAATTAAAGGAAAATGGCATCACTCGTCGTGAATTTATGACTTGGAGTGCGTCAGTAACGGCTTTATTAGCACTGCCCTTGCCTTTTACTAGTTTAGTTTCTGAAGCTGCAGAAATGGCCGATCGTGTGCCACTTATATGGCTACATATGGCTGAGTGCACTGGTTGTTCAGAATCACTTATACGAACTGATACACCTAACTTAGACAGTTTAATATTTGATCATATCTCCCTTGAATATCATGAAACCCTTATGGCTGCATCAGGCTGGCAAGCTGAAGAAAATTTAGAACATGCACTGGAAGCTTATAAAGGTAACTATTTACTCGCAGTTGAAGGGGCTATTCCGACCGCAAATAATGGCGCCTATTTAACCGTTGGCTGTAAAGGACATACAGGGCTTCATATCGTTAAAGAAGCAGCTGAAGGTGCTGCTGCAATTATTTCAGTTGGCACTTGTGCTGCCTTTGGTGGTGTTCAAGCAGCAGCGCCAAATCCAACTGGTGCTAAAGGGGTACAAGATGTCATTAACAAACCTGTTATTAACTTAGGAGGCTGCCCACCAAGTGAAAAAAACATCGTCGGCACTCTGATGTATTTCATTATGTTTGGCAAACTTCCCGCTTTAGATATGTTTAACCGTCCTAAGTGGGCATATGGCGCACGCGTTCACGACAATTGTGAAAGACGTGGTCGCTTTGATGCCGGTGAGTTTGTTGAAACCTTTGGTGACCAAGGTGCAAAAGATGGCTACTGCTTGTATAAAGTCGGCTGTAAAGGCCCATACACCTACAACAATTGCCCAACTGAACGATTTAACCACCACACCAGTTGGCCTGTGCTTGCAGGGCACGGCTGTATTGGCTGCTCAGAACCGAACTTCTGGGATGATATGGCTGATTTTGAAAAACCACTCGGGAGGCAATTACTTCACGGAGTTGATGCAACAGCAGACACTATCGGCGCAGTTATTTTAGGCGCAACCGTTGTAGGAATCGGTGCACATGCCGTCGCTAGCCTTTTTGCCAAGCCTTTAGAGGAATAACTCATGAACAAACGTGTCGTAATCGATCCTATTACTCGTATTGAAGGTCACCTTCGTGTTGAAGTCGAAGTTGATGAAAATAATGTCATTCAAAAAGCATGGTCTTCTTCAACTTTATGGCGTGGCATAGAAGTCATTTTAAAAGGCAGAACTCCAATGGATGTTGGCCTGATTGTGCAACGGATCTGTGGTGTGTGTACCTATTCTCATTACCGTTGCGGAACCGAGGCTGTTGAAAATGCGCTTGGCGTTAAAATACCACTGAATGCAAAGTATTTACGCTCATTAATGCAAACCTCGCTCTATATGCATGATCACATTGTTCACTTCTATCATTTACACGGTTTGGATTGGGTTGATGTGGTTTCAGCATTATCAGCTGATCCCGCGCTCGCTGCACAAGAGGCATTAAAATATACGGCAAATCCCATTGCAGCTGGTGAAGGTGACTTACGTGCCGCTCAAGAGCGTGTTAAAGGCTTAGTTGATACCGGTAAACTAGGTCCGTTTGCCAATGCTTACTGGGGAAATAAAACCTATAAATTTACGCCAGAACAAAATCTAATAGCCCTATCTCACTATCTCAAAGCATTAGAAGTACAACGAGTAGCAGCTGAAATGCTGGCGATATTCGGGGGTAAATCCCCTCACCCGCAATCATTAGTAGTTGGTGGAGTGACAGCGGTTCGAGATATGTTAAGCCCTGCTCGCTTACAAGAATGGAAACAAAAACACGCAATCGTACAGGATTTTATATTACGTGCTTATAAAGCCGATATCGTCATGGCAGCGGCAGCATTTGGTTCAGAACCAAGTGTGTTAGGCGGCGTTAATGTCAAAAACTTTATGGCCACCAATGATTTTGTATTAGCTGATGGTCAATACATGTTTGACCAAGGCGTCATTATGAATGGTGATTTAGCAGGCGTAACTGATATCGATCCTGATTCAATTAAAGAAGATGTGACGCATGCTTGGTATGAAGCAGATAATGCGCAACATCCATACGAAGGCACTACTGTCCCTAACTATACCGGTTTTGTTGAACGAGACACGGTTTACGGCAAATTACCTACGGTCGATGGTGATGGTAAATACTCTTGGGTTAAATCACCACGATACAAAGGTGAACCCGTTGAGGTTGGACCGCTCGCATCATTACTTGTGAGTTATGCCCGTGGTAATAAGGTCGTTGTTAATTCAGTTAATGGTTTACTTGAAGCAACTGGATTACCCATTGAAGCTTTATTTACCACATTAGGACGCACAGCAGCTCGCATGCTTCAAACCGTAATTGTTGCAGAAGAAGGATTAAAAACCTTTGATGCGATGCTAGTCAATATGCAATCAGACGAAAGCACCTTTGTTACACCAGAAATAGATTCTTCTAAGGATTATGTTGGTCACGCAATGATTGAAGCCCCTAGAGGAATGCTAAGTCATTGGATCCGCATTAAAGGCGGAAAAATTGAAAACTATCAGGCGATTGTACCAACGACTTGGAATGCTGGCCCCGTAGATGTAAACGGTAAAGTAGGCCCCTATGAAGCGTCTTTAATTGGGCTTGAACTTGAAGATCCTAGTAAACCTTTAGAAGTGATTCGTATCATCCACTCGTTTGATCCTTGCATGGCATGTGCTGTACATGTGATGGACTTTAAAGGTACCAGTTTAGGCGAGTTTCGTATCGACCCTAATGGACTCTAATGGACTATAACGAGACGACTGTCGAAGAGGATTGAATTATGACTCAGGTTGCTACGCATCACAGAGAACTCATATTTTCACCAGCAATAAGGATATTTCATTGGCTTAGAGCATTAGCCATTGTTGTGTTAGTTGTGACAGGCTTTTACATTTCTTGGCCTTTTTTAGTGGCACCAGAGTCATCTGATGTATTGGTACAAGGCTGGATCAGGTTTGCTCACATTGTTTTTGGCTTTGTATTAACTAGTGTCACGCTTATTCGTTTTTATTTGTTCTTTTTTGGAAAAAGCAGTATCGAAAGACGTTCTATGAAAGATGTACTCAGTGTTAAAAGCTGGATTGTTCAAATTAAATCCTACATTTGGATGGGACACCTTGATAAAGCGGGTGTTTACGGGCCACTTCAGTTTGTCACTTATGTTGCCATTTCATTGGTAGCGTTATTCATGTGCATTACTGGCTTGGTACTTTACGCCAACGTTTATCATGAAGGTTTAGGTGGCTTACTGTGGGATGTGTCTGCATGGTTCACTGCGATAATGGGGGGTTTAGCACAAGTCAGAATATGGCATCACATTCTGACTTGGGTATTTATCGTCTTTGTGGTCATTCATGTCTATATGGCCGTGTGGTCTGGTATTCGCTTCAAACATAACGCTGTGGACTCTATCGTGTCAGGTTATGACTACCATAAGGATCATTAAGCCTTGACCTCTACCTTACTTATAGGAATAGGAAACGTATTGTACGCCGATGAAGGTATCGGCGTACATTTCGTTAATTATATCCAAGAGAAATATCAATTTTATCATCCTAATATCACACTCGATTTATTAGATGGCGGTACCCTAGCCCAAGGGTTAATTCCAATATTATGCCGTTACGATAATTTGATTGTCGTCGATACCGTCAACAGTCCTGGGGTTCAACCAGGCGAAGTTTACTCGTTTAACTTTGATCAAGCTCCACCAGAAATTGATTGGCAAGGTAGTGCTCATGAAGTTGAAATGCTGCAAACCTTAATCATGATGGAAATGGTGGGCGACCGTCCAAATACCCATGTTATTGGTGTAACACCAACTGTGATTGAACCAATGACATTAGGTTTAACCCCTCAAATACAGGCCGCTGTGCCAGTGATGGAACAAGCCTTACTTAAGCATCTTAGTCTTCAGGGCTTTAGTTCAAAGTGCATTGCAGAGGTCGACATCAATTCATTAATCCCTGATTCTTATAAGCGTGGAGCAAACATGTATGCCTAAAATCAGGTTTAACTTTTTTTGCCTTCAACCAATCGCGCTGTACGCAAAGTTGTGTAATCAGTACATCAATGATAATCGGTATTTTTTCACTACAATCCACCAGCTGCATCGGGAGCAAAAATTTGATGTGTTGCACCAATATTGTATTGAAGTTGAAGCTGAAGAAAATCAGCTAACCGTAATTGCAGACGAGATAGCCGAGCGTTTTTTATATTCAGTTTGGCTTGAACGAGCCGAAGTTATTCGTATTACAGAAAGAATCGGCTCACAGGAGCAAATCCAACATTCAAAGCTCAATCAATATTTTTGTCATGCTTGCAGTAAGCCCATAGCAGACCATACAATTCCAGCTGATATCTCATTCGTTTGCCAACAATGCCATGGTGAAAATAATCTTAAACCTTATGAGATAGGCTATAGTCATCATGATATTGCTCAACTTACGACAAAACTGATTAAGGGCGACACGGTTGAGCTAACTTCTGATCTGAAAGCAAGCAGTATAGATCAAGCCAATGGCATCAGGTTATCTTTACTTCCTTTAGCAGCCCAGCAGCTTGACAAAAAAGCATGGCGTCAACAAATTTGTCCACAGATCTTAGTGACAAACCCTGAGCGTATCAGTCGTTATTTCCATATTGCCCCACATCAAGTCCATGCTTTATCAAGCCTTGAAAAACCATCAATAACATTACTTGCTAACAAGCAGCCTTCAGAGTCTGAATCGAGATTAAGTGAAACCCATTATCAAGTGTGTTTTGCAGATTCACGGCTACTATTGCAACTATCAACACACTTGCGACTACAAGGTATTGATTGGCTTTATATTGATAAACAACAAGATGACCTCGCATTAAGCTGGGTAAACCTTGCCTGGGTCGCAAACAAAACTAATGCTGCAGAGGTTAACATCCCAGCTCCTATGCCAAGACATGATATTCATACTTATCATCAATATCAGGCTACATATCTAAAAGAGAAGATTACTTGTAAATCAACGCTATTACCTATCGGTATAACAACCAGTTCACATGTAAAAAATCCAGATACTGTTACTCCGATAGCAAAGGTATTTTCAGGGTATGAGGCCGCGAGTTGTGCATTACATGCAGGGATACTGGCGAATTCTTTCTCAGCATCTCTGTATAAAGCTAATAAACGTCATATAAACAAACAAAAAGCAACGAGTGCAGCCTGTATCTACTTATCAAACCAACACCCTAGTTGTGTGATCACTCAAGATACATCAGCAAAGCATGATTGCTTTTTAATGATGCCCGATATTGCTAAATCAGGCGCAAGCATTCTCACTGAACTAGATAAAAACAAGCATCAAATTAGCGATAAGTTTCAACAAAAATCTAGTCAACGATGCCAAGTCATTAAATCTGTTTCTTTTAGCTCACACAATACTAGCAATAGCTTAGAGCGATTTATCGCTGTAGTGGCCTTGTTTGTATTATCTGAAGCGGACATACGGGCAATTACGCCGTGTAACTTAACGACTGTTGCTGAGACTCAACCGCTAACTTGCAAGCACATCGCCCAGTTAGCCGCTAAATTTCATCAATTAGCCCAATTATACAATGGAAACAATGCCCCACGTATCGACTTCCCGTTATGTGCATATAACGGAGAAAACACTTCTGATACACAAAAACGTTCGATTAACTGGCAGCAAACGCTTTCATCAGTAATGAGTTTTATGCTTGCTGATGCCAACCCTGCAATAGTGGCCTTTGGTTTTTTTGACTCTTTAGCTGACTATTTAAGTAACTGGATGGATCATCTTGACCAGGAAATGGGTCTTGATGCTGTTGTCTTAGCCGGAAGTGATTTCAGGTACTCAGTGTTAGCAGATAGGCTGTGTTTGCGCTTAGGGAAAAATTATCCAATTGTCGTCAATCGACTACTTGATTTAGACGGTGCAAACCTCGCAGTGGGTGGTTTATTCCTAGCTAAACGTCGACGTTACTAAGGAGTCTTTTATGACCATACACCAAGGTTACCGTCAACAAGTCAGACTTAACATCAATGGAATTGTTCAAGGGGTTGGATTTAGACCCTTTGTTTACCGGTTAGCGACTGAATTGAATCTCGTCGGTTCAGTATTGAATAATCAGCAAGGAGTTTGTATTCATTTACAAGGGTTAAACACCGATATTAACCGTGTTGTGCATCAATTAAAGGTGAACCCGCCTCCTCTAGCTAGAATTGATAAATTGATGATCAAAGAAGAAGCGATTGATCGCGATTTAACACAATTTGAAATAAAAACCAGTCACAGTGAAGACGTCGCAGTCGTTTCAATATCCGCAGACAAAAGCACTTGTGGAGATTGTTTACTGGAAATGCGCGATCCTAATAACAGACATTATTTGTATCCTTTTACCAACTGCACCAATTGTGGGCCACGCTATAGTATCGTTAAACAATTGCCATATGATCGCGTTAATACCTCAATGGCAACGTTTGAAATGTGTGATGATTGCGCACATGCCTATCATGACCCATTAAATCGACGTTACCATGCTCAACCTGTGAGTTGTCCTAATTGCGGTCCGCAAATACGCTACTCTCAAATCAACTCGGATAAAACAATCACATCAAATGCCAATGCCAATGCCAATGCCAAACCTCACAACAGTCAACATGTATTGCAAGCAGTGGTTAACGATCTTAACCAAGGTAAAATTATCGCAATAAAAGGCTTAGGGGGATTTCATTTAATATGTGATGCAACAAACGCCAAAGCAGTGAACACTCTACGCCTTCGTAAACAGCGTAAAACTAAACCTTTTGCAGTTATGGCTGTTGATATTAACCAAGCTAAGCAAATAGTTTCGGGTTCATTAAAGGAGTGGCAAATCCTTAATTCAGCTGAAAAGCCCATAACATTATTAAAAAAACGTGATGATATTGCATCTACAATATGCGACGACATTGCACCGGGTATTGATACTTTAGGGGTATTTTTACCCTACACACCATTACATTACTTACTGTTAGATTTATTTAAAAAACCTATTGTTGCAACCAGTGCCAATAAGTCTTCTATGCCAATCATCACGGACTCACAAAACATCATGAGTCAACTAGGCGATGTAATTGATGGAATACTCGACCATAACCGAGATATCGTCAATGCGTGTGATGACAGTGTCGTGCAGGTCATAAATGATGAGTTACAAGTGATAAGGCTTGCTCGGGGTTACGCACCGTTGAGTATTCCATTACCTCACTCTTTAAAACATGCCCTACTAGGAGTGGGTGCACAGCAAAAAAATACCCAATGCTACGCTTTTAATGAAAACGCATTTGTTAGCCCTTATATTGGTGATTTATTTAATTTAGAAACTGATCAGCATTTCATTAAAACCTTATCGACATTCAACCGGCTTTATCAATTTAACCCTGAACAGATTATTACTGATAAACACCCGACTTATTCTTCAAGCCAGTGGGCTGCAAAACAAGCTGATTTACATCAACTCCCCCTAGCTAAAGTTCAGCACCACTATGCACATGTATTAAGTGTTTTAGCGGCTAACAATTATCAGCATAACGTAATTGCATTTAGTTTTGACGGCACAGGTTTGGGAGATAATGAACAGCTCTGGGGCAGCGAGTGTATGGTTGCTGATGCTGACGGTTTTGAACTTAAAGCACATCTTAACTCGTTTAAATTAATTGGCGGTGAACAAGCTATCAAACAACCAGTAAGAATTTTACTGGCTTTGTTATTTGAGAGTATGACAATTGAACAAGTCATGTCATTACCCATTAATGCAATACAACAAATGGACAAAAGCACGATTACCAATTTACATACCATGTGGCGTAATGATACGGCATGTATCTATAGTCGCTCTATGGGGCGACTGTTTGATGCCGTCGCTGTAGCACTTGATTTAATTGTACAAAATGATTTTGAAGCTCAATCAGGCATGTTAATTGAAACTTATGCAAATGAAGCCATTAAATCGCTGCAATACCCTCAAAATCAAGTTAATGCTTTAGATCTGCTTACACTACAGCGCTTAGACCAGACACTGCCTGACGCTTGTCCTGTTCCCCATTTGAGTATGGAAGCAAATACAAGTAAAGATCAGGTACTAAATAAAAGTCCGGCCGTATTTAACACTGCTTTATTAATACAGCAGCTAGTTAAGGCATTACCTGAAACCTCGTCAGATAATAAGCAAGCGCACCTTTGCTTAGCATTTATCAATAGTATCGCTGACATGGTGTATGACATAGCCAATCAGTCTTCACATCTTAAAGTCGTACTCTGCGGCGGCGTTTTTCAAAATAAACTTTTGAATGAACTCGTAAGAATTAAGCTCACTACCCATGACAATAGCCTTGTTAGTAACCTTAAAACCTATGCCAACCGCTCAGAAATAAATGCGATGAAAAACACACGTATTTTACCTTGTCACAAAGTACCCATTAATGATTCGGGAATTTCAGTTGGGCAAGTTTGGTACGCGTATCAGCAACTTAATAGATCACAAACTCAGCATTAACTCATGATAAGAGATAAATAGCTGATATGAATCAAAGAAGTATTACCAACGCTTATTGATACTGGTTTGTACTAGATTCAGGGCGTTTTAAAGGAGTAAATATATGTGCCAAGATTGCGGATGCTCACTGACAGATCATAATCATCTTCATAGTAACCCACAGCTGAATGACACGAAAACCTTGTCGGTTATTCATAAAATACTCGACAAAAATGATCATGAAGCTCAGCATAATCGTGAGCATTTTGAAGCTAATCAGGTTCGTGCTTTTAATTTAATGAGTAGCCCTGGTAGTGGCAAAACAACATTACTCGAACACTTACACGAATATTTAGCTAAAAAGTATGCTGTCATTGAAGGCGATTTAGAAACCTCACGCGATGCGGATCGTCTTATTGCTAAAGGCATAGAAGCATACCAAGTACAAACGGGTTCAGCTTGTCACTTAGACGCATTTATGGTTCATCAAGCATTACATCATATCGATCTTGCGCCTATTGATATCTGTTTTATTGAAAACGTTGGTAATCTGGTCTGCCCTGCAAGCTATGATGTTGGTACCCATCGAAATATCGTTTTACTGTCAGTACCCGAAGGTGACGATAAAATTGAAAAATACCCTGTCATGTTTAGACGTGCTGATCTGGTATTAATCACCAAAATGGATTTAGCAGAACACTTTGATTTTTCATTACTAGAGTGTCGTAAACAACTTCAAAAGCTCAATCCAGATGTCACCCTCATGCCAATATCTATTAAGGACCCACAATCTATCACTGCCGTAGCAAATTGGCTTAATAAGCAATTAGAGGAATAACATTATGTGCTTGTCTGTGCCTTCTCAAGTAACGCAAGTGCATGCTGACTCCACAGTAACTGTCGATACCTTAGGTGTAAAACGTCGTGTTAGTTCTCATCTAATGTCTGAGCCTCTATTAATCGGTGATTTTGTGTTGATACACATCGGATTTGTAATGAATAAAATTGATGAGGAAGATGCAAAACTGAGCTTAGCGTTATACAGAGAAATCGTTGAAAAACTTGAGCAAGAGGAATAAGCATAATGGAATTATCCAACTTGTATAAAGAATTTCGCGATCCGAAAACCATTAGAGCACTTGCTAATGCTATTAAATCTTATGCTAAGACGGTTAATCAAGATATTAACATAATGGAAGTGTGTGGTGGGCATACACACACCATTATGAAATACGGTTTAAATCAACTACTACCATCTAATATCAAATTTATTCATGGGCCTGGCTGCCCTGTGTGTATCATGCCAAAAGAACGCATTGACCATGCCGCCACGTTAGCAATGCAGCCTAATGTCATTTTACTCACATTAGGCGACATGATCAGAGTGCCCGGTTCAAAAGGCAGTTTAGCCAAAATTCGCTCACAAGGTGCAGATATTAGGCCTTTATATGATCCAATGGATGCTTTAAATATTGCAAAACAGCACCCTGATAAACAGGTGATATTTTTTGCAATTGGCTTTGAAACCTCTACACCTATGACTGCGGTACTGATTGATCAAGCTGAAAAGCAGCAAATCAATAATTTATTATTTCATATAAACCATGTACTTGTTCCACCAGCCATTGATGCTGTTATGGCTGATAAAAGAACCCAAGTAAATGCCTTTATTGGACCCGCGCATGTGAGTGTTATAAGCGGAGCTAAAATATATCGTCCAGCTGTAGACCAATATCAAACCCCTGTCGTGGTTTCAGGCTTCGAACCTGTCGATGTTATGGAGTCAATTCTTAATATTGTTAAACAAAAGGCCCAGCAAAAATCAGAATTACAAATTCAATATAGCCGCGCAGTAACTGAAGATGGCAATGTCGCAGCACAAGCACTCATCAATCAATATCTGACAACTAAAACGTCTTTTCGTTGGCGTGGCCTAGGTCCTATACCCAATTCAGCGCTGACTTTAAAACATGAATATGCTCACCGAGATGCTGAAGTCATTTTTCAATCTCAATTACCCAGTGAAGAAATTGATGATCATAAAGCTTGCCAGTGCGGTGACATACTGCGGGGGTTATCTAATCCGCCAGATTGTAAAGTGTTTGGTAAAGGCTGCACGCCAGACAACCCATTAGGTAGCTGTATGGTCAGCTCAGAAGGAGCGTGTAACGCTTATTATCGCTACGCAGGAGTCGGACATGCCAATACGTAAAAACGATCGGATCCAACTAAGTCACGGCGGTGGCGGTAAAGAAATGAATGTATTGATCCATGACATGTTTTTTAAAGCCTTTGCCAATCCAATTTTGGCCGCTGAAGAAGATGCCGCACAACTGCAGCTGTGTGGTACGACAGCTTTTACAACAGATTCTTTCACTGTAGACCCGTTATTTTTTGCGGGTGGAAATATTGGCAAACTCGCTATTGCAGGTACTGTTAACGACTTAGCCATGATGGGTGCCATACCAGAATACTTAAGTTGCAGCTTTATCATTGAAGAAGGCTTTGCAATAACAGATCTGCAAACAATAGTGACGAGTATGGCTGACGAGATGCAGCACTGCGGTGCGCATATCGTGTGCGGTGACACTAAAGTTGTGCCTAAAGGGTGTGCTGATGGTATTTTTATCAATACCTCAGGCATTGGCCAAATTGTTAAACCTGATATTTCCGTGAAAAACTTACAACACGACGATGTGATAATCGTTTCTCGAGATATAGGAAGACATGGCGCTGCAATTCTAATGGCAAGAGACAGTTTAACGTTGGAATCGACACTCACAAGCGACTGCGCGACATTGTGGCCGATAGTTGAGCAACTTATTGCATCAAATGTAGACATTCATGCGATGCGTGATGCTACTCGAGGTGGCCTTTCAGCTGTGCTTAATGAATGGGCGCAAGCATCTAATGTTGGTATCAATATCAATGAAACCGCCATTCCTGTCTCTTCGGAAGTACAAGGGCTGTGTGAGCTGTATGGATTTGAACCCTTTGATTTAGCCAATGAAGGCACGTTTATTATTGCCCTGCCACGCAGTGCAGCAGATAAAGCACTAGAAGTCATGGCTCAGTATTGCCATTGCGATCAAGCAGCCATTATTGGCAATGTAACAGACAAGAATCCAGGTAAAGTCGTGCTCAATACACCTTGGGGTAGTAGCCGATATTTAGATATCCCTCAGGGTGAATTACTACCAAGGATTTGCTAATGCACGAATACTCGATTGTGATGTCTCTAATGGAACAAATTACTCAGCTCGCTAAAGATAATAATGCAACTGACATCATAAGGGTCGATATAAAAGTCGGTGTATTGAGTGGCGTTGAACCACAGTTACTTCAAACGGCTTTCGATACCTTTAAGCTGGGCACTATTTGTAATGATGCTGAATTAAATCTGCAACAACAGGCATTAGTTATCAAGTGTCGGCAATGTAATCAACAAACTGAATTAACTCAACGAAATATCGTTTGCCCACACTGTTTAAGCTATGAGACACAAGTCATTGATGGCGAAGATATGATGCTCATGCAACTTGAAATGAATTCGATTTGAAAGAATTAACACTGTTCAAAATTGATTGTTTAACATAACCAACTTAATGATAAAGGACACGACTATGAAAACTAAAATCGCAGCGGTACTCATGGCTATCACACCGTCACTGGCTATGGCACATGAAGGTCATGGCGGTGTTGGCCTTTTCCATCACATGTATGAAGTAGTGCCAGCGATAGTATTAGTCGCTATCGTTGCTTTTATTTTCTACAAGAAATCTAAGTAGCAATGACAACCTCAAAACAAAAAGCCCTCTACTGAGGGCTTTGAAGTCATTATTTATTAATTAATAAATAGCTATGCTTTTAAGGCAGTATCAATCATCACCTGAGCTTGACTGATTATGTCTTGCAGATGGGTTTCGCTTACAAAGCTTTCTGCATATATTTTGAAAAGTGCTTCAGTACCTGAAGGACGTGCAGCAAACCAGCCATTTTCGGTTGTCACCTTAATACCGCCAATCGCAGCGTTATTACCTGGAGCGTGAGACAATATAGCGGTAATGTCTTCGCCTGCTAGGGTTTTATCGGTAAAACTATCTGATGATAATTGCTCAAACTTAGCTTTTTTCTTTAAGCTAATTGGACTGTCGATTCGGGTATAAAAGCTTTCACCGAATTTGTCGGTCAACTCAGCGTATCGCTGTGCTGGCGTTTTGCCAGTTACCGCGATGATTTCAGCAGCAAGCAAAGCTAAAATAAAGCCATCTTTATCTGTACACCAAGTGCTACCATCTTTATTTAAAAAGGCTGCACCTGCACTTTCTTCACCACCAAACGCAATCGTACTTTGAGCCAATCCATCAACAAACCATTTAAATCCGACAGGTACCTCTAGACATTGACGCTCATGGGATTGGCAGATACGGTCGATAATTGCACTCGAAACCAACGTTTTGCCGATAGCTAAGTCAGCAGACCAATCTTTTCGGTAAGTAAGTAAATAATCGATTGCTACTGCTAAATAATGATTTGGATTCATTAAGCCAAAACCGGGACAAACAATGCCATGTCTGTCGTAATCAGGATCATTACCGACACAAACATCAAAGTTTTCACTGTGTGCTAATAAACCAGCCATAGCGTAAGGAGAAGAACAATCCATACGAATTTTGCCATCTTTATCTAATGGCATGAAGCTAAATGACGGATCAACTTTGTTATTAATGACGGTAATATCTAACCCATGTGCTTGTGCAATCTGGGACCAGTAATAAATACCAGATCCGCCTAATGGATCGACACCAATACGAATGTTAGCTTTTGCAATAGCTTCAAGGTCAATAACACTGCTTATGGCATTGACATATGGAGCGATAAAATCAACGTGATCAATCCAACCTGAATCTACTGCAACACCATAATTAACCTTGTTAACACCAGAGAGTTGTTTGGCAAGATATTCATTGGCTTTAGCTTCAATTTGTTTAGTAATCTCAGCTTCAGCAGGCCCGCCATGTGGTGGATTATATTTAATCCCGCCATCTTGTGGAGGATTATGAGAAGGAGTAATAATTAAGCCATCAGTTAAATCGGTACTGTTTCGATTAGCTGCAACGATAGCTTGAGAAACCACAGGAGTCGGGGTAAATCCATCATCCTTTTGAACGCAGACTTTGACTTGATTTGCTGTTAGGACTTCAAGTACTGACATGTACGCTGCATAAGATAATGCATGAGTATCAAAGCCAACAATCATTGGGCCCTTGATGCCGGCTTGTTGACGGTAATCAACGACAGCTTGGGTGATTGCCCAAATATGGTTCTGGTTAAAGCTCGCTTTTAATGCGCTACCACGATGGCCAGAAGTCCCAAAAGTCACCTTTTGCTGAACATCGTCAACATTCGGGATGATGCGATAATAATGGCTCATTAATTTAGGTAAATTGATTAAATCTGACTGTTGAGCCACAGTCCCTGCTCTTTGATGAATCGCCACCCGTAATCTCCCTATCGTAATTAAATGTTATCTGCTATCGATTTTGCCTGAGATTCATTACAACCTAATTGCAATAATACTTCCGATAAAATCGTACGCTTTTTCGCCGTATTATTGTTGGTTGTTACCCAATAACCGCTGTCACCAATTTCCTTTGGATTAGCAGATTGACTTGCTGATAATAATTCAGCTTTTGAACGTGCAAAATACAAACGACCGCGACCTTGAATTTTAAGGATTTGGTCAAATGTTGAAGGTGTTAAAACTGATAGTGATTCAAGTAAGAACATAAAGCGACCTACTGCCCCTTTTTGCTGAGCTAGCATATGTTCATGAACCAAGTTACTAAAATCAACAGGTGTGTTTGGCGTTGCAATATTTGCCTCGTTACCTGAAAGTGCAGCCGTGTTACTGACGGTGCTAACTTCTGCAGAGCTGGTTTCTATTTCTGCTTCAACGGCTGACTGATCATTTTCTATTGAAGTAGCTTCAGATGAAACGGCAACAGATTGGGTATTTGCAGAAGCTTCTAGACTTGGGTGACTAATATCAAGTGGCTCTGCGTGCTCAACAGCTTCTACAGATAACTCTAACAAACGACGTAAAATATCAGATGCACTTTCGCCAATACGTTCTGTTTTGCTAGCAATATAACGATAGAGCTCTTCATCTACCTCAATATATTTCATATTAGTCTTATTCCTTTTGGCTTAAACGAATGCCGCCAAATGCATTGCCTTGTAAAACGTCATACTCTTAATCATTATGATAGTTATAAACAAGTTAAGGGCGGCTAAAGGATCGATTTTGATCGATCTTAATCATGTTCACAGTCTACCCATGTGTGGCAAAACGATAAAGAGCTAATGTCACTTAATCTCTTAAAAATGAGTCGATTTCATCAGTTAATCTTGCTGGTGGATTGATTAATGAACATTTTAGATTTTTTTAATCTGATAACTCACTTGAAATCCAGCTAGGTTTAAAGGCAAAATCACGCCTCATTAATCATCATGTAGAGAAAAGTGAATGCATTACGTTTCGACAGGACAAGGACCAGCAGTGGTATTAATCCACGGCTTATTCGGTAATTTAGACAACCTAAAGAATCTAGCGAATGCATTAGAGCCTCATTATCAAGTTATTCGTGTTGACTTGCCAAACCATGGACAAAGTCAGCACTGGCAACAAATGGATTACCCTCAATTAGCACAAGAATGTGTGAACCTATTGTCTACATTAGCAATACCAGAAGCCCACTTTGTTGGTCACTCGATGGGCGGCAAAGTCGCAATGGCATTGGCGCTACTTCATCCAGAAAAAGTAACCAGTTTGGTGGTCGCTGATATTGCGCCTGTGAGTTACTCACCAAGGCATCAAAAAGTGTTTGCTGGATTAACAAGCTTACCTCTTGATAGCAAAACCACCCGTAAAACGGCTTTAGAACATCTTTTAGCTGCTGACATTGATGTCGGCACTGCGCAGTTTTTACTTAAGAATCTACAACGCACAGATACGGGTTTTGAATGGAAAATGAATCTTGCTGGTCTCATTGAAAATTACCCGCAAATCATTGGCTGGGATATGCCTAACAACAGCTTCAATAAACCTTGTTTTTTCATTAGAGGTGGAGAATCTGAATACGTTACAGCAGAACATACAGACGCTATTATGCAACAGTTTCCAAAGGTGAGTGCTAAAACGATAAACGGTACTGGCCATTGGTTACATGCACAAAAGCCAGAGATTTTTAATCGTTTAGTTGTTGAGTTTATTGACAAGCATTCGGTATAAGTCTTTACGTAAATTTTAATCAATTGAACTAAGCAGATATAGCCCACGTATCATCAATGTGATATATTCCTGCCCTCTTTTTAGCCTTAAAGCAAAACGAATGGTAAAAACATGTTGAATCAATACATGGATCAAATTGAGACCTTAGGTCTAAACTTGTTTTTTGCTTTAATCTTTTTCTTTATAGGCATGGCGATTCACGATGTGCTCAAACAAGGTAAAGTACCTAAGTTTGGTCGTTATATCGTTTGGTTAGTATTATTCCTTGGCTGTGCCGGGTTTGTAGCAAAAGGTATTATTCAGATGACCTGGGAAGGCTCAGGCGTCGGTTAAACAAAACGATGGCAAAAGAATCAACAGACAGAACAACGATTGACCTGTTTGCTTCTGAAAAACGTCGTGGACGTCCAAGAAGCAATCCCTTAAGTCGGGAACAACAGCTAAAAATCAATAAGCGTAATCAGATCCAACGTGATCGCGCTAACGGATTAAAACGAATAGAGTTAAAGGTGTCACAAGTTTTGTATGACGCCTTGAACGAACAAGCATTGGCCAGTAACATCAGCCGTAGCCAGTTAATCGAATTAATCCTGCAACAACAAATCGACAACTGAACCGTTTTTTACAATTCGCAAGACGAACTAGATATTTAAAGGATAGACAATGGCAACTGTAGGTCTTTTTTTCGGTAGTGACACGGGTAACACCGAGGCTGTAGCCAAAATGATCCAGAAAAAACTGGGTAAGCAAATGGTTGATGTTAAAGACATCGCCAAAAGCACCAAGGAGCAAATCGCTGAATTCGATTTACTATTATTCGGTATCCCGACTTGGTATTACGGTGAAGCACAATGTGACTGGGATGATTTCTTTCCAGATCTAGAACAAGTTGATTTCACAGATAAGCTAGTTGCTATCTTTGGTTGTGGTGACCAAGAAGATTACGCAGAGTACTTCCTGGATGCAATGGGCATGGTTGGTGATATTGTTTCTGCACGTGGTGGTATCATCATTGGTCATTGGCCAACCGAAGGTTATGACTTTGAAGCTTCTAAAGGCTTAGTTGATGACAAACATTTCATCGGCTTAGGTATTGACGAAGATCGTCAACCTGAATTAACTGAAGAACGTGTTGATGCATGGGTTAAGCAAATTTACGAAGAAATGTGCTTAGCAGAATTGGAAGACTAATCTCGTCTCAATTCTCCTATTAAAAAGCGGCTTAAGCCGCTTTTTTTGAGTCCGCAACAAACTCATTAGAATAAGTCATAATTTCAACATGATAATCTAGCTAATTAAAGTGAAGCCAACGCCGTGAATAAACAAGTTAATTATAATGCTCCTCACTGGGACGTCTTCTGTGCTGTTGTAGATAACTACGGTGATATCGGTGTCACTTGGCGATTAGCAAAACAGTTACATGCAGAATATGGCATTACGATTAACTTATGGGTTGATGATCTCAAAAGTTTCTCACATATTTTACCCAAGCTTGACCCGTTGGCTTCAATTCAATGCTTTTATGGTGTGAATATTTATCAATGGAACCAGCCTCTAGATATTACTTTTATACCAGGAGAGTTGTTAATTGAGGCATTTGCCTGTGAACTTCCCTCACAGGTCATTAAAACAATTGAAACTCAACATCAAGCGTATAAGCAATCAAACGGTCATGCTATTGCACCACCAACGTGGATTAACCTTGAATACTTATCGGCAGAAGATTGGGTAAACGGCTGTCATGGCCTTCCATCTATGCAGCCTAGTGGCATCAAGAAGCATTTCTATTTCCCAGGTTTTACCCGAGAGTCAGGCGGCTTAATATGTGAATCTTCATTATTTGATGAACGGGATCAATGGCAATCAGATGTTTCTAATAAAATGGCCTTGTTTAGCCAACTAAATCTTAAAGGTATCGAGTCATCTGATACTGTAATTAGTGTATTTAGTTACGAATCCACTGCATTAACTCAGTTATGTAAGCATTGGACAAAGGGTACATTTGATCAAACTAGTGATGTTATTACTCCTATTCATGCTTTGATACCCAAAGGTAAAAGTTTATCAAGTCTTGCGTCATTTTTAGATATCCCAATCGACTCTATCAACAGCGGTCAATCATTTACTGTAGACCATTTAACTATTCACGTTTTACCCATGACAGATCAAACTCAGTTTGACCGTTTATTATGGAGCTGTGACCTCAATATTGTACGAGGGGAAGACTCGTTTTTACGTGCTCAATGGGCTGCAAAACCATTTATTTGGCACATATACCCGCAAGAAGATGATTATCATCTAGTAAAATTGCAGGCTTTTGTTAATATCTACATTCAGAAACTTGATGATGACATTGCAACTAATTGGTCTAAAACCAATTTTGCGTTCAATCAACAAGATGCTGATGTCGTTAAACATTGGCAAAAACTAATTTCAGCGCAATTGCCGTTATTGCAGCATGCAAAACAATGGGCAATTGATGCTAAAACAGGTGCAGATCTTGCGTCTCGACTGGTTCAATTCGTTAAAACCAGCTAAGATACTGCACAATTAAAATTACTACCTAAACATATAGGAATAATGCAATGAAAACTGCTCATGAACTCCGTCCTGGAAACGTGATCATGTTAGATGGCAGCCCATGGGTTGTTCAAAAAACTGAAACAACTCGCTCTGGCCGTAACGCTGCTATCGTTAAAATGAAGCTTAAAAACGTACTTTTAGACTCTACTACTGAAACCACCTTTAAAGGTGAAGATAAGATGGAAGACATCATCTTAGAGCGTTTAGACTGTACTTATTCTTACTATGCTGATCCTATGTATGTATTCATGGATGCAGAATATAACCAATACGATGTAGAAGCTGACAACCTAGGTGACGCTGCTGCATATATCGTTGATGGTATGGAAGAACAATGCTCTGTTACTTTCTACGAAGGTAAAGCGATTTCAGTTGAATTACCTGTCACTATCGTACGTGAAGTCACTTACACTGAGCCTGCAGCTCGTGGCGATACTTCTGGTAAAGTAATGAAGCCTGCAACTATCACTGGTGGCGGGACTGTTACTGTTGCTGAATTCGTTAAAATCGGCGATAAAATCGAAATCGATACTCGCACTAACGAATTCAAAAAACGCGTATAATCGCCAGCATAATTGATCATTGTTAATACAGTGATAATTAAGTGGTAATTAAGTGAATCAAAGGCCAGCAATTGCTGGCTTTTTTATTGGGTACATTGAAATTATTAAGACTTTATTCCACTAGCGTCTTTACCTTCCCCACCCCTCACAAACAAGCAAAAACACTTTAAACTACACCTTTACCAGAGCAATACTTCAATAACCTCACTTAACAACCTGCTCGTTAGAATAAAACGCTAAAAATATACTCTCAAAAATTAAATAGTGCTTTTATATCCCTATTAAATTCGTTATTGTTCGCTGACTTAAGTCGTATTTAGTAAGGTTAAGCAAGTATGCGTCCCATTATCAAATCCAATAAACTCGATAGCGTTTGCTACGATATTCGAGGCCCTGTTCACAAAGAAGCGCGTCGACTAGAAGACGAAGGCCATCGTATTTTAAAGTTAAACATTGGCAACCCCGCCCCATTTGGATTTGAAGCACCTGAAGAAATTGTTCGTGATGTCATTTTGAACCTGCCTAGTGCGCAAGGGTATTGTGAATCAAAAGGGTTATTCTCTGCCCGAAAGGCGATTGTTCAGCACTATCAAGCCCATGGTATTCATGGGATCGATATTGAAGACGTTTACATTGGAAATGGCGCATCTGAATTAATTTGTATGGCGTTACAAGGATTACTCAATACCGATGATGAAGTCCTTATTCCATCGCCTGATTATCCGCTCTGGACAGCTGCTGCAAACCTTGCAGGCGGTAAAGCGGTTCATTATCGCTGTGACGAAGAATCTGATTGGTTTCCTGACTTAGATGATATTAAAAGCAAAATCACTTCTAGAACTCGTGGTATTGTGATCATTAATCCTAACAACCCGACAGGTGCTGTTTACAGCAAAGCGTTGTTATTAGAAGTCATTGAGCTATGTCGTCAACATGACATTATTTTATTCGCCGATGAAATTTATGACAAAATCTTATATGACGAAGCCGTTCATACCCATGCAGCGTCCTTGTCAGATGATATTTTAACCGTTACGTTTAATGGCTTATCTAAGGCTTATCGAGCTGCAGGTTTCCGAGTCGGTTGGATGGTACTCAGTGGCAATTTAAAATCGGCCAAAAACTATATTGAAGGTTTAGACATGTTGGCTTCAATGCGTTTATGCTCAAACGTGCCCAATCAACATGCAATTCAAACCGCATTAGGTGGATATCAGAGTATTAATGAATTAATCCTACCCAATGGTCGCTTAACGGCGCAGCGTGATGTCTGTTATGAAGTATTAAACAGTATTCCTGGTGTTAGTGTTAAAAAGCCTAAAGGAGCGCTCTACGCTTTCCCTAAGCTCGATATGAAGAAATTCAATCTACGAGATGATGAACGCCTAGTACTTGATTTGTTGAAGTCACAAAAAATCTTATTAGTGCAAGGTACCGCTTTTAATTGGCCAGAACCCGATCATGTTCGTGTTGTCTTTCTACCTCATAAAGAAGATTTGCATAAAGCATTATCAGACTTTGGTAATTTCTTGGAAGATTATTCTCAATAAATAAAGCTAACGATGCTTGTACTCGAACAAGATAAACATCAAAAGCTTGAAGGTAAACTAGCCACTGCTTACACAGTGGCTTTTTTATGACTCAGAATAATGGTTATAGTAAGGGGCTAAATAGATAAAACACTTGTTCAATGACTCGGCGATACATTGGACGCTTCTGCCATTCATCATGCGATAACCTGTCAGAATTATTCATGTAAGTCTGTAACAATCCCTTTAGCTTTGTGGCAAATTTGATGTCATCTACCGCAAGCGTCAGTTCAAAGTTAAGCCATAAACTGCGCATATCCATATTAACAGTACCAATCAAACAATGTTCGTCATCAATTAACACCGATTTGGTATGCAATAAACCACCATTAAATTGATATATATTGACATTAGCAGCTAACAGCTCACTAAAGAACGAACTGCTGGCCCATTTCACCATTGTCGAGTCATTGCGCCTAGGAATAATAATGTTTACTTCAACCCCACGTAGTGAGGCAGTAACTAACGCATCTAACAATTGTTCACTTGGTACAAAATATGGCGTGGTGATAACAATTTTCTTTTGCGCTTGATACAAACTTTGCAGTAAAACTTGATGAATGACTTCTTCAGGCATACCTGGACCAGATGGAATGGCCTGTACTAAAGATGACGTATCAGTACATTGTGCTTTGTCTGGGAACGCTGGCAATAAACGTTCGTTAGTTTCAACTTCCCAGTCCCAAGCACTAACGGTATTGATAACAGGAACAACTGGTCCAGTAATCCGAACCATCATATCGATCCACTCTCCAACACCATCTCCCTGTTTGAAGTATTTAGGGTCAACTAAATTCATCGAACCTGTATAACCAATATGGTTGTCTATAACCACTATTTTACGGTGAAGTCGCAGGTCCATCCTTCTAAAAAACATCCGAATAGGACTAACAATTAACGCTTGAACTACGTTGATATCAGATTTTTTCATCGCTTTAGGCCATTCAGACTTAAAGAATTGTCTACTGCCAGCGGCATCTAATAATAAGTTAACTTTTACACCTCGATTCGCAGCGCTAATTAACGCCTTAGCAACTTCATCCGCTAATCCACCGGGATGCCAAATATAAAACTCCATATTGATGGTCGTTTTAGCGTGATTAATATCGTTAATTATCGCGTGTAATATTTGCTCGGGCGTGTGCTGTAACTCTAATTCATTTGAAGTGAGTGAAGGAATATTAAGCTGTGAGTCGCACAACTTACTGATTGAAGCGGCATAATCACTTTGCTTATCTGGTTGGTGTGAATTATGGCTATATAGCGTACTAAACCACTTCCCATAGGGTTCATACATTGCTTTTGAGCGGCTTGAGCGAGCTTTGCCTAGATGCAATTCGCCAAAAAGCATATAGGCAAATACACCGACAAAAGGCAGAAAATAAATGATCAGTAACCAAGAAAAAGATACGCCAATACTGCGACGTTTAATGACAATACGGGTCGCTACGGCGCCTAATATCAGCCAATATAGAAAGACACCAAGGACCGCAATGATTTGAGTTAACTGATCCATTTTTAAAAATGTTATCCTTGGTGCTAGAGAATAGTAGAATGATTAATAGTAAAGTTTGATTGTACTCAATTCTTTATAAATCGTCACAAATGGCATTAATCTTCGTTAATAAATTGCATTCTAGTGACTAAACTTCGCTATTGTGAGGCTCAATTGCAGACAAGAAGTATTCAATATTGGCTGTTATTTACGTTTGTAACGATTTTAGGGATTTATATCGTTGCTATTTGCTATTTTAACGGTAATCCCGAGATCATGATGACGGAATCAAAACCCTATTTTTCTAGCCAATGCCTCTCCAAAGACACCACTTCACCACTCGATAGAAATGGACGGTTGAGTATTGCTGTCTGGAATATATACAAGCAAAAAAAGCAAGATTGGCAACCCGTACTTAAGCAGTTAACAGATCATAATGATCTCGTATTATTACAAGAAGCCAAACTTAATCATACATTTGCCACTTATCTTGAAGAGATTCAGCATCACGTTGTGATGGCTAAAGGCTTTAAGTTATTGAATGTACCTATGGGTGTCATGAACATTTCATCACAGCCAGCCAATCAGGCTTGTGCTTATCAAACCACTGAGCCTTTAATACGGTTTGCAAAATCAACGCTTGTCGCATCTTATCCATTATCAACCGGTGAAACGCTTATGGTGGTTAATCTCCATGGAGTCAATTTTGACATTCGATTAAATCGTTTCGAAGCTCAATTTAAGCAAGTTATCCACAAAATCAGTTCACACCGTGGGCCTATTATTCTTGCTGGTGATTTTAATACATGGCGTGATGGCAGGCTTAACATCGTAAAGCATCTGACACAGGGAATAAGACTACAAGAAGCACACTATAGAACTGATTTTAGAAAACGCGTATTTGGCTTGCCACTAGATCATTTATATTACCGTGGGCTTACTTTGGTTGAGGCTAATTCTGATAGAACGACAGCATCAGATCATAACCCGATCAAAACACAATTCATGCTGATGAATGAATAACGGGCCCCGTTAGAGAGCCTAATTAGTATTGTATTTCAGTCTGTCACAATGCTGAGCTAGAAGACTTTAAGGCTAATTAAACGTAGCTCATTACAAGTAAAACGATAATAATCAGTTTCTCTGTCTTGCCTACCGACAAACACGATCGCAGCCTTTTTATCAGTGCCTTTGACCAGTTGTTGTATGTGTTTTAAGCGTTCGACCAAGTGATTAATGCTTGTTTGGGGCCAACTAGCAATATCAATTTCGATATAATATGGCCGTAGATTTTGCTTTTTACCGTCCACTTCTTGCCACCAGCCAGCCGAAAGTTTTACTGTTATGGTATTTTCTGTAATGGCAGGTTTCTCCCAAGATAATGTGGAATAGAACACTTTATTTTCATCATCTTTGCTTTGAAATCGAAATTTTTGCTTACCCACTGGATTTAAGATTTTTTGGAAAACATCTCGATATTCAGAACCAGTTATTCCTTCAAAGTTAAGCTTTCTATCTCGGTCGTAAGGAAAATTAAAATATTGATCAACTACTGTTTGAAATGAACTCGTCACATAGTTATTTTTCTGACGAACGCCCAAATCTGCTTTAGCAGCCCTTTTAGAATGAGACGTGTCAGTCCCCTTTTCATCTGACACTTCAGGACTTTGTTTTACCGATTTTGCTGCAGTTAGATTAAAACAATTAGGATAAGATAATGGAAAGCCTTCTTCAGTAGTAATCCTAGACTTCTTAGCTTGTTCTCTAATTGTAGACACGGCTTTAGCAAAACAATGTGGCTTATGTTCTTTATTCTTACCGGTTTTAAAATAAGGTTTACGTAAGTTAATGGCTTTTTTATAAGAACATGGGATTAGTTCAACGCCGCATTCATCGCATATAAAGGTATGGGATTTAACGTTTTCAAGGAGGTACAAATCTTCATTAGTCATGCGTTTATTTAACTCAACGCAGTGGGCATCATCCATGTCAATACTCTATGATTAGATCAATAAGTCAGAGTAAAACTATCACATCCTAAATTCAACAATATCGACAAATATCATTAAATTAATGAATAAAAACAAGGTAATGTTCTGGCAGTTACTGAATAACTGCAGTAATGTTAACCAACAAAAAGGCTTATTTATAATAACGTTTAAGCCTGAGGCTTTTTGAATTCAGCGAGTCACTACTCACTAAGGGGCGAACATGAAACCAAGTACCTTTATGGCATGGATAACACGTATGCCATTATTAGAACGCTGGGCATTGATGCATTGCTTTCAAAAAGAAAATGTATCTGAACATTGTCACCAAGTCGCTGTCATAGCACACCTTTTGGTCGTGATTAAAAACAAACGCTTTGGTGGTCAACTCAATCCAGAAAAAGCCGCTACTATAGCCTTGTATCACGAAGTATCAGAAACCAAATTACAAGATATCAATTCAAACACTAAATACCACAGCCCTGAATTTACTAAAGCATTTAAAAAACTTGAAGATTTAGCTGAAAAGGAATGCTTAGCATCCCTTCCTGACGATCTTAGAGATGAAATGGAACCTTTACTGGTGCAATCAGAGGTCGATCCTGAATATAAGGCCATAGTCAAAGCCGCTGATATATTACAAGCATACGTTAAAACTATGAACGAATTGAGATTTAACAATGATGAATTTCACCATGTTAAAGATAACTTAGATCGTAAATTAAGTGAGATCCAACAGGCTTTACCTGAAGTAAAATGCTTTATTGATATATTTTTAGATAGCTGCACTTCAACACTCGATAAACTAACCCAAGATGATCCCCATCTATAGTTAGTTCAACAATTAAAATCTTTTGTTTAATGAACGACCTTATTGCAAGCACGAAAAGGAAGCGCCATGTCAGATACCATTTCTTTTAATACCGCATCAAATGAAACTCCTTGGCATGCAAGACGATTAGGTGAAGATAAAGCCCGACGCAATGATCATCGCAGCCCTTTTCAACGAGATAGAGCTCGTATATTACATTCCGCAGCATTTAGAAGACTACAAGCTAAAACCCAGGTTCATGGTATTGGTATGAATGACTTTTTTCGTACTCGGTTAACCCATTCATTAGAAGTATCGCAAATAGGCACTGGTATTGCGGCTCAATTAAAACGTAAATACCCACACATAAGCCATTTATTAGATTCAATGAGTTTAATAGAATCATTATGTTTAGCACATGATATTGGCCACCCGCCTTTTGGTCATGGAGGTGAAGTCGCATTAAATTATATGATGCGAAATCACGGAGGATTTGAAGGAAACGGGCAAACATTTCGGATTTTAGCTCGTCTTGAGCCTTACACTGAGTATTGGGGAATGAACTTAACCCGCAGAACGTTACTCGGTATTTTAAAATACCCAGCCCTTTATCATCAGCTTCATATTGATCTCGGACAGCAAGAAATTAAAAACCATCGTCAACTTAAACCATCCGAGTGGCCGCCAGTAAAAGGCTTATTCGATGATGATAAAGATATCTATGATTGGGTATTATCAGCCCTGTCGACCCAAGACAGAAACCGGTTTGTCAGTTACAAAAGCACTGGCGTATCTGTTTACCCTCATCTTAAAACGCAATATAAATCTTTTGACTGTTCCATTATGGAATTAGCTGATGACATTGCTTATGCAGTCCATGATTTAGAAGATGCTATCGTGATGGGTGTTGTGTCACCAAAACAATGGCAACAAGATGTTGCTTCTCATTTATCACTGAGTGAGGATGAATGGCTTAGCAATGAGTTTACTCATATCGCAGAGAAATTGTTTTCACATCAACATCACCTCCGTAAAGATGCCATTGGTACCCTAGTTAATGGATTTGTCACTGCGATTGTCATTGATGAAGATCCCCTTTTTGATGAACCCTTGCTGCGTTTTAATGCCAAACTAGAGCCAGCATTTGCTGATGCCTTAACGACACTGAAAAATTTCGTATTCAAGTTCGTTATTCGAAAACCTGAAATTCAAATGCTTGAATACAAAGGACAACAAATCATTATGGAGTTATTCGAAGCATTTGAATCCGACCCGCAACGTTTATTACCGCTAAATACTCAAGAGCGTTGGCAACATGCCAAGGATAATAATTTGAACGAAATGCGTGTGATTGCCGATTATATTTCGGGAATGACAGATGAATTTGCTGGACGATTACATCAGCAACTGTTCGGTCCAAAGTCAGCGGGTATTTTTGAAATCAGTTTAGAGCGCTAACCCGACATATACGGCAGTCGACCTATTAAGTAGCACTGCCGTATGCCCCTTATTAAACTATAATCCCTTTAAGCTAACTTTTAGCGTTATCGCTCGTTATCTATATAATCCTAACTGTGAATCCATAAGTAAATTAGCCTAGTGGCAATCTGCTAATGACCTGAGATTATTCATCAATTGACCTGCTAAGTTAACACTAAAGTGCACTATTCAATGACTGTCATTTTTAGTTCAATAAATCAGCATATGATTAGCAACTGCTACCTTTATTCCTCTCTCGTTAAAATGTAATAAAATTACACTTAACTTGAATCTGTGGGCTTGATCACGACATAAATGCCTCTAAAGAGGTAATTTTATAACAGAGACACAAATTAAGAATTTGAAAGAGTCGTTAACTAAACTGATTTAGTTAACTATTTTTAAGGGAGTGATTATGACTGTCACCAATTCTGAACAACTTAACCAATTAGTCGATCGTGTTGCCAAGGCGCAAAAAGAATTTGCTAATTTCAGCCAAGAACAAGTCGATAATATATTTAGAGCTGCTGCACTCGCTGCAACTGATGCTCGTATTTCACTGGCCAAAATGGCAGCAAGTGAAACCGGTATGGGGTTACTTGAAGATAAAGTCATCAAAAATCACTTTGCATCAGAGTACATCTATAACAAGTACAAAGATGACAAAACCTGCGGCATTATCGATGAAGATGTCACATTCGGTACAATAACAATTGCAGAACCTGTCGGTATTATCTGTGGCATAGTCCCCACCACTAACCCAACCTCAACAGCAATTTTTAAAGCGCTAATTAGCCTTAAAACGCGAAATGGGATTATTTTTTCACCCCATCCTCGAGCAAAAGAATCAACCACAACAGCAGCAAGAATTGTACTTGAAGCCGCCATTGAAGCTGGCGCTCCTAAAGATATCATTGGTTGGATTGACGAACCTTCAGTTGCGCTTTCGAATCAGTTAATGACTCATGACAGAATTAATCTCATTTTAGCAACTGGTGGTCCTGGTATGGTAAAAGCGGCTTATTCTTCTGGTAAGCCAGCAATTGGTGTCGGTGCGGGTAACACCCCTATCGTGATTGACGAAACAGCTGACATCAAACGTGCCGTGAGTTCGATTCTCATGTCTAAAACGTTCGATTACGGTGTTGTGTGTGCTTCTGAACAAGCCGTTGTGGTCGTTGATAGTATTTACGATCAAGTCAAAGAGCGTTTTGCTAGCCATGGTGGCTACATGCTATCTAAAAAAGAAACAAAGGCTATGCAAGGTGTCATTCTTAAAAATGGCGGCCTAAACGCAGATATCGTTGGTCAAAGCGCCGCGACGATTGCTGCTATGGCAGATATTACTGTCCCAAGCTGGACCAAAGTATTGATTGGCGAAGTCTCTGACATTTCTGATGCAGAAGCATTCGCCCATGAAAAACTTTCGCCATTACTAGGTATGTACCGAGCAGCCGACTTTAACGATGCAATGGATAAAGCTGAAGCATTAGTCACCCTAGGCGGTATAGGCCACACATCAGGTCTATATACCGATCAAGATAGTCAAAGCGATCGAGTTAAAGCGTTTGGTTTTAGAATGAAAACCGCCCGTATCTTAATTAATACTCCAGCCTCTCAAGGTGGAATTGGTGATTTATATAACTTTAAACTCGCGCCATCATTAACCTTAGGTTGTGGTTCTTGGGGCGGCAACTCTATCTCAGAAAATGTGGGTCCTAGTCATTTAATTAATAAGAAAACCGTCGCGAAAAGGGCTGAAAATATGTTGTGGCATAAACTTCCATCTTCAATTTATTTCCGCCGTGGCAGTTTACCTATCGCACTTGAAGAACTTGAAACTAAAAAACGAGCCTTGATCGTTACCGACAAGTTCCTGTTCAATAACGGTTATTGCGACGAAACCATCAAGATTTTAAAAGCTCAAGGACTTGAAACTGAAGTATTTTATGAAGTAGAAGCGGATCCGACCTTAGCGATTGTTAAACAAGGTGCAAAGGTCGCTCAAAGCTTTCAACCTGATGTCATAATTGCACTAGGTGGCGGTTCACCAATGGATGCGGCTAAAATCATTTGGGTTTTATATGAGCATCCTGACGTTGATTTTGCAGATTTAGCACTACGCTTTATGGATATCCGTAAGCGTATCTATAAATTCCCTAAACTGGGCGTAAAAGCTCAAATGGTGGCCATCCCAACCACGTCAGGAACAGGCTCTGAAGTGACCCCGTTTGCAGTTGTAACTGATGAACTATCTGGGATGAAATACCCTATTGCGGATTACCAGTTAACACCCAATATCGCCATTGTCGATCCTAACTTAGTAATGGATATGCCAAAATCATTAACCGCTTTTGGTGGAATTGATGCGGTTACTCACGCATTAGAAGCCTATGTTAGTGTGATGGCAAATGAGTTTAGCGATGGTCAAGCACTACAAGCACTAGATTTACTGGTTGAGTATCTACCAGCAGCGTACGAGCAAGGATCGAATGCACCTGTTGCCAGAGAGAAAGTCCACAATGGCGCCACGATTGCAGGTATTGCATTTGCTAACGCTTTCTTAGGAATTTGCCACTCTCTTGCTCATAAACTTGGCGCTGAATTCCACTTAGCCCACGGTCTTGCAAATGCATTATTAATCAGTAATGTCATTCGCTTTAACGCGACTGACATGCCAACTAAACAAGCCTCTTTCAGCCAATATGATCGTCCAAAAGCCCTGTGTCGTTATGCAACGATTGCAGATCACCTAAAACTTGACGGTGTGGAAAAAGCTAAAACTGATAATGACAAAGTTGAACTACTAATTGCAAAAATTGATGAACTAAAATCGGTTGTCGATATACCAGCTTCAATTCAAGAAGCAGGTGTTAATGAAGCAGACTTTTTAGCAAAACTCGATGAACTAGCAGAACATGCATTTGATGATCAATGTACTGGTGCTAACCCACGTTATCCTTTGATCAAAGAGTTAAAGCAAATATTACTCGATAGCTTTTATGGTAAAGCGTATCAAGATAGCTAAACATTTCCCCTTTAGTTTTCATTACGCATAAAGAAAAACGCTAACAATATTGAATTTGTTAGCGTTTTTTTATATTGCATTTCTATGATTAGATAATTAGCAAAGCAAGCTATTTGCTGAAATCGTTCACATCTGATTTACTAGTCTACAAATTAAACATAAGACGGTAACTCACAAGCGATGCAGCGTAGATTGGTTTTAAAATCATTAATTGCAGGTGGTGCAGTGTTCAGTGCAGCTGGTATAACTTGGTTTTCTATCTCGCCAGAAAACCAACCTCTGACAATTAAGCAGACTATTAACACCTTAAATAGACTCCATATGATTTTAGTCACCCAGAGTGAATCCAATTCCGAGTACATATCATCAGCAGGACAATGGAAATTGGGGCAAATATTTGAACACTGCGCCCAGAGTGTTGAATATTCGATGACAGGTTACCCTGAACATAAATCAGCACTATTTAAAAACACCTTAGGCCATATCGCTTTTTCGGCATTCTCTGCTAAAGGAAAAATGACTCATAGTCTTCATGAAACAATACCAGGAGCACCTCAGCTTTCATTAAATCAAGACGTTAGCTATTATTTATCGGCTTTATCGAGACTAAGAAAATCACTAACCGATTTTGAATCTTACGCTGGAACGTTAATGCCCCACTTTGCTTATGGCGCATTAACAAAAGCAGAATATGAACTCGCCCATGTCATGCACATTAATAATCACCTAAGTGAAATTATCACTCGAACATAAGACGAACTTTGGTACTGTCTACAAGTTTAACTTCATTTCTACTAAGGTTTTTGTAAAACCTACTTTCTCATAGGCTCGAATTGCTGCATCGTTAGCATCATAAACATCTAGATAAAAATCCAAAACACCTTGTTCCTTGCTCCAGTGAACAAGTTTGTCTATCAGACATTTATTAATACCTTGGCCTCTATATTCAGACTCAACAAACATAAAGCCTAAATAACAGTGTTTAGCATGATTCAAAGATATTTTAGACTGTCTGATTTGTGCATAACCTGTTGCGATAATGGCATTTTGAATTTCGCCAACTAAAACACAACTAAGTGGGTCTATCAGTAATGATTCTAAATTATAATAAATAGCGTTTTCGGGTTTAATACTCGAATTATAAGGCCTTTCCGCTTGAACCACCTTCTGTTCTAACTCTCGCAAAATGGCTATATCTGCCAGTGACGCTGTTCTAAAAGTAATATTATCCAATCTTTTTTCTCATCATTTAACCAGTGTCTATTAATTCATTGTGATAAAAGCATTAAGCTCACCGCGTAGCTATGTTGATAGTCTACGCAATAATAAAAAATGGGAAACCGATAATGGTTAACTAAGTTAGTTTATCCAATGCTGAACTCGTGAAATCATTTTTTGCGGGCTATCAACACCAATATAAATCTGTTTTGCATCATCAATTTGAGTCTTCAAAACGATGTGGATATTGGCTGCACCACTAAAATTATATCGCTTAACGCCTTTTTGCCTTCTTATTACACTCTGATTAAATTCTATTGTTTTAATATTATCCAACGCAATGGTAAACACGTTAAACACCCCATAACGTAAATATATCTGGCGATCATCAATCGAGATAGGTCGTCTAGACATGGCTAGATACTCGGCGACAAAGAAAACTAAACTGAGTGCAGTTAACAATGTCACTATATTAGCTGCTAAGGGTGACCAAATAAAATGTAATACTAGGTGCATGAGTGGAATTTCGAATGCAATCATCAATATAAAGCCTAGGGAATTAGATTGATTTGCATCTTTTAAATGATAACTGAATTGTTCATCTCCTTCATAAGCACTTGAATGAATCAATCGACTGCAAAAAATAAAGCTCCACACTCTCGTTTCAAAAATAATTAACTTACTGATAGCACTATCACCAATAAAACGTTTGATTGGCTTTTCGATTGCAAAGTCGGGATCAAGCCCCTTGGTTATCGCCTGTTTAATTGCAAATATTACGCAAGCAATAATGCTCAATTCAACGACAATGAAGCCGAATAAAATGAGGTAACGTAGGTCTGTAAGGTAAGGCCATACAACTTGATACTGATTGGGAATAATGTAGCTACCTAAAGCCACCAACAATGCAAAATAACCAATTGATTTCATTAAAGCTATCTTTTTAGATTTAATGCAAATGAAACACAGCAAAGGTAAGGTAACGCCAATATCAATCAACAATAACCAATCACTTTTTGACTGGCCGAAATCATTTAGCCTGGTGTCATAATTAAAAAAATGCCACCAGCTTGCAGCCATCAATATCAGAAATACCAGTGGTAGTTTTTCAATAACGTGTAAATGCTGTAAATTCATGAATGTCCATTTCAATCAGTAAAACTGTCAGTAAATCAATTTATTTACCCTAAACGCTTAAGATACATAAAACAATCTGTAGCCTGTTTCACACCTTCAATTAAATAGTCTTTTTCGTATTGTTCAATAACCTCAAAGCCATTCTCACGAAATAAATTTGCGACATATTTTGACGGGTAAAAATACATATGTACTTTATTTCCTTGGGTTGAGGTTTGAGTTTGTGAATAGAACTTATTTGAGGTCATAAAACTGACAAACAAGATGCTGTTATTGGCCATAAACTGAGGCAAGTCAGCAATAAATTGCTTCAGTTCGCGTTGATTTAAATAAGGAAAACAAAAAGCACAAATAGCAAAGTGATACTTATTAGATACTAACGCAGTAGAGGCATTACGTACCTTACGCATATCCAACACTTCATAATGAAACAATGGATTGTTAGCTGTTGCTAGAGCAACCATTTGTTCAGCAAGATCGAAACCATAGACACAAATATCTATGCTTATTTGTCGAGTCGCTTGCCGAGTTTTACACTGCAGGTATAAATACAAACTCACATTACCTGGGCCGCAACCTATATCCAATATGAATATGGGCTTTGTATAAGTGACTGAGTCAACATCCGAAACTTGATCAACATCGGGAGATAAAGCCATTTTGAAAATATAGTCGCACAACTTATCAAGACTGTGGCTATATAAACTGCAATCCATGTATTTATCTTGATATTGTTGTGCCATCCTATTAAATGTTGCCACACTTTGCGCTGATTTATCCATATGACCTTTATAACGAATAAAAGAGTAAAACGATGGCTAAGGTGCTAACAATTAAACTCTTCCCTAACTCCTAGCTCCTAACTCCTAACTCCTAACCAAGTGATATCAACCATTTCAATTTTGAACGTTATTTTAATGAATGTGCATTTTAAACATTAGTCTATTTTAACCAATAAAAAACCACCCGAAGGTGGTTTTATTTAACGAATGCTCACTTAAAGAGAGTAATTAAAGCGCACTAATCGCATCTTTACATAACTGGGTAATTCGGTCCCAATCGCCTTGCTCCATAGCATCAGTTGGTGCTATCCAGCTACCACCAATACAATCAACATTGGGTAAAGCCAAATAGTTTTTGTAACTAGTTGGAGTAATACCGCCTGTTGGGCAAAAACGAATATTTGCCAAAGGACCTGAAAATGCTTTTAACGCACCAACACCACCAGAGGCTTCAGCAGGGAAGAATTTGAAATGAGTGTAACCTAATTCCATTCCGACCATGACTTCAGAAATACTCGCAACACCAGGAATTAAAGGTACAGTACCTTTCATGGCCGCCTTCAATAACCCTTCTGTTGCACCAGGGGTGATGATGAATTGCGAACCTGCATCAATTGCTTGCTGAAGATGTTGTTCGTTTAAAATTGTACCTGCACCCACAATGGCTTCTGGCACTTCTTTAGCAATTAATTTAATTGCTTCTAAAGCGCACTCTGTGCGTAAAGTTATCTCTAAAACACTGATACCGCCCGCAACTAATGCTTTCGCTAACGGTACTGCATGCTCAATTTTATTGATAACCATTACAGGAACAATCGGACTGCGTTTAAAAATATCTTGTGGCTGTATCGTCCAGTTATTCTCAAGCATTCGTTATTCTTCCTTACAATTAGTATTTTTCATCAATGGCACTGGTACAGCGAGCGCCGGTTTCAGGACCACTTAAATTACTTCGTAAAGCACCAAATAATTCACGTCCCATGCCAAAACTTGAATGATGTAAATCGACTTTAGCAGCTGTCCTAGCGGCTAATGTTGCATCGTCAACTAAAAGTGTTAGTTCACCAGTATCAGAATTAACACGAATTACATCGCCGTTTTCAATTTTTGCAATCATGCCACCGTCTAACGCTTCTGGTGTTAGATGAATAGCGGCAGGTACCTTGCCTGACGCACCTGACATGCGGCCATCAGTCACTAGTGCGACTTTAAAGCCTTTATCTTGTAGCGTACCTAAGTAAGGGGTTAACTTATGAAGTTCTGGCATGCCGTTGGCTTTAGGTCCTTGACCTTTAACCACGACAACACAGTCCTTATCTAACTCACCCGCTTTAAAGATAGCGTCTAACTTGTTTTGATCGTCAATAACAACTGCTGGTGCTTCAACAACACGATTAGCAACTGGCACTGCCGATACTTTAATAACAGCTCGTCCGATATTACCTTTGAGCAATGTTAAGCCACCATTTGATTGGAATGGTGTATCAATATGGGTTAACACTTCTTTGTCTAAACTTTCTGTTGGGCCTTCAACCCAAATCAGTTCGCCGTCGACCAATCGAGGCTCTTGGGTATATTTACGTAAACCAAAACCTGCAACTGTATTAACGTCTTCGTGTAACAGGCCGGCATCCAATAGTTCTTTAACCAATAACGCCATACCGCCAGCTGCATGGAAATGGTTAATATCAGCATGGCCATTAGGATAAACACGAGCAAGTAAAGGCACGTTTGCAGAAAGTTCTGAAAAATCATCCCAATTGACAATGATCCCTGCAGCACGAGCAGCAGCAACTATATGCATGGTTAAGTTGGTAGAGCCACCTGTTGCCAATAGTGCAACGATGCCGTTAACAACTGATTTTTCATTAACGATTTCACCAATTGGGCTGTATTGCGTTCCCATTGAAGTTAAACGACATACCTGCTTAGCTGCCATTGACGTTAATGCATCACGTAAAGGATCGTCTGGGTTAACAAATGACGAGCCAGGTAATTGAAGCCCCATAACTTCGAGCATTAATTGATTTGAATTTGCAGTACCGTAGAAAGTACACGTACCAGCACTGTGGTAAGAGCTAGATTCAGCTTCTAACAATGCTTCTCTATCAACTTTGCCTTGAGCGAAAAGTTGGCGTACTCGCGCTTTTTCTTTATTAGGAATACCCGATTTCATTGGGCCAGCTGGCACAAATAGCATCGGTAAGTGACCAAAACTTAACGCACCGATCAATAAACCCGGCACGATTTTGTCACAGATACCTAATAATAAAGCGCCATCAAACATATTGTGAGATAAGCCTACAGCAGTCGACATCGCAATGACTTCACGGCTAAGTAGACTGAGTTCCATACCAGGTTGACCTTGTGTCACACCGTCACACATAGCAGGTACACCTGCGGCAACTTGAGCAACACTGCCTACTTCCTGACAGGCTTTCTTTAAGAAATTTGGATAATCTTCATATGGCTGATGAGCCGACAGCATGTCATTAAATGCTGTAACAATACCAATGTTAGCTTTAGTAAATTGACGTAATGATTCTTTATCTGCAGGCTGACAAGCAGCAAACCCATGGGCTAAGTTACCGCAGCTTAAAGCACTGCGGTGTACGCCTTTTGCATTAGCATCGTTAAGGGCTTCAAGGTATTTCTTACGTGTATCTTTGCTTCGTTCGATTATTCTATCGGTAACAGCTTGAACTACTGAGTGCATAATTGACTCCTTAAGCGCTATAGAACACATCAACGGGCGTTTTACGCTGCGCTAATACGGCTCTAATAGGCATTTCGTTCACATCGTCATTTTGTAATGCTTGGCGATATACGGATAATTTAGATTCACCAACAAGATGAAGATAAATCTGACGACTGTTTAAGATTGCCCCTTTTGATAATGTGATGCGGGGATGCGGTGCTGTTGTCGGATTGACAGCTGCGCATAACAAATCAGTCGTAAAAGCGTTTTCTAGTTCAGTACTGCATGGGAACCATGAGCATGTATGCCCATCTGTTCCCATACCTAATACCACCACATCGAAAGGCTTTGGAAAGTTAGCTAATGATTCAATGGTCATTTCGCAGCCCTTTTCAGGACTATCGAACATATTTTTCAAACCACGAAACTTAGCACTAGCAGCACGGTTTTGTAGAAGGTGCTCACGGACTAGGCGCTCATTAGAGTCAGCTTCTTCAGCATCAACCCAACGTTCGTCAGCTAATGTAATGTAAACATCACTCCAATCAATTGCTTTATTACTAAGTAATTTAAACAGTTTTAACGGTGTGGAACCGCCTGATACTACAAGACTGGCTTTACCACGACTATCAACAGCATCTTGTAGTTGATTAGAAATTTTCTCTGCTAATTTAGCTTCTAAATCAGCTGGAGTATCAAATGATTTAAATACAGATTCTTTAATCATGACTCATTCCTTATTCGTCCCAAGAGCGGCCGTCTTTAGTGATCAGTGCAACTGAAGCAACTGGGCCCCAAGTCCCTGCTGGATAAGGCTTAGGTTTTTCACCGCCTTTTTCCCAAGAGTTCATGATGCCATCAACCCATGTCCACGCTTCTTCAACTTCATCACGACGAACAAATAAGGCTTGATTACCTATCATGGCTTCAAGTAACAAACGCTCATAAGCATCAGCAATACGTTCATTTTTGAAAGTATCGGTAAAACTTAAATCAAGTTTAGTAGTTTGAATGCGCTGCTTCTCTTCAAGACCAGGCACTTTATTCATCATTTGGATCTCTACACCCTCGTGAGGCTGCAGACGAATGGTTAATTTATTTGGTGGCAGGTTGCGCATACTGTCACGGTATAGATTCAATGGTGGGTTTTTAAAATAAACCACAATTTCTGAACTCTTGAACGGCATACGTTTACCGCTGCGCAAGTAAAATGGCACCCCAGCCCAACGCCAGTTATCAATATCAACACGCAGTGCGACAAACGTTTCAGTATTGGACTTAACATTAGCGCCCTCTTCTTCAAGGTAACCAGGAACAGGGCTGCCTTTTAAGAAACCTGCGGTATATTGACCACGTACGGTATTTTCAAAAACATTGTATGGCGTAATTGGACGAAGAGATTTAAGTACTTTTACTTTTTCATCACGGATGCTGTCAGCATCAAGATTGACAGGTGGATCCATCGCAACCAGTGTCAGCACTTGTAATAAATGGTTTTGAATCATGTCACGCATTTGACCAGCAGTATCAAAGTAGCCCCAACGCCCTTCGATGCCCACTTCTTCAGCAACTGTAATTTGTACATGATCAATTGTTCGATTATCCCACTTTGACGCAAATAGTGAGTTAGCAAATCGAAGTGCAATTAGGTTTTGAACGGTTTCTTTACCAAGATAATGGTCAATACGATAAACTTGGTTTTCGTTGAAGAATTCAGAAACTTTGTCGTTAATGACTTTTGAGGATGCTAAACACGTACCGATTGGTTTTTCTAAAACGATACGAGTGTCAGGATGGATGAGGTTTTGTTCATTTAAACAGCGACAGATATCGCCAAAAATAGAAGGAGGCGTTGCGAAGTAACTAACCATGACACGTTTTGTTGGTTCTAATAGGTCATGGAATGCTTTGTAACCTTCAGCTTCTGTAAAATTAGTCCCTATATAATGACAACGCCCAATAAAGCGTTCTAAGGTCTCTTCACATAATTCATCTTTTACAAAGGTATTTAATGCTTTTTGTACTAACGCGATAAATTCTTCTTGAGTGAAGGCATCTTTTGCAACGCCAATCACTTTAGTGTCTGTATCTAACAGGTTAGCTTTATCTAGTTGATAAAGCGAAGGCAACAATTTACGTCTCGCGAGATCGCCCTTTGTACCAAAAAGCACAAAATCGCAAGCTTTAGCCCCTGAAGTTGAGTTACTCATTGCTCTACATACTCCTTTATTTTGTGTGATTCACCTTACGAAATTTAAGTATCCGACGATTTAAACCACACTTTTGTTGTAATATAACAACAGAATTAGTTTTGTGCATCTATAATTTGAAAATAATCCTTTGTTTTGTATCTAGCATTATTAACATAAAACCTGATAGTATTTTGGTGATTAAATTACTTTACTATCTTAGTCTAGTTACAAAACAACGATGAAAAGTGACTACATTTTGTTTTTAGAGGGATAAAAATTACTTCATTTCCTCTCAAATTGTAATTTATGATATAAAATTACATCATCCATTTTAGCGGACAATTGCTTATGAATACCCTTGAAAAGGTGCAAAAGAGCCTGACACAGTTTAGTAAGTCAGAGCGTAAAGTGGCAGAAGTTATTTTAGCTTCTCCTCAAACAGCTATCCACTCAAGTATCGCTACCCTTGCCAAAATGGCTGACGTCAGTGAGCCGACCGTAAACCGCTTTTGCCGACGACTGGATACTAAAGGGTTCCCTGATTTTAAATTACATCTTGCTCAAAGTCTTGCTAATGGTACGCCATACGTAAGTCGACATGTAGAAGAAGATGACTCACCTGAGTCGTACACAACAAAAATCTTTGAGTCTTCAATGGCATCCCTTGATACCGCACGTCAAAGCCTTGATGTGGTTGCTGTCAACAAAGCCGTCGATATTCTCACTCAAGCAAAAACAATCTCGTTCTTTGGTCTTGGTGCCTCATCATCTGTTGCACATGACGCTCAAAATAAATTCTTTCGTTTTAACGTCCCAGTAATTTGTTTTGATGATGTTCTCATGCAACGTATGAGCTGCATTGGTTGTAATGAAGGTGATGTTGTTGTGTTGATATCCCATACAGGCCGTACTAAATCATTGATTGAAATTGCACGTATCGCACGTGAAAATGGTGCTGCAGTGATTGGGATTACAGCACGTAATTCTCCACTGTCCCATGAATGTACGTTGCCTGTAACCATGGAAGTACCAGAAGATACCGATATGTACCTACCCATGGCATCTCGTCTAGCTCAGTTGGTCACTATCGATGTTCTCGCAACTGGATTTACCCTAAGACGTGGACCTCGATTCCGTGACAACTTGAAGCGAGTTAAGGAAGTATTGAAAGAATCACGAGTTAATAAAGATCTTACTATCTAAATATTTCTGTTGAATGACACTTCCAAAAGGCCGAACAGTCTTGACTGTTTGGCCTTTATTTTCTGTAAATATCGAATCTGTCACAAAAATAAAACATTAAAAATGACCTTTTTGTTCGTAACTTTCCTACAAAATACTAAAATCTCTGTTAATATAGTTTCATATTTGTACCGAATTCTTTTTCTTAATATTAACGGAGTATCTTATGTTCCGCAGAACTAAAATCGTTACAACACTTGGTCCAGCAACAGATCGTGATGACAACCTACGTAAAATCATCGCAGCCGGCGCAAATGTTGTACGTCTTAACTTCTCACATGGCTCACCAGAAGATCATTTAAAACGTGCTACAGACGCTCGTAACATCGCTAAAGAGTTAGGTGTTCATGTTGCAGTTCTTGGTGACTTACAAGGCCCGAAAATCCGCGTTTCTACATTTAAAGATAACAAAAAAATTCAACTGAATTTAGGTGATACCTTTATCTTAGATGCTGATTTAGCAAAAGGCGAAGGTGACGAAAAGCAAGTCGGCATTGATTACAAAGAATTACCAAAAGATGTCACCATTGGTGATATTTTGATGCTGGATGACGGTCGCGTTCAACTTAAAGTTGAATCAGTTGAAGGTAACAAGGTATTTACCTCTGTCACTGTGGCCGGTCCCCTTTCAAATAATAAAGGCATCAACAAACAAGGTGGCGGCTTAACAGCCCCTGCACTAACTGATAAAGATAAAGCTGATATTTTAACTGCTGCTCAAATTCAAGTTGATTACTTAGCTGTATCTTTCCCACGTACAGGTGCTGATTTAGATTATGCTCGTAAATTAGCAGAAGAAGCTGGCAGTTTTGCATTGATCGTTTCAAAAGTTGAACGTGCTGAAGCAGTTGGCACTGACGAAGCAATGGATGACGTTATCAAAGCATCTGATGCTGTAATGGTTGCACGTGGTGACTTAGGTGTTGAAATCGGTGATGCTGCCCTTGTTGCTGTTCAAAAGAAACTAATTAAACGTTCTCGTCAGTTGAACAAAGTGGTTATCACTGCAACTCAAATGATGGAATCTATGATTTCAAGTCCAATGCCAACACGTGCAGAAGTCATGGACGTTGCTAATGCTGTTTTAGATGGTACTGATGCTGTTATGTTATCAGCAGAAACTGCAGCAGGTGATTTCCCAGAAGAAACAGTACTCGCAATGGGTAATGTTTGTGCTGGCGCAGAAAAACACCCTTCAGTGATGTCTTCTAAGCATAGACTAGACCAGAAGTTCAATTCTATCGAAGAGACGATTGCACTTTCAACTATGTATGCAGCAAACCACCTTGAAGGTGTTAAAGCGATTATTAGTTTAACGGAATCTGGTGAGACAACTAAGTTGATGTCGCGCATTAGTTCTTCTTTACCTATCTTTGCTCTGTCTCGTCACGAAAAGACATTAGCTAAATTAGCTTTGTTCCGTGGTGTATTGCCCGTTAAATTTGATTCAACAGCTGTACCTGCTGATGCATTAGCATCTGAAGCGTTAAAAGCAGTCGCTAAAGCGGGTTACTTAAAATCAGGTGATATGGTATTGATGACTAAAGGCGATGCGATGGAAACTGTCGGTGGCACCAATACATGTAAAGTGCTGGTTGTTGCATAATTCTGGCATCGAAAATATGAGTTAAGTTTGTCTGTTATAAAATTAACTCAGCAAATAAAAGTATAAAAAAACCACCTCAATGAGGTGGTTTTTTATTTGTGCTTAAATCGTTTTTTAGCAGGCTAGTTTCATTAGCACGCTATAGACTTTCAAAGTCATCAACATTGATTGCAGCTAAACGTTTGGTATCCGCATCAACAAGTTGAGCATGCTCTTCATCATTGATAACCCCTTTCTCTAATGCTTGAGCAAATAACGTTAATGCAGGCAGTTTAGGCGTTAATTCTCCGTCCTTTTGCGCTTTCTTTAATCGTTTAAATAACTGCTTGCAAGCGTATTTAGCTAAAAATGCTTGTTCGACTTCTGCTAAGCCGCTCTTATCACCTTCAAATTCTGCACATAAGAAAGTAATTCGATCACGAGCAGGAGAAGGTTGTAAGAAGTTATCAGCTAACACTGTCGCTTGCTTATCCGTTGGCGCATTAAAATGATTGCCTAATGGGAATATCACTAGCTTTAATAAAATGCCCACAAACTTACTTGGGAAGTTACGGATAGCTTGTTGCAATGCTTCAGCAGCTAAATGGAGGCGCTGTGTCATGACATAATGGACAATCGGCAAATCATCTTGTTGACGGCCATTATCTTCAAACTGCTTTAACGTCGCTGACGCTAAATACAACTGACTTAATACATCGCCCATTCGTGCAGAAATCATTTCTTTACGTTTCAGATCGCCACCCATGATCAACATAGATAAATCAGTCATGATAGCTAAACCAGAAGATAAACGGCTCATATCACGGTAATACTGCTGTGTTGTACCACTCACTGGCGCTGAATTCGTTTTACTTGCTGTTAGCGCATTAAAAAACGCCATAAAGCCATTACGAGCAGCATAGCCCATATGTCCCATGAGTAAAGCATCAAATCGGTTGATAGCCGCTTTTTGATCTTCCATTGCTGCTGTTTCCATTTCAGCGAGCACATATGGATGACAACGGGTTGCACCTTGACCAAATATCATTAACGAACGCGTTAAAATATTTGCCCCTTCAACCGTAATTGAGATGGGACTTGCCATATATGCATGACCAAGATAGTTTTTAGTACCCAGCTGGATCCCTTTACCTGATTGAATGTCCATTGCATCTTCAACTACATCACGACCTAACTCAGTCATATGATATTTAGCAATTGCTGTAACAACCGAAGGTTTAACTTTTAAATCAATTCCTGTCGTAGTCAAACAACGTGCAGCTTCCAATTGATATGTATTGGCAATAATACGTGCTAATGCTTCTTGTACACCTTCAAACTTACCAATTGGCATGCCAAATTGTTGTCTTACAAAACTATAAGCAGTTGTAGTCTTAGTGGCCATATGTCCAGAAGCGGTTGCCAGCGCAGGCAATGAAATACCACGCCCAGCTGATAAACACTCAACAAGCATTCGCCAGCCCTTACCTGCAAATTGTGGCCCACCAATAATCCAATCAAGCGGAATAAACACATCTTCGCCACTTGTCGTTCCGTTCATAAATGACATCATTAACGGGTTATGACGACGACCAATTTCTACACCTTGGTGATCAGTCGGAATTAACGCACAAGTTATACCTAAGTTGACTGTATCACCAAGTAACCCATCAGGATCGCGCATTTGGAATGCTAAACCAAGCACTGTCGCTACAGGGGCTAGTGTGATGTATCGTTTATTCCAAGTTAGGCTTAATCCGAGTGTTTCTTCACCATTAAACTCACGGCGACAAACAATACCAGTATCAGGAATAGCACCAGCATCCGAACCAGCCTCAGGACCCGTTAATGCAAAACAAGGTAACTCTTCACCTTTAGCAAGCGCTGGTAACCAACGTTCTTTTTGCTCTTGAGTGCCATAATGCGTTAGTAATTCACCTGGGCCTAATGAGTTTGGCACCATAACGGTTACGGCAGCACTAATACTGCGCGTGGCAATTTTACTGACAATAGTCGAATTGGCGTATGCAGAAAACTCTCGACCACCAAACTTTTTAGGAATGATAAGTGCAAAGAAGCCTTCTTTCTTAAAGTAATCCCATAATTCAGGAGGTAAATCTTTACGGTTATTAACAATGTCATGATCATCAATCATGGTGAGCGCTGTCATGACTTGATTGTCGATAAAGTCTTGCTCATCTGCCGTTAATTGAGGTTTGCCATAATTGTGAAGCATATTCCAATCAGGTTTACCGCGGAATAACTCTCCTTCCCACCAAACATCTCCAGCTTCCATGGCTTCTTTCTCTGTACTGGACAGAGGGGGTAACACTTTTTTAAAGAAGCTAAATACAGGTCGCGTGATAAAACGCATACGTAAATTTCGAACACCAAATAGCACTAGCAGTGCTATTAATACGAGTATGAGGACAGTCATGTTAATCCCTTATTCCTTTCCTAAAATCGGTACAGATACACCAGCTGCCATATATGGAATAACCTTACGAATAATCGCTTCAGTATCATTATGTTCACCGTAGTCAGCCTCTGCGATTTCATTTAATGCATCAGCTGATGCCATAGTGAAAACGATGGTGCCTAAGGTAAAGTGTAGTCGCCAAAACATCTCAGCAGGCGGAATATGTGGCGCACTAGCTGAAACGGCTTTAACAAACACTTGTAAGTATTCACCGTAATGCGTAGTGATAAACCATCTTAAATGGCCTTGGCTTTCTATATATCCACGACCCAGTAATTGAAGAAAGATGGTTGTACCACCTTGCCTAACTTGATTTAATTCTAACAGCGGCTTTATTAGTGATGAAAAAATTTCATTCAAATTCGCCAGCTCTGGATTCTTAAAAAGTCTTTTAATTTCAGATGCTGCGCTAGGCATAAACACATCTAAATACCGTGCTAAAACAGCGCGAATTAACTCTTTCTTTGAACCAAAATGATAGTTCACAGAGGCCAAATTTACTTCAGCTTTGCTGGTAATTAGCCTCAAAGATGTTTCAGAAAAACCTCTTTCTGCAAAAAGTTTTTCAGCAGCATCGAGAATTCTTGTTTTTGTATCAGTTCTGCTTGCCATTCCGTGACCCAATTCAATTTAAAACACCCGTTTAAATTAAACACTGAGCGCACACTTGTCAATGTTAAATCAGATTATATGTTCAAGCTTACACCGTCTTTAGTACTCTTCTGGCACTGTTTATTAACTAAAATGCAATATTTACCCTAATTATGTAAACTGTCGACGACAATAAAAATAAGGAAACCTGTAAGATGAACCAGCCTTTTAAACAGCCGTCTAAAATTGCAATCGTCATTTCAGTCGTATTGGGATTAACAGCATGCCAGCAAGCTGAAGAAGAAATCATTACATCAACCGTAAAAGTCACTCAACAATCAGCAAGTATTTCAACGGAATCTGCTATTGCATTTATAAATGAAGCAGAAGCTGAATTAGCTCAATTATCCGTTGAAGGTGCTCGAACCGAATGGGTTTACAGTAATTTTATTACTGAAGATACTGCAGCGATGTCGGCAGCGATTGGTGAAAAGCTGACATCACGATCAGTATACTTTGCTACAGAAGCAGCTAAGTATGCCGATGTAAAACTTGATCCAATCAATGCGCGTAAACTTCACATCCTTCGCAGTAGCTTAGTACTACCAGCCCCATTAGATCCTGCTAAAAATGCAGAGCTTGCGCAAATTAGTTCAGAATTAAATGGCTTATATGGTAAAGGTAAATATTGTTTCGCTGATGGTCGTTGCATGACTCAGCCAGAGCTGTCAGCGTTGATGGCAGACTCTAAAGATCCTGCAATTTTATTAGAAGCATGGCAAGGCTGGCGTGAAATTGCCAAACCAATGCGACCTTTATTCAAACGCGAGGTTGAGCTCGCTAATGAAGGCGCACGCGATCTCGGCTTTACAGACCTCTCAGAGCTTTGGCGTAGCCAATATGATATGAAACCTGATGATTTTTCAAATGAACTAGATAGGTTATGGGGAGATATTAAACCACTTTATGATTCACTACATTGTTATGTACGTGGTGAGTTAAACGAACAATATGGCGATAATATTGTACCGAATCAAGGGCCTATCCCAGCGCATTTATTAGGTAATATGTGGGCTCAGCAATGGGGCACAATATATGATTCTGTTGCGCCACAAGATGCAGATCCTGGCTATGATGTCACCGCATTGCTAGCAGAGAATCAATATGATGAAATTAAGATGGTCAAACAAGCTGAAGGCTTCTTTTCTTCACTAGGTTTTAGTCCATTGCCTGATACCTTCTGGACTCGGTCGATGTTTGTTCAACCAAAAGACCGTGATGTCGTTTGCCACGCTTCTGCTTGGGATTTAGATAACGAAGATGATATCCGCATTAAAATGTGTATTCAAAAAACAGCAGAAGACTTTACAGTCATTCACCATGAACTGGGTCATAACTATTATCAACGTGCCTACAAAAACCAACCACATTTGTTTAAAGGCTCTGCTAATGATGGCTTTCATGAAGCAATTGGTGACACTATCGCCCTCTCCATTACACCCAGTTATTTAAAACAAATTGGCTTACTAAAACAAGTACCTGACGAATCGAAAGATATAGGTTTATTACTCAAACAAGCATTAGACAAAATCGCTTTCATGCCTTTTGGTTTAATGATTGACCAATGGCGCTGGAAAGTGTTCAACGGTGAGATTTCGCCAGAAGAATATAACCAAGCATGGTGGGATCTGCGTGAAAAGTACCAAGGTGTAGCAGCACCAATAGCACGAACTGAGGCTGACTTTGACCCTGGCGCTAAATATCATGTACCTGGTAATGTGCCATATACACGTTATTTTTTAGCTCACGTATTACAGTTCCAATTCCATCAATCATTATGTGAAATAGCGGGTAACGAAGGACCAGTTCACCGTTGTAGTATTTACGGTAATAAAGATGCGGGTCATAAGTTAAATGAAATGCTAGAAGCTGGATTAAGCCAACCTTGGCCTGAAGCACTTAATATAGTGACTGGCACTAAAGCAATGGATGCAAACGCAGTTTTAGATTATTTTGCGCCTTTACATGTATGGCTCGACAAACAAAACCAATCTAAAAGCCGTCAATGTGGCTGGTAATGTATCGACTCAAAATACGTTAAAATCAATAGCAATATAAAGATAAATATAAAGCACCTTAGGGTGCTTTATATTTTGGCTTCAATCATCGCAATTCTCAGTTAATGTATACCCCCATCAAGAATTAACATTAAACCAACAGGGCAAAAACATTCCTGAAACACAAAGCACCAAGTGCTTTAACGACAATATTCTGACACGTGTCAATTTGCACCAATGCGTGATCGAGATCACATAAAAACCCATTCTCAACCCTGTCGTTTATGATAATTTTACGCGGTACACAAAGTGAATGGAGTTACTTGTACACGTCATTATGACAAGTGTAATAAAAGCCAGAAGTCACATTAAGTATCAATACGGCTTTCCGTTTTATCTACGCTTATCAAGTATTAAAACCTTCTATATTTTGAGTATAACGATACAGATTCATTTCTGTTTTGTCGTTTGATATTGCTAATGAAAAAAAGAAACTACGTAAAATTAAGAAATGGCCGTGCTAAGCGGATCCGTAAAGGTTCAACCCTTAATTATAGTAATCATAAGAGTAGTATTCATTTATTGTTTATTACCATCGCTATTTTATATTTTGTGCTGAATTAGTGATAACTAAAATAACGTTAACATGATAACGAGATTAACAAATTCACTAAAGTACACTTACATTTCTAACTAGGTTCTTTAGCATTTCTAGAATGAAAAGCAGTCATTTTCTGCAAAGATCACAAATCTAACCCAAACAAGGTTATTAGCATGCTTGAAAGTGACAAAGTCTAGCGTCACTGCTTGTGTGAATTACACTTGTTGTTGTTTGTTAGCCTAGGTGTAGCATGAAAAAAAGTCATTACCAAAAATTAAGAAATGAACGTTCAAAACGATTAAATAATGAAGAAACGCCAAGAGAAACGAATCCTAAAATGATAGTGGCTGTTATTGTACTCCTTGCCATCCTAGCTTTCTTACTCGTTTAACTTGCAAGCATCTTTTTAAGAATTGTTTTATAACGGTGTTTGATAAGGGCTTTATTAAAAGCCCTTGTGAATATGTCATATTCCAACAATATACAAGCGTTACCGAAAGCCACTGCCTTTTCTATTCGTTTCTCCTGATACAATGCGTTGCTCATCAGACTTAACCAACATCACAAACAATGCACCAGTTCCGCCTTGTTCACGGGTCGCACTGTGAAATGCTTGCACTTGATCAAACTGCATCAACCAATCGTTGACCGCAGATTTCATGAGCGCTGGATAGGGTTTATTATTCACTCCTTTACCATGAATGATTAATAAATTTCGTTCGCCTCTTTCATGTGCTTGAATAATCGTTTCAACAAGCAACTCTCTGGCTTGAATCAATCGATAGGCATGCAAATCTAACACTGTTTGCTTTTTGTATTTGCCTAAACGCAAATGGCGAAACACTTCTTCTTGGACACCATTTCGTTTGTAACTCATTATCTCGTCAGGCGCTATTGGAGTTAATAACCTTGGTTCAATAGGTAATTTCGCCAAATACTCATTTTGCATTGCTGCTTTACGTCTTGCTCGATGTGCATCCGTATCGAGTTGTTGTGATGAGACAAATACCTTGTCATTAGTGGTTAACGGTTTAACATCGCCCATTTCAGCTAAAAATAATGCTGTATCATCAACGCTCATAATCAACTCCTACACACTTTGTAAAGATTACTTACTGTTGCTAATTAATAGAATAATTTATAGTGTCATGCATTATCAAAATCTGCACCTGAAATTATTCATTAGCCAGAGTAAAGAGTAAAAAATCTTGATGACTTATATCAAATTGTTGTTTTGTTGTACTTTTATGCTTCTCAGCATCAATGCCTTAGCAGGAAAAACACCTGAAACAACTTTGTCAGACAACGACATCATTAATAATAATTATAAAACCTTCCACACAGGTTTCGAGAATCTAGATCTGGATTTTATTAATAAAATATACACGGATGATGCCACATATATTTCTGAGGTTTTAGATCAAGAAATCGTCATCGGTAAACAAAATATCCTCGACCTCTATACGGTATTTTTCAAGAAAATAGCCAAAAAAGATGCTCATATCGAAGTTGATTTTAGAGTGATTAACCGTGAATTAACTGAATCAAGTGCCACAGATGTTGGTTACTACCTAGTGAGGTTTCATCCTCGTAAAGAAACTGGCGATCCTACAAGTGTTTTCTCTGGTAAGTTTGTTTTAGTATCACGAAAGACAGCGAAAGATCAGTGGCAATTTATTGTTGATTCAAACACTAAAACAGATCCTAAGTACTATTTTACCGCCAAGCCTGTTTCAAACTTATATTACGGCAGACAATTCAACCAAGCCCCCAAACCAGACATCATCATTGAAACTGAATCAGAACAAAATACGCAGCAGCCTATAGATTCGACAGATGCCCATAATCATTAAAGCGACCAGTAATGAATACTCGTTTAATCAATACTCAAACAGCTAAGACGCAAATGGCCAATACAAGGTGCCCTTGCGGTCAAAATCAACACTATTCTGAGTGCTGTGAGCCTTATCACTTAAACGTAAATACAGCAGCTGACGTAGAGACATTAATGCGCTCACGTTACTGCGCTTTTGTATTTCAAGAATTTCAATATTTACTCGATACCCATCACCCTGACTTTCTGAACGGACTTAGCATTGCCTTACTGGCTGAAAATGCGTCATCAACAACTTGGCTGGGATTAACTGTCGATGAGGCCAATCAAACCGCTAACCATGGTACTGTCACCTTTAAAGCATGGTTCTTACATGATGGTATTATTGATGCCATTTTTGAAACATCACAATTTGAGCGTGTAGGTGGACAATGGCTCTATACTACTGGCGAGCAAAAACAAGCTAAATTACCAAAACGTAATGAAACGTGTATCTGCCACAGCGGCAAAAAGTTTAAAACCTGTTGTTTAAAGAAAATAAGTTAATTTACAATCTGAATAAATTAGTTGAAAAGTGAATGAGTCAGATAACACCTAGGTTGTCGTTTCAAACATTAACCTATTTCCACACTTGGTATGTTTAAGCATCGTAAGCATTATCGCTTTATAAATATCGCTTTATAAAGCGATATTTATAAAGCACTTTGATTATAGATATTTAATTTAAGAGGTTTGATTTAACTGATTTAACTGATTTAACTAACTTAACCAGTTAGGTAAAAATAATCAGACTTAACTAATTTGGTTTAGCAAAAAGGTTTTAGAATTGGTGGCTGTTATGAATGAACAGTTACGAGTGTGCAGTTATGAGTAGAGAGTTTCGAAGTTAATGTACCGTTTCATTTTGCTCAGAAATGAACCGAGAGAACTCATTTTCTCTTATAGCGGGACTGTATAAATAGCCTTGAGCGTGATTACAAAGACTATCTTCTAAAAACAACTCTTGTTCTTTTGTCTCTACCCCTTCAGCCGTCAGTGAAATATTTAATGCTTTCGCCATTGCGATAATCGCACTTACAATTTCTCTGCTTTGATGACTGGTCGTTAAATCTGAAATAAATGAACGGTCGATTTTTAATTTGGTGATTGGGAACTGTTTTAAATAACGCATTGAACTGTAACCCGTACCAAAATCATCAATGGCCAACCCTACCCCTAAATCAGCCAACTCTTGACACAAACAAGTCGCATGACGCACATCACCCATTAATTCAGTTTCGGTAATTTCTAATATCAAGCTTTGTGGCTTTAAACGGTAGCGAGTCACTAAATTCCAAACTTGCTCAAATAAATTCCCGCTAAAGAATTGTCTTGCCGCTACGTTAACATGCATAACAATATCAACATTTTTACGCTGCCATAAGTTAAGTTGTTTACAAGCAGCTTCTAATACCCAATCTCCTATGGCATTGATCATGCCCGTTTGTTCGGCAATATCAATGAATGCGCCTGGGTAGAGCACTCCTTTCTTAGGGTGATGCCAACGTATTAAGGCTTCTGCGCCAATGAACTTATGGTTCTTTAAATCCATTAAAGGTTGGTAATAAAGCTCGAACTGACGTCCACGTATTGCTGTTTGTAAGTCACGTTCAATTTCTGCATTATTTTTAAAGGTCGCTAATAAATCATCATTAAAAATTTGATAATTCATCATAGCTTTCTTTTTCGCATATTGAAGCGCAATATCAGCGCAAGAAAGCGGTGAAAACTCTCCAACAACAGGCGCAATATCAACCACAGCAATAGCGGCTTTCGGGTCAACTTTTTCTCTTCCGATCACAGATGGAACACTAAGCTTTTGATATAGCTTAACAATCGTTTCTTCTAAAATGTCACTTGAATGTATCGCTGGTAAAATCAACGCAAACTCATCGCTGCCTACTCGGGCAACATCAATTGCACCGTTACTTTCAGCAAAATGCTTGAGTCTTCTTGCCACTTCAGTGAGCAACGAATCCCCTTGCTCATGACCACTTGTGTCATTGAAACGCTTAAAGCCCATTAAATCGATTAGTATCAGAACACCTTCAGACGTGACGTCGAGCTGTTGAGTAAAATGTAGTCGATTGTGTAAACCCGTTAACGTGCAGTTCCATGCGAGCTTTTCAAGTTCATCTTTATGACGTCGCTGTTCTGAAACATCTAAACACGACACCAATGCGTAATAGTTGCCTTGTTCGGTAACGAAACGACTTGCTTGATATTGTACCCAATAATTTGTGCCGTCGATTCGTTGTAGTTCGGTTTCGCCTTGAACGGTTTTACCCGCTATCAATTCTTGTGTTAATTCATTAGCAAGCTCACGCTTACCTCTAAAGAAGTCCAAGGTAATGAGTTCATTGTTTTGCACAACGTCACGAGACAGCCCTGTCATTTTTTCATGTGCAGGATTGATATACTCAATAATTTGATTTTTTAAGTTAACCAACATCAACACATGTTTAGCTTGCTCTGTTGCACTATGGAACAAGGTTAAACGTTCGTCTTTGTCATAAGCGTAACGGGTGGCAAGTGTCAATGCTAATTGGTCTGCAAATTGACAAGCAAATTCAATCGACTGTTTTGGCAGTTCAATTTGGTGATCAAATTCAATGCACAGTAGTCCTTCAATATGACCATTGATTCGAATTGCGACATCTAAATTTGATTGGATTCCAGACTGGAGATAATACTCAGAAAAGCAAGTAAGGCGTTTATCTGTAGGAGAAATATTACTGACAATGTGTCGATAACGTCGGATTTCATCAAAATACAGCTCTGATGCAAAGTGCTTATGACGGAATTTCTTGGTGACTTCAACCATAGCTGTGTTGGGTGAGGCGCAAGCAACGACTTTTTGCTCAAGTGCTTTATTTCGTAGCGAAATAACTGATACACAAGTCGCATTAAAGTATTTCAATAACAATTTACAGGCAAGTTCAGAGGTCGCAGTAAAGTCGCCCTTTTCTTTTGCTTTTGAGTTAACAATTAACTCTAATAAATGTTGTTGCTCATTTTGCTTCATTATTGTTCCCAAAAAGACAGCATAACAGTCGGGTCACCTCATTCTTTGGAGGCTTTTTCCAGCTAAAATAAGGGATGACTTGATAAAAATCAACATCCCTCATGTACCAAAGCAAATGTAAAATGGCCTTGGCGCTTATGACATATGTCTAAGCATAAAGTAGTAATGTAACGATGGTTACACTCACTGAATTAAATTGCAAGTTGTTAGCGCAAAAATCATTATATATTTGATATATTTTAGCTATTTACAAGCCATTCTCTAATTGAAAGATCATTTTTTCAGCAGTGAATTCAAAATCTATAATGACAGTAATATCTGCTTCCGTTTGCTCGCTATTAACCTTAACTGAGTCAAAACGAGTTTTTGCTTTAGTAATGATACCTTCTGCTTCTTCGACAACGGCATCGCCAGTAATTTTCAAAATAAGGCGTGTATCTTGCTCGTCAATTACAGTGCCGATATCGACAAATGATCCACAATCATTACAGCTATCACTTACCTGAACTTCTTGCTGGGTAATTGTTTTAATCATAATTAGTCACCTATCACAATGATAAAGAAAGCGTCAGCTTAACGTAAAAACTGAGATTAATTTTATAACTAGTTCACACTATTAGTGATTACTGTTATTTCATTCTGACTCGGGTGGTTATTTCTCGATACTCTATATAGTGCTATGCAACTGCATACAGCTGACTCGCAATTGTTTCGCTGATTTTTCGCTGTACTGATAACTGATCTAAAAAGTGCATTTTAGCTAACTCAGATACTTCAGGTAGTTTTTGCTGATGCTTTAATTTTGTTAATACATCACAGTTTGCTAGTGTTATTTGCATGCCATCATCGAACTCACCACGAGTCACTATGGCCTCTGGATGTAATGCTTGAGTCAACTGAAATTGAGATGAGCCGCTTTGATGAAATGCACTAGCATTATCTATTGCTTGTTGTTTCGATAAATCACAAACCAATTGTTGCTGCTTGGGTAAGTCAAAGGCTTTATACAGCTTTTGATTATCATCGAGTTCTTTATCAAGCTGAAATTGAGACATATCTCTAGCGTCTGCCGATAGCATTGATAATAGTAAGCCAAATTCGCCGCGGCGGTCATGTTCAATCGCGTCATTTAAACGACGACCTAACTGCAGTTCATTGACTAAAGGAAACTCGATTTGCATATAAAAACATCATTAATTACTAGGATTGATATTTTATCGACCACTTAAACAAATACTTGAGAGTTATTTTCGATTTTGGCTTTACTTATATTTAATTCGTGACTATCATTGCCGCCGCAATTGAGGAGGGGTTCCCGAGTGGCC
>NZ_JBFRJQ010000026.1:0-184536 GCF_041468985.1 Shewanella sp. 10N.286.52.A9 | reverse complement strand
TAACTAAGCGTCACGACGTTGATTTTTCTTCCAATTTTAAACAAACTTTGGGACATAAAATTGTTACGACCACCAACCTTATACTTCATTTATATTGGATCTTTTTCAGTAGTCCATTAATTCAATTTAACTAATTGCCTGCCGCAGGCTTATGTGCAAGCACGACTGTGACACGCTACAAGTTCGTCCCTGAAAGCTCGGCCATGACGTCCATGTCATGGACGGTCACAGCCTTGCTTACACTGGGATTATTTTCTCTTCGATTTGACTGCATTCGTGGCAATTTAAAGAGCTAGAAAGCTCAATTTGAATTGAGGACTTTGAAGGAAATCGCGTGAGCCTGACAGGACGTCAGGCTAGCTTTCGCGGTGCATGGATGCACCATCGGAAGCGTTAGCATTTTCGAAGAAGTCTGAAGCTGTCTACAAACGAAGTTAAAAGCTGGATCAAACCCCATCGAAAATCATGCGTTTTCCAGCATTTTTCGTTAGGGGCGCTGAGGGTTTGTTAAGGGGAACAAGCGCTTTCCCCCTTGACTCTGGTGTGGACGAAGCGCCACGACGTTAATCCAAACGGAGTTTGGAAACAGAGATAACCCCACGACGTTAATCCAAACGGAGTTTGGAGATCCAGTGTGAAATCCCTATGCCTAAAGCTGATATTAACTAAGCAACAGGATGTTGATTTACCAAATAATGGCTTAGTGAATATCCCAAATGGCACAGAATGACGCGCTTTAGTAACTAAACCGCTACTAGGTTCTCCCCTGATAGTGATAAAATCTTTGCATCAGAATTAACGAGACACTCTATGTTTATCCATCATGTTAACGGCATCGACTGGCTGGTGATTACCGCTTTTGAAGAACTGAAAACGATGTTTATTGAAGAAGCAGGTGCTATCCCTTCTTACTTCTCTACAGCTAGTGAATTGAGCCTGATTGATCAAGCCAAGCGCAGTTATGGATATTTGCCTACATTCAGCGGCGTAATCACTGACACGGGAACCTTTCAAAGTCAGGATAACGAAGAAGATTTGACCCCACAGCTTGCTTGCATAGTTGAAGGGCGTGGTCGGGTGTTTATCTATCACGACGGCTTTGTTGCTTTTGTGGATGACGAACACACGCTTATTACCCGAATGGACTAACCATGTGATGCAAACTCAGGGGTAAAGTACTTTTGTTGTAGTTGCTCTACTGTCAGCGGCTTATCGAAGTAATACCCTTGAATGAGGTCACATCGGTATGATTTTAACGTTAAGAACTGCCTTTTTTCTTCAACACCTTCAGCGACAACACTGATGTTGTAAGCTTCGCTTATGGCAAAAATTGCTTTTACGAGTGCATTACTTTGCTTACTGCTATTAATATTATTAATAAAGCATCGATCAATTTTGATTTCAGTAATCGGTAGCTCGTTTAAATAACTTAATGAAGAGTAGCCAGTGCCAAAGTCATCAAGGGAAATACCAAATTTTAGTGCCTTTAATTCATTTAAAATTATGGCGGTCATTTTTAAATCTTGAAGCACTAAGTTTTCAGTAATTTCTAAGGTAATACGATGAATATCAATACCCACTTCACTGACGATTTGGGTCACTGATTCTACGAAGTTGATATCCACTAATTGCTTAGGTGAGATATTGATTGAGACATTGATTGCACCGTGCCCATTGGGCGATGTTGCTAAGATATCTTCACAGGCTTTACGGAAAATAAATAAGCCAATATCAATAATCAGTCCGGTTCGTTCTGCAAGGTTAATGAATACGTCGGGTGAAATTGAACCAAGCTTTGGGTTATTCCAACGAGCAAGCGCTTCAACGCTTTGTATTTTCACATTGCGGGTATTGATTTGAGGTTGATACAAGACGCTAATTTCATTGTTGTCTAATGCCTCCCTTAGTTGCTCTTCAAGCTGATACTCATAACTGACCTGAGCATCGACTTCTGCATTAAAGAATGTGACTGAGCCGTTTAAATTGGTTTTAGATTTATAAAGTACGATGTCTGCTTTTCGGATTAAGCCTTCAGGATCTTGGCTGTCTGAGGGATACATACTAATACCGATACTGCACTTAATCATATGTTCAGTGTTATTTACCGTATAGGCTTTATTTAAGATCGTTTGTATTAGCGCAATTTTTTGATGAACTTGTTGGTTGTTATCTAAGTTAGGAAAGCAAAATGCAAACTCATCGCCACCAAAGCGTGCCAAGGTATCGATAGGTTCAATTGATTGCGCTAGGGCTTGGCTTAATTTTTTAAGTAATTCATCTCCTGATGATTGGCCATAAATATCATTAACCTTTTTGAAGTTATCAATATCAATCAGCACCAGCGCGAGCTTTTTATGGTGTTTTTTAGCAGATTTAAGATCTTGGTTAATTTTGTCTAATAAACACATTCGATTAGGAAGCCCAGTTAATGCATCATGCATTGCCATATGTTTCATGGTGGCTTTTGAGTTGGCTAGCTTAGTAAAATCCTTTTCGATACGGTGTTTAAACTTTTTGAATCGATTCGCAATAAGGTTACTTGCAAATAAACAGCCTCCCACCATAAGAAAAGTGGAGATGATACTTAATGTCAGTACCTTCATTAATTTCTCGTGGTTATTGAGCAGCAAGGCTTCTTGCTTGCTCATAAGGTAAGCTTCAAAGTCATGGGAATTGAAGTGAGAGCCAACAATCCAGCCCCATGGTTCAAACAGTTTGGCATAAGTGATTTCTACCGGGGTTAATGCAAACTCTGTTTGGCTCGATAAATCAAACTCCACCAAGTTACCTTCAGTGGTTACTTGGGAAAGTAGCTGTTTCACCATTTGTTGCGTTGTATCTTCATGGCGATCAATAAAAGCATGCTCGTTATGCGTGATAGGGTTAGCGAGTGAGTGACCTTGTTTGTCAATGACAAACAGGCGTTGATGATTACCGTAGTCGTATTCAGAAATCCAATTCAGTAAGGTTGCCTTCTCATCATTTTCAACATCGGCGATATACTCTCCAGTCCCGATAAACCAATTAAATGGGGTAAATTGTTTACCAAAGCCGACTTTTTCGAATTCTTGTGTGGCTGGGTACCCTGGTTTTTGGTACCACCAATGATAAAAGGCTTCACCTTGTTGGCGTTTTATTTTATTGATGTGCTCTTGCAGGATGAAAGTGCCGCGTAAATCTTGGGCATCCCATACTGAGGTGCCTTCCAAATGGGGCTTTAATCCATGCAGGATATTATTGCCCTGCATGTCAAAAATGAAAAAATACCCTCTGCCATCATTAAAGCGTATCGGCCTTAACGCATTGATAATCATTTTTATGACGTCTGATTTCGGCTTGTCAGGGTTATTAACGAATATACTTTGCGCGATTGAGTGGGCTTCATCGACCCGTGATTTGGACTGCTGTTTTAGCTGTGATAACACCAGGTTGTTTTTGAATTGAATGACATTGATGATTTGATTTACTTGTTGATTAATCTCTTTTTTCTGACGAGAAATAACGTCTTCTCGAAGGGATAGGATGCTTTCATTTTCTTTTTGTTGGTTGTCATGAATGATGACCGCATTGATCACTATCATAAAAAAGCATACCGTTAGCGCAGGGGCATACTTGATTAAGTTAATCAGTTTTTGGTCATTCCATAGCAGCATAATCTTCCTTGAATATCCTTTAATTTCTGTTTTAGCTTAGACTAAACATAGAACAAAACTCAACGCCCCTTATTAAGATAAATAATATCGATATCAATTACTTTGGATTATGTGAGAATCATCAAGCTATTGATGGTATTTAATGAGGCTTGGTTGCTTTTTCATCAAGGTTAAGTGCTGAGTTAACATGCCCCATGATATTTCGATAAGTATCGACCCACAGTAAGTCTCGGTTATCGCTCAAATACTGCAGTAATTCATTGTGAGCTTGATTGCTGACGCTTAAGTAATCTTCTTCAATGCCGTGAAATAATATGTTGGCAATGCCCCCTTGTTGTTGGGCTTGCTTGACAAAATTAATCAAGGTTTCGCCATCTACATTTTCAGGCATTAATAGCAAATCGAACTTTGGAGCCAGTTGTGGGTTGTAACCTTTGATTGCGACAAAGTTTTCACGTATGGCATCAATATAATTACCATCTGCGGCATAAAAATCACCGCATGGCGGCGTAAAAGTACGCTCAGTTTGTTGGTCTATGGCTTGGAGGAAGGTATTGGCGGTTTCGATTTCTTGCTGCATTTGCGCCATGGTTTTCGTATCAATATTATTGTGAGGCTCTACCCAATCACGTCCTTCAATACTTTTACTGCAGGCATGGAATAAGGTGTGGTTGCCCAGTTCGTGGCCATCAGCGGCAATATCACGCCATCGCGCTAGCGCTGTTTGGGTACCAGAATTAGATAGCGTGAGATAAAAAGAGGCTTTAAAACCATGCTTATTTAACGCTGGAATCGCGTAGTTTAATTGGCTAAGTAGTGCATCATCATAAGATAAACTCACCGCAGCTTGATAGTTGTTTGGCCATTTTAGATCTGCTTGGTTTGTTGCTGCATATGCAGTGCTAGTGACTTGAAAGCTCGATAACGCCAAAAGGGTGATGGCTGATGCAAGATATTGGCGCAACATAACTAATCCTTGTACTTGTAATGCTGTATCGAATTGTAATGGTGTATTGAATTGCTTTTTCAGCTTATAGACACCAAGTTTCAACACCACTGACTGAAGCGGCTCATTAAGTAAAAAGCTGGTTTGGTCATAGTCGTCAGCGTGACCGTGTTTATAAAGTAACAATGCCAGCCATGAAAGCAATCAAATTTATGGCATGTGGCTATTCATGTAATGAATGGGGCAAAGGGATATAACCAATGATGACTTTTGATATAAATGACTTTTGATACAAATAAATAGTGCCTAGAGATATAAATGACTTTTGATATAAATAAATGGTGCCTAGAGATATAAATAAATGATGCGCAGTGAACACAGTAAAAAGGGGCGTTAATGCAATCATTAACGCCCCTATACGTTTTGTTGAGACCAATAAAACGCTTAGTTTCTTACCGCTTGACCTGGGTAGATATCTTTTAACACCACAGAGTCATTAACAATGACGGTACCGTTAATCAATACATAGGGAATCCCCGTTGTTGGTAAACCTGCATCGGTTAACGTGGCGTTATCTGTTACGGTTGTAGGGTCAAAAATAGTAATGTCTGCATCTTTGTTCACTTGAATACGGCCTTTATTTTCCATCGCATGCACACCGTTTTCTTGTAAGTATTTCGCAGGCTTGTAACTCATTTTAGAGATAGCAGTCATGAGTGGCATGATGTTTTGCTCACGCACTAAACGTAATACTTTGCCATGAGTTCCCGCAGCTCTAGGGTGACCTTGTAAGCCTTCATAAGGGGTATCAAAGTCAACAGCCATTTGCCCAGTAGCAGGGATTGTTAACGGCATAGCGTCACTACCAACATGAACATTTGGATCCACTAATGCTTCCAGCATACCTTGCTTAGAAATACCTGCAAAAATTACTGATGCACTTGGGTTGTTTGCCACTAACTCATCGTAACGCTCTTTGGTTAACGGCTTCATGGTTGCCACTTCAATAATGTCTTTATACGTTCTCCCCATGTTTGGACCATAGTTATCAGGGACGAGGTAATCTGCACCAGCAATGGTTGCACCTTGATAGTATGGGTAAACCTCTGCTGAAACCTTTAGTCCAGCTTTACGCGCATCTGCAATCATTTTTAATGCTTCAGGTGTTTTCTCTAATGATTGTTGGTGGATATGTTGGATCAGTAAGCCGCCGCCATAAATACCTACATTTGAGATCATTTCTTGGAAGCCTAAAATGCCAGTCGTTGCCGGTTTTTGGCTTGAGAATCGGCCATGTAAATAAGTTGATGAACCATATTTAGCTGCGGTTTCTTGCCATGAAATGGTTTCTTCTGATGTCGTACCTACTGACATATAACCTACAGGAACACCAATACCGATTGCGCCTTGCTTCATTTCTTCATCAACCATTTGGTTGATTTGGCCAATTTGTTCTTTATTAGGTAAGAAGGTAGCTACTGCCATGCTGGCATGTGAATGCTCATGTTCATGCTGCTCAAATAAGTCAGTAACAATTGATGCTGTATTTGAGTGATATTCAGGGTTAATAATCGATTCACGTATGCCAGCGGGTGATACCGATGTGCCGTAGTTGGTCATCGACTTGCCTTCTAGTCGGTCGTAGAAAGTATTAACAGGGTAAGAGCCAATCTCTAAATCTAATGGGGTCGTTACACCGTCACGTAAGTGCAACTTTTGCCCAAATGGAATGTTTGATACATGAGAGTGAGTGTCAATAAACCCAGGTGCAACCACTAACCCCTTGGCGTTGATTGATTGCTTACCTTCGATGATGTCTTTGGTAATGCTTAAAATTTTACCATCTTTAATACCAATATTGGCGACTTGATCAAAACCTGTTTCAGGATCCATCACACGTCCTTCGTTGATGACAATATCAAAGTCTTGTGCTTGAACTTGACCACCAATGAGTGCCATTGCGATAACCAATGGAGTGATTTTGCTGACTAATTTCATGATTATTCCTCGAGTTAGAAAGATGAACATTAAATCCATCGTATTCAGGCAGCGTGTTTGCCTGTTGAATGACGAGTAATTTACTGGCTAACTGCAAAAAAGTGATATCTCTTAAGGAGGGTTTAATCATCACCTCGGAGGAGGGAACTGCCCCTTTTGTGTACCTTTTGAGTAATAGAAAGGCTTTTATTCCCAAGTGGTGGTTTTTTTGTGGATGTTTTATCTGCATTGAAGCGTGTGATGATGAAATTGTCATCGCTTGGCGATTATCTGGATTTAAGAAGTGGTTTTACTATCTCGGTTTACATCAATACCGGAGATAGCACTAATGAAACGATCGACCTTAGCAACACTTTTATTGAGCTCACTAATATTTACTGGCACTTATTCCTCGGCAATCGTTGCCGAAGAAAAGCCTGAACATGACCCTTCTGATTTAACCAAAGCAACGACATCTGGCTACGCCGCGATGAGCAATAAAGGGGACTTGAAGGTGTCTATTTCAGGTTCGTTTAGTGTCAGTCCCACCCAAGAAGGAATGCTGACGCTTGAAGGGACGATGAACAATGAAGGTGAGTATAGCGACAGTCGTTTACAATACTTTCATGTGTTTGATTTAGAAAGTACAGCCGTACCTAAGGTCGCGATGTCATTGGATATGATTGACAATGATGCTTTTACCACGGCGGCTATTGGCGGAATTGCATCGATTACGTTACCGAGTGACAAGGTTAATTTATTCGTAAGAGCGGGCGTGCTAGGTGGTGAATACAGTGATGATTTTGTCGAGATGATGGGGGAGTCAGACACGGCAACTTATGGGGCAACAGGCGATATATTCTTGATTTTGAAAACGGGCAATGATGGCACCTATTTTATGATTAACCCTGAATATACCTACATGACAGGCAGTATTGAAACATCGGTGCTAAAAACCACATTAGAAGTCGCAACACCATTAAGCCAAGACAAAACTCGTTGGGGTCAGATTAAGATTGAAAATACACTAGCAAGTACGTCATCAACTCATTTTGATTACTCAGCTGATGAGACGGTTGTGTGGGCGCTATACAAGGCTTATTTTTAATCGAGTGCCAATCTTATCTGGCGGCTGCTCACGATGTATGTGCGGTTTTCCGTGTTGATTGTCGTGTTGATTACCGTGTTAATTGTCATGTAACTGATGTAAAAAAGCGACGTTGAGTCGCTTTTTTATTGCGTGTTTTTTATGACGAGCATGTTTTCAGTAAAGGATTGCTATTGAACCTGCTGGCCTAACGATATGTATCGATCAAACGCCGCTTTTATCGACTTTTTCACTTCAATGATGGGTTTTGTTTTTAAACTCCACAAAGCCAGTGGAACGAAATAGTCATCGCTAATTTGCGGACATTGTATTTGCAGTAGCTCATTGGTGGCGTTGGCATTATCTTGATGTTTTGGGAGTAAGGTCCAGCCTAAATTATCGTTGACTAATTTGATGGCGAGCGACAATTGATCCACAACATCATAATGGGGTGACAAGGTGATTTTTTTTGCCATATTTTCATCTAAAAAAGATTTTAGAATAATTTGTCTTGATGATTGAAGCGCACTAAACACTTCATTGCTATCGAGCTTGGCGATATCACTATTGCGATTAACATACGGAGCAAAAGGCATTTGGCCGAGTAAGACATAATCTAAATTACTCATGGCGCTGGCATTCGTGATATTCACAATACCAAAATGAATAGACTCATCTTCAATTCCCGCTCGGATCTCTTGCTGAGTCCGCACTAATAGACGCACCCGCATATTAGGAAAGTCAGAGGTGAGCTGTGCTCTGATCAATGATAAGGCTGTGTGTGGAATAAAGCTGTTATAAGCGATTGTAATTGAATCAAGTTCGCCGTAAGAAAGGCTAAGCGCGACTTTATCGAAAGTTTTGACTTGTTCTAAGGCTTGCTTAGCGTAATGGTACAGTAAACTGCCTTCGTGGGTTGGGGTGACATTTCGAGCTCCTCGTTCAAACAAGGTCACTGCTACTTGGTCTTCTAAATTGCTGATCACTTGTCCAACAGTCGTGCGGTGTTTATTGAGTTTGATTGCGGCTTTACTGATTGATTGTTCCTCATAAACAATCACGAAAGCTTGTAGCTGCTCTAGACTAAAATTCATTCACCGCTCCGAGGTTGGTTGCATCAGGCTCTAAATTATTAACATAATTGAAGACTGGATATTATTAGCATAACTGAACTCAAGTTATGTTGCTGTTTGATTTACGCTGTTTTCAATAAAAATGGCTGATGATGCAATGACTGAAGAGCGTAATGGGCTGCGTTAGCTTTAAAACATTGTTGCTTTTTTAGGGCAGATAAAAATAGGGCATAACATGGAAATGTTATGCCCTAAAATCGTGAACGGTAAAGATGCATTGCAGTATCAAGTTATAACTCTGACTCACCATCCATTTTTCTAAACAGCCAGTCTGGTAATTTATGCCAGCTTCCATAATTAGGATTGCTATTGAGTACCTTATCTTGACTTCGCCACTGGATATCCCCGTTTTCTTGTTGGGTTACATGCCAAAAAAGCGTGGCTTTTTGTTGTAAAAGATACTGGTGTAGATGCTCGGCAAACTCAGTGCTGTGAACGAACAAGCCAAACTCTATGTTTAAGAAATCTGAGCGTGGATCAAAGTTTGATGACCCCACATAAGAGACATGATTATCTAGAATAATGGTCTTGTTATGGTAGTAAGTATCACCATGGTAAAAATGATCGTCATTTTGGGCCGTGTCTTTATATTCATAAATATCGACTCCCATATCCAATAAGGTTTGGCGGTGCTTTTCATAATATGCCGGGATAAATAGCGAATCATTTGACGCTGACGAGTTGGTCACTAACGTGACTTTAGATGCTTGGGCTGTCAGGTTTGCAATGACCGTAAACTCGTTATCTGTCGGCACAATGTAAGGTGTTGAAATAACGACATCCTTGGCTTGCCTTAACTCTTCACTGACCGTCATTTCAGCTCGTGTTCTGAAGTAAGGTAAACGGTCATGCATTTTTTGCAGAGAATCGAAAACAGGTGACACTGTCACATCAATAAACGCTGGGTTTGTCATATTATTGATTGTTAATTCAATATCTTGTGTTATTTCTGGGTGCTTTTTTTGGGCTTTAGCTAAGGCTTTAGAAAAGTGACGTGTGTCGCTAATATCCGCATTCACCTTAATTAACTCACTCACAGGGACAACAAAGTCACTTTGCCATTGCTGTTCATAATTGGTTGCAAATGGCGTAATAATATCGCCAGTGAACAGCACATCTAAGTCGAAAAAGTTAGCCTCTTTACTGTAACCAAAATACTCGTCGCCAATGTTTCTTCCGCCGAGGATCATTTGCTGATGATCGACGTTAAAGTACTTTTCATGCAAACGATTATCTAGCACTTCTTGATGGATTTGGAAATCAAAAGCACGGCCAACCCAGCCCATTTTTCGCGAGTTAAATGGGTTGAAAATTTTGATTTGGACATTAGGGTGCTTGTCGACATCCGCCAGCCATTTTTCGTTAAAAACCAGTAAGTCATCTAAGGTTAGCCTGACCTTTACGCCACGGTCAGCCGCGAGTTTGAGCTCATTCAGTAAGGTGAGGCCTAAGGTATCGCCATTCCACGAGAAATAGGTCATATCGATGCTTGATTGTGCTTTTCTGACTAAATCAATTCGACGGGCAAAGGCTTCATTTGCCGCTGGAATTAAGTAAGCCTGTGCTTGATAGTCACGTTTTACAAAGTGGCTTTCAAATCCTTCTGGGACACTTGGGTTAGGTGTGGCGCAGCCTGTCAGTAACAATATGCCGCAAAGCAATGTCAGCAGTGACATATGCTTAATAGGGTTAATTGACTTAATAGGGTTAAACAGCTTCATGAGGTATCCGTTAATCGTCAAAAAACGTCATAAAAAAGGCCAGCGAACTGGCCTATTTTTTGGGGGAGTTGTTAGGTATGACTAACAAAGAGTGAAATCTTGTGCTTTGATCGCGCTAAGTCACTGCTTATAGGTAACCTAAGATCAGGTTTAAATCTTCAAGTCCTTGTAAGCGACCTTGTCTAAGCGCCGGATCCGTACCTGGCTGTTTGCTATCCCAGTCTGACTCGAATGTATGAATTCCGTCTTCGTCGATTAACAGCACGCTGTCGTTGTTGTATTGGTAGTTTTCGAATAATGCATCGCTAAACCACAGGCGAGACATTTTATCCATTAACGCTTGATCTTTACTGCTTACAGAGACTGGTGAACCATCCAGTTTCAGTGCTTTGTTAAATACAAATGGCAGTTCAGAGCCATTACACGCACCACTTATACAGCTGATCGTTTTAATCACATCGCCGATATCAAGATTGCCATCTTCACCTTCTGTGTTGTATGTCCATACGTTGAAACTTGCATGGTAACCAAACTGATAGAAGGTGGCGTCTACGTTATTTTCTTGGGTTTCTCGTGCTTGTTTACGTGAAGGCCCAGCAAATAACATGTCATTTAGCATCATTTTAAATTGCTTCATGTTGGTTAAAGCGCCCGATAATTCACTTTCATTGTTTGGATAAAAGTCTGCTAAATCGAGTAATGCATTGGTGGTGTCACCGTTACCAAGACCAAAGTAAAACTTAACAATGGCTTCATAGGCGCTGCTCGGTAAGATATCACCTAGCTCCACTTGCGCTTTAATATCATCAGCGGTTAGTTGAGCAATTTCTTGTTCAGCTAAAGCCATGTTTTTCTCGTCAGCAAGCCAAGTTAGCATGGCTTGATTGATGTCACCTTGTTCGATTAACTCTGGATCGAGATTATTCATTAAGTTAATAATCGTTGGGATCAAGAAGGTTAAGCTTGGCAACATCGCGAAAGTATTGGCTTCTTCCGTATTCGAACCTACAACTGTCGGTACGGTAAAATGATCCAATGAAGGCTGAGTGGTTAAGTGGTAGCCTTTAATGGTTGAACCAAACGTTGGCTTGTAATATTCAACGTATGGTGCAAATGGCATTAGATTAGCCATTGGGCTTGCTTCACCTGATATTTTGCTGGTTAAGCATATTCCGCTACCCACAAGGTTATCTAGATCAACACAGCTAAGCCCAGTCCAATCACCGATACGACCAATTGGCGAGTTCACTTTAGCCTGAAGTGCCATAAGCTGGTCTAAAGGCATATCCGCTAAACTTAACTCACTGAGTTCTGGCATTTCAGCGCGGGTGTCTTCAATTCTAGTGGCAAAGCTTTTAGCCTGATTGTACGTGCGATAATCAAATCCAGCAGGGTTACTTTGCATAATAGCGCGAGTAAAATACTCACCTGCCATCGGCTCTTCAGTTGCTTCTTGTTGTAAAATGCCTACCGACATTGCACCAGCGCCTTGACCGATTAGGGTGATGTTTTCAATATCACCGCCAAAGTCAGCAATATGGTTATTGACCCACTCTAAAGCGCGCTTTTGATCGCCAAGGCCATAGTTGCCGCCTTGATTGTCTTTAAGCCAGTGGCTGCCTAACATGCCAAGGCGATAGTTAAGTGTCACGGCAATAAATGGGTTACCTTCAGCAGCGCCTTGCGCAACAACCGTATCGCCATGAATCAATGGCTCAGAGCCTGCGCCGTATTCAAAATCACCACCATGGATAAATACATAAACCGGTAGTACCACATCCGTTGACAGATCCGCTGGACGCCAAATATTCAAATTTAAACAATCTTCAGACTGAGGTTGTGATGTTGTTTTAAGCTGTGGACATGCAAAGCCAAATTCTGTCGCATTGACCGTTTCGTCCATATCAAGTTGCGCACTATGGCTAAATCGCTCTGCTGTTGCGTAAGTAATGCCCTTGAATGTTTCGATACTGGCAAGTGATTTTTCACCTGTTACTGAGGTAACAACATGAGACTCTTTTAGGGCTTCAACCTGACTTTGGCCAATGGTTAACGTCACCTCTTCAGTCGGAAGTGGCGTGACTTCTGGTGGTGGCGGTGGCGTCGGTGTTGTTTCGTTATTATCATCGCTGCCAGAACAAGCTGCTAATGTGAATGCGATTGAAACAGCAAGTATGGTTTTATTGAATATTGTCATTTTCGTGTCCTGTAATGGCCTAATCGTCCAAACGTAACCTGTTATTTGCTAATGAGGCTGATTGATTATTGTTAAGGCCTGATAGCTAGGTTGTCTGCAAATGTGGCTGTATATTAATTGTTCAGCGCCTACATGCGTAATCGGTTATGTAGGATGAAACCCTCATGAAAATTCAGCCCTGATTGTCAGCCTTACCCGTTGAGGTGCGTGCAAGGAGAAATGACTCACTCAACTTGATAGAGTGAGGTCATTGGTTTTCTCAGGTAGTGTTTTGGGTTACATCAAGTCAATTTAGAAGTGGTAACCGAAATTGAGTGTGACTGCATTACGGGTTTCGCCTTTGTTATACAGCACAGTTAAGTTGTAGTGCTTACCAAATTGTTTGTTAAAGCCAACAAGGTAAGCCCACTTATCTAGGTCAACTCCCACGTTGTAGAAGAACTCTTCACCGCCAAGTTCGACGCCTTGGATAGACCCTTCCATGTTAGGTTTTAGGCCTTGATATTCAGCACCAACAAAGATTTGTGCGCGGTAATCTGCTAACTGGTACCCCAGCATTGGTTGAACGGTTAAGATGCCGTCGCCCCACTTATCTGTTCCGACCATTCTTGTTCTCGAGTAGCTACCTGTAACAGAAGCAAAGAACTGTTTGTAACCAACCGATAAGGTTGTTCCAACCCCCATTAGGTCGTATTCAAGATGCAGGGGTACGTTTAAGGTGCCAGAGTTACATAGTGCTGATAGCTCATTACAGAATGCATTACCTAAACCAGGTAACTTGTTGTTTAACTTATCTTGTAACTGACGACCAATTTCACCTGTGTATTCAGCATCAACTTTGGCATCAACATTAATTTTTCCGACGTAACCAAATACATTCCAAAAAGGCAAAATATTCACATCACCACGTAAACTTAAGCTTTCCGCATTCACTTGAGCTACCGATTTAAATGGGTCAAAGAACTCATTTAAATTGGCGCCCATAATGTCAAAGTCACTAAAGCCAAAATTCATATCTTGATTACGGTAAGCAACAGACACACCGAACGGTAAAGGCACATCGATACCTTGACGGCGGACTAAATCCCCCATTAATGGGAATACGCGGTCTAGCTTCACGCTTTCTTCTTTGTAGCGAGGATCTGATACTTGGGACAGACGTTCTTGGTTAACAACGGTAGCTTCCATGTCACCATCGTAAAAGGCCACAGGTTCAACGATGGTTGCGATGCTAACGGCTGTGCCTTTTGAGTTTTCACCATTGGCTTCGATGCGCTTGTTTTTAACGCCAACGTTACCATTGTCATAGGTTTCAAAATTGACCACTTGATGATAGTCATTAATGCGGTAATTTTGATATGCAAAGTCACGGGTATTCTTAATAATCATTTTTACAGGTTGGTTATTCTCAACCGTGATTTTGACTCGCATAAAACGAAAGTAAGCAATATCTTGCGGTAAGCCAAACTTAGAGTAATTGAATGCGATTTCTACTTGGCCATTACCTAGCTCTGTTGCGGTAACAGAGTTCGGATCATAACTTTGCGCATAATTACGTAAGCGATACTCAATTTTAGTATTCGCTTCGATTTCTTTAATAATGTCTTCGTTTTCATCAAGCTTTGCTGGGTCATATTTGATACGAAGGTCAATGTTGCCTTTCTCGTCAGTATTTTGAATTAAAAACACTTCGGATTTACGCTCTTCATCGCCGACTTTGGTTGAGCGTTTGACGTGCTCAACCAAGTGCTCACCTTGTACTAATGAATTCAACCCAAGCTTAGGTAAGTCATCTGCAATGCCGTATTTTTTGAAGATGGCTTTACCTGTCAAAATTTGCTGTTGCTCGCTCTCTTCAACAGATTGAAATTCTTCAGCTAATGCATTCACTGGAAAGTTGAGTGCCATTACGCTGATGCCTATGGATAAAGCTTGCTTCGGGAAAGAGGTTATCCAATTTTTAGTAAAGGTCATGCTGTATTTGCTCCTACTGAACCGCAAACCTATGCGTATTCAATCGTTATTGATGTCAACTAACCGTTCATTTGTTAGTCGTGAATCTCATACAAACCTCGCTAAAAAGGCTGCAGTCTTTTTTGTGCCGCTAGCGCTTTTTGCATTGATGAAACTGTGTTGGCGAGCATTCTAGGGAGAAAGATTAAATTTAGTTAATCGCGTTTGTAGGACGAAACCCTCGGTTTGTTTTTTATACAAACTGATTAATAAATGACGAAACACAAACTGTTGAATGGGTTACTTGAGAGAAGGAATTAATTCCGTTTGCAGTTAGGAGTTAAGTGCTGAGGAAATGGCGTTGAGAATGAAATTAGGGAAGTGATGCATTTTCCATTGAGTCATTGGGGCTGTAACACGAAACGCTAGAGACTTGGTCAATACTGGATGAGGGTTTGATCCTTCATATGTGATTCTGCTTAGGTCATTTCAGTCTCTATAATGCGTCAAATCAACCTGCTAACCTTAGGTGTTTCACTATAAAGTTACTGATTTAAAAGCTTTTTATAATAAGTGGTGTGTAGGTGTGACAAAGTGGATTTACCCCATTAAGCGTTATTTTCTGTGTTGTAGCCACAAACGGCGGACCAACAGAAGAGAAGGCTTGTTGCAATAAACAGAACATATAGAGAGAAGCAATGAATCACGTTAAACAGATAGCAGCCATTTTATTATTGATGCTTATCGCTGGCTGTAGCACCACACATACTTTGGATCTTCGAGTTCCTGAACAGGGTTATGAGCAAGCGACCGTTGGTGGTGAAGCAAAATCACCTAATGCTGAGCCGCTGCGCTTTTGGGCTGGGGAACCATCCACTTTTTTATATTCTGATTTAACAAAATCCACCCCGTTAACTGTTCAGGGCGATGCGTTAAACATTTTAGTGTTATCAGGTGGCGGGGCTAAAGGTGCGTTTGGTGCAGGTGTCGTTAATGGCTTATACGATCATGATCAACTTGAACAATACACAATAGTGACAGGCGTTAGTGCGGGGGCATTAATCGCACCATTTGCATTTTTAGGCGGAGATGAAGTGCCTAGATTAAAGCAGGTCATGCTATGCATTAATGACAAAGAAATCATGGGCAAACGTAACTTTTTAAATACGCTTTTTAAAGATGCTTTTACCAACGGTGACAATATGCTGGAGTTCATTGCTAGCGTGTACACCCCAGAAATGATAGCTGATATCGCTAAGCAGCATAATGCAGGGCGTCGATTATTTATCGGCACAACACAGTTTGATTCTGGCCGTTTATCAATATGGAATATTGGTGCGATTGCTAACAGTAATATCGACAATAAAGCTGGTTTTATTCATCAAATTTTAGCGGCGAGTGCATCGATCCCTGGTGTGTTCCCTCCGCAGTTTATCAAGGTCGATTATCAGGGTGAAGCGTATGAGGAATTGCACGTCGATGGTGGTTTATCTGCACAAATGTTCTTTGAGCCAGTAACAACTGATTATGGAAAACTATCAAAGGCACTTGGGCTAACTCAACAGCCATATATTCATGTTATCCGTAATGGCATGTTAACTATGCCTTATGAAGTGATACCAGATAAGGGCATGGCATTGCTGACTCGAAGTTTAAAAAGTTTAACAGTGCTGCAAAGCAGAGGTGACTTATACAAAATGCTTTATGACAGCCAATTACAACAAATCGATTTGAGCTTCACTTATGTGGATAACGAATTTGATGCACCAGTAGAAACTAAGGCAATGTTTGATTTTGAATACATGCAAGCACTTTACAATTACGGCTATGACAAAGCAGTGAAGGGGCAAGTGTGGTCTAAGCAATTACCTTAATAGAAACGGGTTTTAAGCCAATTAACAATACTCAGTTTAACCATAAAAATACCAGATAAATCGACTTTTATTACCAACCCTAATCGTTGATTACAGCTTTACCTGTCCATGTGTTGTGGCACAAGGTGTAGCAAATTTGCGTAAAAGCACTTTTGGTAATCAATGCACGGAAGCAGCTTGTTAGCCGGACATCTTGTCCGGCTTTTTTTTAACTAAAACAGGGCTTCGCAAGTAAGGTATCTGCAGCTGTGATTCCCATTTGATATCCTGCCTCTAAAACCGCTTTATCAGTGGTTAATCTACCGACGTTAAAATCATCTGGCGGGGCGATAATATGGATTTTGCAGTCTGCTGGTGGCTGCATGATAAAGTCGATGGCTTGGTTATAATTGGTTGCACGGTTCACCATGGCTTCTGCAAGTTTAGGGTGTCGTTTGAGAGTTTTAGTGATTAGCCAAGGTATTTTAGGGGCCTTTTTGCGATAACCTAATGGTCTAGATAATACTACTGTGATCTCTTTGGCGCCCATTTCGTAGGCTTTAATAACAGGTATTGAATCGGCAATGCCGCCATCTGTCATAGGAGCACCTTGATAAGTAGGAAAGTCTCGATAAGCGATAGGCACTGAACAGGATGCTTTTAAAATCAGTTCGAGATTGTCTTCTGTGCTTTTTATATAAACCGCTTCACCTGTATTGATGTTGGTTGTGACCACAAATAGAGGGATCGGCTGTTGCACAAACGCTGCCATATCGTAATAGCATTCTTTTGCCAAAATATCCCATAACCAGTCAAGCTCAAGCCAATGACCGCCACGAATAAAACGGCCAAAATCAATAAATTCAGGCAGGCATGAATAATGGGTAATGATACGGTAATTGCGCTGCTTTTGATGAGATAACCAAGAGGCTAAATTTGTTGAACCAGCTGACACGCCGATACAAAAGTCGAAAGGACGATATTGTTGTTCAATAAATCTGTCTAACACGCCAGAGGCAAAGATCCCTCTCATTGCGCCGCCTTCTACTACAAGGGCGTGTTGATTTTTCGTTGTGGTATATGCATCCATTGCGGTTTCTTTATCGCTCAATGCGATTATCTGATTCGAGTGTTGTCATTATCTTAATGTTGATAGAGTAAAGACTCAATATTTGTCATGGGATCCGCTAATGATAGCGTCGATTATTATGGATTAATAAGTCCATAATGTTTGGTGCTGGTGGCTATGTCGAAATTAGCCATTTTTAACTAGTATTACTGCAACAAGATTTTAAGCGACTTTATTCATGGGAATGGTAATAACATTCTCTTGATTCATTTTTGTCTCTTGATTCATTTTTTGACATTGCTTATTGAGGAAATACTTTATGTCTCATCAAATTATTACAGATCTTAACAGCCGCTATACAGCTAAAAAATATGATGCTTCTAAACGGATTTCTGCAGAAAATATGTCAGTACTTAAAGAGGCGATGCGTTTATCTGCTTCTTCGATCAATTCGCAGCCTTGGAAATTTATTGTGCTTGAAACGGATGCTGCCAAACAACGTTTCCACGATACTTTTGCAAACATGCATCAGTTTAATCAGCCTCATGCGACTGAAGCATCACACATTATTTTATTTGCTCACAACCCGTATTACACCAAAGATGATTACCGTAAAGTGGTTGACGCAGAAGTGGCATCAGGCCATTTACCGGCAGAAATGTACGACAACATGTTAAATGGTGCTTATGCCTTTGCTGATTTAAATACTGATGAAAATGGGTTTAACGGCAACTGGACTAAAGCGCAAACATACATTGCGATTGGTAATACACTGCACGTTCTAGCGCGTTTAGGTATTGACTCAACGCCAATGGAAGGGGTCGATCCTGACTTAATTGGCGAGATTTTCAAAGAAGAACTAGCAGGTTATGTGTGTCAATTTGCATTAGCGATTGGTTACCATAAAGGTGGTGAAGATTATAACCACGGTAAACCTAAAGCTCGTTTACCTGAAGCTGATGTGATTACTGTTTTATAATCGCATTGGTTTACTAAAAAAGCTCAAGCAATTGCTTGAGCTTTTTTGTTTTCGTCACTATTTTATGCTGTCACTTATCGAGCTGAAAACAGGGCAGAACCTTTTCATAAAAACAGTCATAAAAAAAGTCATAAAAACTGACAGAGTTACTTGTCAGCATTGGTTGAGCCAATTTTGTGAATGGCTAAATCAGCGCCTATATATTCATCTTCTTGGCTCAAACGTAAGCTAGCTATTTTATGAACAATACCGTAAACAATCACGCCGCCTACGATGGCAAAACCAACACCCACAAATGTGCCAACCAGTTGCGACATAATGCTTACACCACCAAGACCGCCTAAGCTCTGTTGTCCAAAAATACCAGCAGCAACACCGCCCCAAACACCGCATAATCCATGCAAAGGCCAAACACCTAATACATCATCAATTGTGGTGCTGCGTTGAAGTTTTGTGAATACAAAAACAAATAAGCCACCGGCAACACCACCGACGACAAAAGCGCCAACTGGATGCATTAAATCAGAACCCGCACAAACAGCAACTAACCCAGCTAGTGGACCATTATGGATAAACCCTGGATCATTTTTACCAACAACTAAAGCGATAATCGTGCCGCCGACCATGGCCATTAAACTGTTTAGGGCCACAAGGCCACTTATGCCATCTAAGGTTTGTGCTGACATGACATTAAAACCAAACCAGCCGACAATTAATATCCACGACCCTAATGCCAGAAAGGGAATGTTAGATGGAGCAAAGGCAACTCCCGGCTTACGGCCACCACGAACACCTAAAAAGTACACAGCAACTAATGCTAACCAACCGCCCATACCATGTACGACAACAGAGCCTGCAAAGTCATGAAACTCTGCGCCAAAGGTGTTGCCTAACCATGCTTGAAATCCATAGTTACCATTCCAAATCATGCCTTCAAACAGTGGGTATACAAACGCCACAATCAATGCAGAGGCAAACAAGAAGGGGCGAAAGCTACCACGCTCAGCAATACCGCCAGAAACAATGGCGGGAATAGCGGCGGCAAAGGTGAGTAAGAAAAAGAACTTCACTAAGTCATAGCCATTATTAGCAGCTAATGTCTCTGCACTGACAAAGAAGTGGCTGCCGTAAGCGATTTGATAGCCAATGACAAAATAGGCTACAGCTGAAAAAGCAAAGTCGGTTAAAATCTTAACTAATGCGTTCACTTGGTTTTTATGTCTAACAGTTCCCACTTCTAAAAATGCAAAGCCTGCGTGCATAGCTAGCACCATAATTGCACCAAGAAGGATAAAAACGGTATCCGCACTTTGTGCAATTACCCCGATCGCGTCACTGATATTGTCCATTTATGCTCCCCAAAGCTATTCTCTTATTTATAATTCAGTCACTTAGTGAAGCAAGAATTATTCCTATGTTGTTAATTTGTTAAATGCTGGTGGGGCTAAAATGGTGCGGTTAGATAAAAATTCCATCATAACAATAAGTTCTATGATCGATATCGGTGCGATTTTTCTGCAGCTTTAGGTTGAGTGATTAAGTTCTGTTCAGTAAATGAGCGCATTTTGTTTCATAATGGTGCGATGGCTGAGTCACCACAGTGCAGCGCGTTATCAAACAGTGCAGCGTTATCAAATAGTGTGGAGCGGTTTATTAAGGCCATTTAATTTGATGTGTTCTAATGCGCTAATCGCTTTTAAGATGCCATCTGAATTATCAACAGCGTTGAGATCAACATGGGTTTGTTGGCGGACTTGTTCTAGGATTACAGATCGGTTAACTCGATATTTTTCAGATACGCAAACGGCACAAGAGCGTGCACTCGATGCTCGATAAGCAATAGGGCGGCTTTTATCTAATGCACGTTTACGGCTAGAGCTAAATGACATTATTAACGGTATTTCATCGGCTTATGTATGCCACTCATGGCTGAAGGCTCATCGCTGAAGGCTCATCGCTTAAGGTTCATCGCTAATGGCACTTTACTAAGAGTGCCAAGTTAGCTTGATGATATATCGTTTATTGCTTTGTTTTACAGCAGTATTAATAACATTTACAAATGGCTTTTAGCTGTTTTTCATCGAGGTCTAACAATCGTCAGTATATAAAGTGGTTTTAGCGGGATAAGTTGCTCCACGAGCATCAGTCCACTGGTGGCTGTATTGTACGAAGCAGTTGCCAGCCCCATCACCAATGGTAGGGTGGTCAGCAGGATGAATTCTCATGTTTACTTCATTGGTTTTTTCCATTTCCCATGCACTTGGGTCATCAATACCTTCGACAAACATCACTAAGCTTGTTTCATCAGACTGCATGCTGCCATATATGAGCGTTGCACCTGCATATTCATCGCCAATTGCAGCAGCATCTATCGACGCTTCTTTTTCAACACCATTAATCGCAGACTTCGAGTAAACCAAGCTGTTTGCGCTATCAATGGCTCCTGCCATCGCTTCAACGGTAGCAGTATGGGCATCGCCTTTAAGATCGATAAATTTTGGCGCTGCGACCACAGATAAAATACCCAAAATAATAATCACGACCACTAATTCAATTAGCGTAAAACCATTACTGCGCTGCATTATAAAACCTCAAATAGTGAATTTGTGGCTATTATTCCTCAATGAAAACTTAAAAAGTTACCATTTGGTGCCAGATACAGGATTTATGGCATAACGCAAGGAATCATAGTGAGAGCAACTAAACAAAAAAGGCAAAGGAGCTGAAATAACATTGCATTTTAATAGACGATCGGTCTAATATGATTTTATGACAAAATCAATTGTAGAAAACATCACTAAACCACGACGTGGTAGACCGCCCAAGCAGGCGAGAGACAGTCAAGATACTCGGGCGGAACTAATTCGCAGTGGTCTTGAGCAACTGACTGAGAATGGCTTTGCCTCTTCTGGAATCGATCAAATTCTTAAAAAGGTCGGGGTGCCCAAAGGTTCGTTTTACTATTACTTTGCGAGTAAGGAAGCATTTGGTCAGGCGGTGATTGAAAACTACGCCACGTATTTTGCCTACAAACTTGATAAGTGCTTGCTAAATGAAGCTTACTCAGCGCTTGAACGTATTGGCCTTTTTGTTGAAAGTGCGATGGATGGTATGGAGCGCTATCAATTTAAGCGTGGTTGTTTGGTTGGTAATTTAGGCCAAGAAGTGGATTTATTGCCTGAAAGCTACAGACAGCAATTAATTGATATATTTTTAGATTGGCAGCAAAGATTAACGGCTTGTCTAGAGGCTGCCAAAGTTGAGGGCGAATTATCCCCAACGGCTAACTGTGCTTTATTGGCTGAGCATTTTTGGGTTGGCTGGGAAGGGGCAGTAAGCCGTGCAAAGTTAGTTAGAAGCACTCAGCCACTGCAAAATTACCTTGAATGTTTTATCGCAGGATTACCGCGATAAAATTTTTTAACTATTTATAGACGAGCGGTCTATATTGAGGAGTGACCATGTTTAACGGCTTATTAATTGAAAAAGATGACCAAGGATATCGCGCGGCAGTTAAGGAAATTGATGAGAGTGTTTTACCCGATGGCGATGTAAGCGTAAAAGTGATTTATAGCACGATAAACTATAAAGATGCATTGGCAATTACCGGTAAAGGTCCTGTGGTTAGGCAGTTTCCTATGGTGCCTGGTATTGATTTAGTGGGGCTTGTTGAAGCGTCCGACACTGATAAATTCAAAGTTGGCGATTACGTGCTACTCAATGGCTTTGGTGTTGGTGAAGTGCATTGCGGTGGCCTTGCTGAGCGGGCTCGTTTAAAAAGTGAATGGTTGATCCCATTGCCTAATGCCTTTACACCAAAGCAAGCTATGGCGATTGGCACCGCAGGTTATACCGCAATGTTGAGTGTGATTGCGCTGGAGAAAAATGGCGTCACTCCTGAAAAAGGTGAAATTCTGGTGACAGGCGCTAATGGTGGTGTCGGTAGCTTTGCTATCGCCATTTTAGCCAAACTTGGCTATCAGGTTGTGGCATCAACAGGGCGAGCAGATCAAGCCGCTTATCTTGAAAAGCTTGGCGCTGCAGAAGTGATTGACCGTAACACCTTATCGGAGCCAGGTAGACCATTAGCCAGGGAGCGCTGGGCTGGGGCGATTGATTCTGTTGGTAGTCACACCTTAGCCAATATCTGCGCCAGTACAAAATATGGCGGCACAGTAGCGGCTTGTGGCTTGGCACAAGGGATGGACTTTCCTTCTTCTGTCATGCCATTTATTTTACGTGGTGTGACGTTAGCGGGTATCGACAGTGTCATGCGTCCTCTTGAAGACAGACTTGAGGCATGGCAACGCTTAGCTGAGATTATTGAACCACAAATGTTTGATGATATTTCAGCAGATATTGGTTTAGATGAAGTGATAAGCACGGCAGAAGCGTTAATGGCTGGTCAAGTTCGTGGCCGCGTTGTGGTCGATTTAACTAAGTAGCAAAAGTACACTTTCATCGACTCATAAAAAGCCAGTCAATTGACTGGCTTTTTTATTTATCGGGTGATTGACCGATTACCAAATACGAACGCGTTGGTCTTCTGGTAAGTAAAGCTTGTCACCTGGTTTCACGTCAAACGCTTTGTACCATGCATCATGGTTACGAGGCGCAAGTGCGCGGTAACGGCCTGGTGCGTGAGTACCTGCACGCAGCTGACTTAACATGCTTTGCTCGGTGCGTTTTTCTTTCCACACTTGTGCCCATGCTAAGAAGAAACGTTGATCGCCCGTCAGGCCATCAATAATCGGTGCTTCTTTACCATTTAAGCTTAACTGGTATGCATGATAGGCCATGGCTAAACCACCTACATCACCAATATTTTCGCCTAAGCTGTTACGGCCATTTACGAAGTTGTCCGGTAGTGGCTCGTATTGACTGTATTGATCTGCAAGCATATCGGCTTTCGCCTCAAATGCGGCTCGGTCACTGTCTGTCCACCAGTTACGTTGAATACCGTTAGCATCAGATTTAGAGCCTTGGTCATCAAAGCCATGGCCCATTTCATGACCAATCACAGCGCCAATGCCGCCATAGTTCACAGCTGGGTCGGCATTTGGATCGAAAAACGGAGGCTGTAAAATCGCAGCTGGGAACACAATCTCGTTAAATGAGCTGTTGTAGTAGGCATTAACAAATTGAGGCGTCATGCCCCAACGGTTACGGTCAGTCTTTTTCAATTCTTTAGCAATGCTATCGGCATGGAAGTACTGGCGTAAGTTTTGGATATTAGCGATTAAGTCTTTGTTGGTTAATGTTAAGCCATCGAATTCTTGCCATACATCTGGGTAACCAATCTTAGGTTTGAATGCGGCAAGTTTAGCGTGGGCGTTTACCTTAGTTTCATCACCCATCCAATCAAGACCATCAATACGTTGACCTAACGCAGTGCGAAGATTTTCAACCAATTCAGCCATTTGCTGTTTTGATGACTCAGGGAAGTAACGCGCTACATACACTTTACCAATAGCAAAACCTAACGATTGGGTGCCAGACATTTCGGCTACGGCACGTTTCCAGCGCGGTTTAGGCTCTTCTTGGCCGCTAAGCTCTTTGCCATAAAAAGCAAAGCTTGCGTTGTAGATATCTTCAGATAGTAGGCCTGCATTGTTACTGACAGTGTGGAAGGTCAGGTAGTCTTGCCATACATTCAACGGCTCGTTATTGATTAGCTCAATCATCGCTTTGATCGGCTCAGGCTGAGACACGTTAAGTTGTGGGATTTGGTAACCTGATTGCTCAAAGAATAAGTCCCAGTTGAAGTTAGGGTACTCATTATTTAAGTCTGCACGTTTAACCTGATTTAAGGTTAAGTCACGGTTACGGCGTTTCTCACGTGGCCATTGACCTTCAGCAATTTTAGTTTCTAACGCAAGAATAGCTTCTGCGCGAGCTTGGCCATCTTTAATGCCAGCAAAAGCTAGCATTTCAGCAATGTGGCTCACATAAGCGGTGCGAATTTTTACAAAACGCTCGCTGTCTTCTAGGTAGTAAGAGCGATCAGGTAAGCCTAAACCGCCAGCGCCAATAGACAGTTCATATTGGTTTGGATCTAAACGGTTGAACCACATGCCGCCATAAATTGGCGATTCAGCATCGGTGAGCCACGCGTTACCAAATACCTTGGTTAAGTCATCAGTGTTTTTAACTGCGGTAATAGTATCTAATGTGCCTTGAATAGGGGTGATACCCAATTTATTGATGGTATCAGTATCCATGTAAGACTGATAAAAATCTGCAATTAACTGCTCTTCAGCATTTAAATCACTACGACTAGCGATATCATCAATGATTTCTTTAACTTGTTTCTCGCTGCGCTCACCTAATGCAGTGAAAGCGCCATAACGAGTTTTATCCGCGGGCATTTCAAAGTTGTCATACCAAGTGCCACTGGCATACATAAAGAAGTCGTCACCCGGTTTTACCGCTTCATTTCGGGCGGTTAAATCAATCCCGAAATCGCCTAACTCAGCGTGGGTGTTGGTGGCTTTTGTTACTGTAGCTTCTGCCTTATTCGTGTCATTGACTTTGACATCTGAACTGCCGCAAGCACTCAAAAAGGTTGAGGCTAGTGCAATTGCAATTAGCGTTTTTTCATTGTGGTCTGCTTCCTTACAAAAAATGGGGTTCATTTTTGTTTTTTATTGGTTTTATTTTGATTTTTATTCGGGCGATCTTTTTACAACGACAATTTTTTACTGCAATTATCTATAGGATCCATATCTAATAATCGCCACCATATTCTAAGACTGAGCCAAAAAGTCAATCTTATAATTGTTAGCAAATCTTGTTACGTATATAGCCAGCTTGAGCTTAATACTTAGGTATGAATCTAAACTGAAACAATGAGGTGAGCATTTGGGAGATAAGTGTTAAATATTAATGCGAAACAATAATGTTATTTTGAAAGCGCTTTCTGTGTTTATTTTTTGTTAATTAATTGTTTTGTTTTATGTGTTGTTCTGGTTGTTTTGGCTAAATGTAACAAAATATTTGGTAAGTGCGTTAATTGAAGACTACAGGTTAAAAGGCAGCTTAATTGTTTGTATTAATTCTACATTACACAAGGAATGTCTATGACCTCAGATCAAACTGCTTTTCAAAATAGTTCAGCTTTTTACTCAAACTCTGTGAACTTTTTCCATTGTATTACCTCATCTCGCATAGTGAGCCATGTGAGTATTTTACTCGTTGGTGGGGCTATCACGCTTGCCTTGTTTGTATTCATGGCCCAGTTGATAAAAAGCGATGATGTTTATGTGGAAGAAGTGCAACCGAGCCCAATCATTGATTATTTTGAGAGGCCTGCAGAGCCGTCAAAGCCGATAAAAAAAATTAGATTGGAAAAGAAATCAATACCGCCCTTAGTTAAACGCGATACGGTTGCGACAACCAGCTCGGATACGAATAATACTTTTGATGACATCTCGCCAGAAATGACGACGCCGATTCAAGAAACGTTTACTCCGGGATTTAATGAAGGGGACGCAATGCCTGTAGTACAAGTCTCACCTCAGTATCCTATGGATGCTGCTCGTGACGGGAAAGAAGGTTATGTGATAGTGATGTTTGATATCAGTAGCAGTGGGGCGGTTATCAATGCACAAGTGCTGGAGGCTGAACCTAAAAGAACCTTTAACCGTGCAGCTTTGCAGGCGATTAATAATTGGAAGTACAAACCAAAAACGGTCAAAGGTCAGGGCGTGATCCAGCGTCATCAGCAAGTAAGATTAGACTTTACGCTCGATCATTCTCAGTAATAGCGCTCAGTAATAGCGCTCAGTAATTGCACTCAGTAATAGCGCTCAGTAATTGCACTCAGTAATCGCACGTAGCCGTATTGGCGGTTTTATTCGGGTTAACCTAGCTCATTTAGCTGCAGAGTTAGGTTAATCTGCTAAACCACTATTGTCGCTGTGATGGCGGCAGGTGACGACTTATCCAATCTGACGTAAAGGTAATAAAACTCGCTAATCTTGCTGATTGATGTATCAGTTGTGGATGAACAAGGTAAGTAGAAGAGGCCTGTGTGGGCTCATTGACGAGTAAAGGCATTAAGTTGCCAACTTCAAGTTCTCTATCAACCAAATACTCAGGCACAAAAATGATCCCTTGGGCATCAAGTGCTAACGCTTTTAGCATGTGATTATCATTAATGCTTAAATGACTTTTCACCATCATCGGTTCTTGCCCTATATGCCACAGGCTTTGTTCTTCAGCGGTTAAGCAGTGATGTTGTGTCAGCTCTTCAATTGTACTTGGAGCACCGTGTTGTTCAATATAAGCGGGTGCCGCGCAGCATACATACTGGTAAGAAAATAACTTTTTAGCCACCATATTTTGTGGTGGTGTTTTGGTTGCTCTAATGGCTAAATCAAAGTCATTTTGGGTTAAATCGTAGGTGGTGTAACTACTGTCGAGCGTAAACTCAATGAGTGGATTTTGCTTTTGAAAATCACGGCAAATAGTCAATAGGTAACGTTGAGTAAACTGGCTGGGTGCTGTAATACGAATTCGACCCGCAATACTGTCATTGTCATGGCGTATCTGCCTATCTAACTCCAATAACGATTGTTTTACCTGTCCCATCTTCGCCAATATTAATTCACCTTGAGGTGTGAGTTTTACACTGCGCGTACTGCGGATCAGCAAAGGTCTGCCAAATTCCTTTTCTAATTGGCGGATCTGTTCCGAAAGATAGCCTCTGGATATGCCTAAAGTCGCCGCTGCTTCGGTAAAGCTGAGCTGTTTTGCGACTTCATTAAATAGAAATAGTCGCTCAAATTTCTTGTGCTCTCGGCTCATTAGCTTAGTCCTTCATAAAATACGTATGATATTTTTTGTTCTTTAAAGTGAATTGTATTTTGTTATTGGTAGTTATATCAAATAATGATTTTGGAGAATACGGTTCCACTGATGGGCTTAATGTTGAGAATATGCATCATCTTAATACTTAACATCAGTGATTAAACCATGAAGTCTGTCGTTAAACCTTTGGCAAATGTTAGCCCTAATCCTTTACCTCTTAATCAGCACTTACCTCACGCAAGCCCTTTAGTGTATGGCTGTATGGGGTTGGGAGGGGGCTGGAATAAAAATGGCATAAATGCAAAAGACTTAGCGCAGGCACATGATGTGGTGAATACCGCTTTAGACCAAGGGATAACCTATTTTGACCATGCGGATATTTATACTTTTGGTAAAGCGGAACAAGTATTTGGTCAAGTTTTATCGTCTCGACCTGAGCTAAGAGAGCATATGTTGATTCAAACTAAATGCGGTATTCGATTTGCTGATGATAAGGGGCCTAAACGCTATGATTTATCGGCACAATGGATAGGCCACAGTGTGAATCAAAGTCTAAAACACCTGCAAACTGACTACCTAGATGTACTGGTATTACACCGACCCGATCCGCTAATGGATGCAGAAGATGTTGCCCATACCTATCACCGACTTCGTGACGAAGGCAAAGTGAGATTTTTAGGTGTCTCGAATATGCAGCACCATCAAATGCGTATGCTGCAACAGCATTTAGATACGCCTTTGGTCGTGAATCAGTTAGAGCTGAGTTTACACAAACAGCATTGGATAGATGAAACTGTTTATGCCGGAAATCAGCTTGGGGCTGATATTAATTTTACCCCTGGCACATTGGAGTATTGCCAACAGCAACATATTCAAGTGCAGTCGTGGGGAAGCTTATGCCAAGGACGATACAGCGGCGCAGATCTCAGTGATGAGCCAATGCGGGTTAAACAAACCTACGCATTAGTTTGTCAGCTTGCCGCTGAATACAGTGTCAGTAAAGAGGCCATCATTCTTGCTTGGTTAATGCAGCATCCGGCTCGAGTTCAGCCAGTGGTTGGAACAACCGACTTGCAACGTATTGCAGCATGTCAGCAAGCAGTGGGGTTACAGCTAACTCGTGAGCATTGGTATGCCTTATATGTCAGTGCAAAGGGGCATGAACTGCCTTAATTTCAGCACGTTATTGGGCTGATTTGGATTATTCATTAATGGATTAAGAAGGTGTTATGAAACAAATATTTTACACGAGTTTGGCTTTACTGTTATTGGCCTTCCACATACACGCTGCGCCTAAGGTAAACGATGCGAAAGCAACGGACGATAACGTGATATATCAGGATTATCTTCATCGTGATATTCGAGATGACATTTTTTATTTTGTTTTACCAGATCGTTTTAACAATGGTAATCAAGCCAATGACAATGGAGCCGTATCTGGTGTATCTCATGGCGGGTTTGCTCCCCTTACTGAGCGCGGTTTTCATGGCGGTGATATTAACGGTATTGAACAGAAACTTGCGTATCTTGAATCGCTTGGTATTACAGCAATATGGATGACACCACTGCTAAGAAATAATGCGATTCAAAAAGACGGCATTGCTCACCATGGATACTGGATTGTCGATTTTACTGAAATCGATCCGCACTTTGGTACAAACGATGATCTGAAACAATTGATTGATGCGGCGCACCGACGTGGCATGAAAGTATTTTTTGACATTATCACTAATCACACTGCAGATATCATTCGTTATAAAGAGTGCCACCAACTTGATGGTCGATTTATTGAAGGGCTAACGCGTTGTGAATATAAGCCAGTAAACACAGCAATGAGTGAGCAGTATTCGCCATTTCTATTGGATGATGAAGCCAATATCAAAACACCATCTTGGCTAAATGACCCACAGTATTATCATAATCAAGGCGACAGTAATTTTGAGGGAGAAAGTTCATTAAACGGTGATTTTAATGGTCTAGACGATCTGAATACTTTGCATCCTAAAGTGCTGTCTGGGATGGTCGAGATATATCAAAACCTCATTGCTGAATTTAAACCTGATGGATTCAGAATCGATACCGTGCGTCATGTTGATTTATCATTTTGGCAAACCTTCAGCCCTGCTATTGTTGAGTTTGCCAAGCAGCAGGGGATCCCTCAGTTTCATGTATTCGGTGAAGTCTATGATACCAACCCTGTTAATTTGAGCTTATACACAACAGATGGAAAACTGCCGTCGGTATTGGACTTTGCTTTTCAAGACGTGGCTGCAAAAATCTTTTATCAAGGGCAAAGTCCGCTGCTTGCCAAGCAATTATTTGAGCAAGATGATTTGTATAAAGATGAAGATAGCCAAGCCGATTTACTGATGACTTTTTTAAGTAATCACGACATGGGACGAGCAGGTTACTTTATCAATGAATCTGGCATTGCCAGCACAGAAGCAGAAAAATTACAGCGCAGTATTTTATCCCATGCCTTTATGTTTTTATCTCGAGGGATTCCGGTGGTGTATTACGGTGATGAGCAAGGGTTTACTGGCGATGGTAATGATATTGATGCCCGAGAAGACATGTTTGCCTCACATGTCGCAAGCTATAACGACAATTCGTTATTGGGCACTTTGGCAACAACGGCTGATGACAACTTCGATAAAGCGCATCCTTTGTATAGGGCTATTGCCGCACTGAGTGAGCTACGCAAGACTGAGCGGGTTTTACGCCGTGGTGAGTATCAAGCTCGATTTTATGCTGATAAAGAGAACGCAAGTCATGCCGCTATGTTTGCTTTTTCAAGAATAGATAGCAGCACTGGTGAGGAGTTATTGATGGTATTTAATACTGGTACCAGCTTGGCTTCGGCAACGATTCCTATGCTGGTTACTGAAGTGGATTCACTCCTTAATACGCAGGCTTTAAAAGAAGCGGCAACATCATCAAAGACTGCTATATCACCGAGTCAAGTCAGGGTTAATGAGCATGATATTAAGGTCTCACTCGCTGGTTTAAGTTTTGAGGTGTATCGAGTGACTCATCGCAACGACTATTAGCAATGCAACGACTAATAGCAAGGAGTCAATATAGGCTCAGATTGACGATAAAACCTCACTAAGGAGCTTTCCCCTTTTTACTCCTGACCACTGTAGGTATGAGTTTACAGTGGTTTTTTTATTGGATAAGCGTGATGCAACGATTGCGCAGTGATTAATGAAACTAAGTGGGATTATTGGATAATTCATTAAGCTCAGAAACCAATGAGCTTAATGAATAACAAAGCGTGGTGGGAGATGAACGCCTGTATTGGAAAAAGAAATCGTTAGTTAAGAATTCTAGGGATTACGCAAAAAAATCATCCTCACCCATTGCACGTTTGAGTTGTTGTGCTTCGAGGTAGTCTTCAAGACGTCTTTTTACTTCACGTCTGTGTTGTATATCTTCTTTTGCTTTTGGATTAGATGGTTTTTCAAACCCATCTATTTCTGTGTTACTTGGAACAAATTCAATAATTTCAGCCATAAAATATCCTCATTATCGAGTCGAATTTTCTTGGTGTTTCATGGGCCAAATGGCGCTGATGGTATTCAAGAAAACCTGTCGATATCAAACATAGAGACCAAACTACAAGCATTTAGTATTGGTAAAAATAAACACTACATTAGTGTATGCTTAAGCTGGAATTTATCAGGAGTTTCAAAATGAAAATGCGATCCGGATAACAATTTTATTTTAAAGTTTCAAAAGGAGATATCCGTCATCTTTTTAGATAGATAGCAGCTTTTTGTGGCTATTAAATCTGACTATCAACAAGCTAAAAATTGCTAATTTACGTAAAGGTAAGCCCATTTTATAATGGCTATATAGATTTTGTTGATTATTTCGCTGAGCAATTTGGCCAAAAGCCTTATTGGGATTAAAGCATGGCCATGAATGTATCTTTAACTCCAACTGCGACTTCAGAGTAATTCCATATGACTGATAGAGCTGCTTTAACGTTAAGCCCGACTCAAGCTAGAAAGTTAGTTTTACTGTCTCAAGGTTTTCCGGTTAAATCCTCAAAGAACACCGCAAACTCAGCCTCTTTGGCCGTAATAAGGCGCTTAGGCTATGTGCAAATCGATACTATTTCGGTGGTGCAAAGAGCGCATCATCACACGCTTTGGACTCGTAACCCACATTATCAACTCGATCATATCGATACGCTTATTGCAGATAAAAAAGTCTTTGAGTATTGGTCGCATGCAGCGGCTTACTTACCCATGCAAGATTATCGCTTTAGCTTACCAAGAAAGAATGCTTTAAAAGCTGGGGAGCAACAGCATTGGTTTAATAAAAATTTACCATTAATGGCTGAGGTCATGAGTCGAATTGAAGCGGAAGGGCCGCTAATGGCTAAAGACTTTGTGTCGAAAGGTTTAAAAAATAACGGTTGGGGAGCCAGTCCAACAAAACAGGCGCTAGAAAATTTGTATATGCAAGGTGATTTGATGATTACCGAGCGGCGAAACTTTCATAAGGTCTATGATTTAACCCAGCGAGTATTACCTAAAAATATTGATGACAGTGTGCCTACACCACAGGAACATGGCCGATTTTTAGTGTTGCGATTTTTACGCGCTCAAGGCTTTGGTACTCTGGCTGAAATCATCTATTTACTCAAGCACGTTAAAGCCTATGCAAGTGCAGCTATCGATGAGCTTTATCACTCAGGTGAGATTGATAAAGTGCTGATTAACGGTGTGGAATATTATGCTTGCCATGATGTTTTAGCATTACTAAACCGCAGAGTGAACAAGCAACAACTGAAAATACTGTCGCCGTTCGATAACTTACTGATCCAACGCAAACGCGCCAATGCGATATTTGATTTTGATTACTTGCTTGAGTGCTATGTCCCCGCCGCAAAACGCCAGTTCGGCTATTTTTGTTTGCCGATAATGTGGAATGCAACCTTAGTAGCAAGAGCGGACTGTAAAGCAGAAAAGCGAACAGGTACTTTGTATGTCATTCACTTAATCCTTGAGCCTTCAATAAAAGAGTTAAGTGAATTTATGACGGAGTTAGAATCGCAGTTGCAAGAATTTGCTCACTTTAATATGTGCGAAAGATATATTATTCAGAAGGTTAGTAAGATTTCTTAATCACTTTTAGTGAGTTCTATAAATAACCGCTACTTTATCATTCAGCATCTAAGCCTTTTCGTTTTCAATACGCAGTAATTCTAATTGTGCGCCACTTATGTCAAAGCTTAAAAGACTGTAAAGCTGCTAGTGATTAGTGTCTTGCTAGGGTTAAATAACCTTATTCAATATTTTTGAATAGCCTATTATTAACAAACACATTTATTTGATTGACTGAAGGGCCTATGAAAAACGAATTGTTTAAAAACATCCTATTTTCAGTTGGCGGTATCGTCATGATAGGAAGTACAGCGATGAGCTGTGCTTCTGATGATATTCAAATGCACCATGATGACTATCTCGGCTCAGGGAGTATTACCCAAGGCGCTGCGACTACCGTCGTCAGTAATTTGTTTACGTGTCAAAATGGTCGCAGTCGCGTTGCTGGTATAGGTGAGATTACTGATGCGCAGGGCGCAGTATGGACTGTACCAGGCAGTAATCAATTTAGCAGTGCGCCCAAAGCAATGGATTTATATGAACAATGCGCTGGTATTACCCCTAGAAATTTAGCCGAAGTTAATCAAGATGATGTACCTGTGGTGACAGTTGACCCGCAAGGTGAGGTGATTACTGGGTATATTTTTGCAGATAATTACTTTGAGCTTTATATCAATGGCAAATTAATCGCCGTTGATAGCGTGCCATTTACGCCATTTAATTCAAGTATTGTAAAATTTAAGGTCAGTAAACCTTATACCATTGCAGTTAAAGTCATTGATTGGGAAGAAAACCTAGGTTTAGGTTCTGAGAATAATAGAGGTAATGCATACCATGCTGGTGATGGGGGCTTTATTGCCAGCTTTAGTGATGGCACTGTGACAAATCGTGATTGGCAAGCGCAAACCTTTTATACCTCTCCAATTTTAGATTTAAGCTGCTTATCTGAAAAAGACGGCGCGAGATTATCTACTGATTGTGGTGTTACGGATGAGAAAAATGGACAACAAGCGTATGCCGTACATTGGACGATGGCTGATAATTGGATGAATGAAGATTTTGATTCAAGTACTTGGCCGCAAGCAAGCTTATACTCAGATGATGAAATAGGAGTGAATAATAAAAAAGCCTACATGAATTTTATCGAAAAATTCAGTGGCGCGGGAGCCAGCTTTATTTGGTCTACTAATGTGGTGTTAGATAATGAGGTATTGCTACGGTATACCGTGAACTAATGCGTGGTTGATAAGACATTCAGTAAAGTAAAAACAGTGGCTTAAATAATGGCAAAGTGTTGAGGGTGAATCCCAACACTTTGCAAGGTAATAGCTGTTAAATTAGCATGTTAGCCTACCAAGAAAACGTTTGAATGATGTCTTGTTTTGTCACTGGATTGGTTGCTATTTCATGCTCAATTCTATCTTTAAATGGCACTCTAGCTTGAGGTAACATGCCTCGCATTGGCGAGATATTATTACCGTGATCGCCCCAGTAATAGCAGTCAAAATCCGCTAAATTTTCCAGTAAGTACTTCTCTTCTTCCAGCACTTGTAATGGACTTGGCATAAGAAATTCACCACGCAGTACTTGCTGTTCGAGTTCTGTCCCTGGCTGAATTGCAATGGCCATTGGCGCAATTTCTTCCGGCTGCATAATGTTTAAAATATCTGTAGTCGCTTTAATGTGCTCTTTTGAGCGATGACGGCCACCTAGTCCAAATATAAATGAAGCCAGCACTTTAATCCCTGCCTCTTTTGCCATCGCCATGCCTTCAATGGCATGTTCAGGTTTCATCGCCTTTTTGATGTTATCGAGGACAATAGGATCGCCAGACTCTAAACCTGCGTATGCCATTGTCAAACCCGCAGCCCGCATTTGTTTAAGTTCTGCCACTGTTTTACGGCGAAAATCATTAAAGCCTGCATATAAAGCAATATTTTGAATTTCAGGGAAAGTCTCAGTAATTTTATTGAGAATTGCCAATAAAAATTCGGTTCTTACAGCCATGACATTGCCATCAATCAAAAAGATAGATTCAACGTGAGCGTGGATTTTTCTGGCCTGTTCAATATCACTAAAAATATCTTCTAGTTCACGAATTTTAAATCGTTTATCGCTGAACATATTGCAGAAAGTACATTGGTTGTTACTGCAACCTAATGTGGTCTGAATGAGGATGCTGTCAGCCTCGGGCCATGGACGATAAACTTTGCCTTCATAACGCATAACGTTTCCTTAAGACTGTCGTCTTATTGAGAATACATCACCTAGAAGTGGAGACACTCTAGGTCAATGCTAGATGAAAAGACACCTAGCAATACAATGAGGGCGATCTTAGCAGTAGATTTTTAGCTTGATAATTAAGCAGTATATTGAATCAGTTTATCGATTTTGTTGATAATCGCTTTATTGCTAAGTCACAGGACTGTTATGCAACTCAGGGTTTGCCGCGATGAAAAGGCGTTGTGCTTATGCTGAAGATGACAGGTTTTATCAAAAGAATGAGTCATCGCAGGGCAATAAAAAAGCTAAAGGCACGGGCCATTAGCTTTTTTAATATTAAGGTTTTTGTAATTGAAGCTGAGCTTAATTATTAGCTTAGCTCTGTAAGAACTCGCTCAAGCACAGCAACCACTTTTGCGGTTTTAGCTACATCAAGTGCATCAGGGTGAGGTGATGCAAATTGGCCTCTGTCATTATCAAAATATTGCCCAGTTGCTTGAGCAAACTCTTCTGATAATGCCGCTCTGGTTAGAATGTCCGCACCAATTGATAAATCTCCGCCAGCCACACCGTATGCTTGTTTAACCATTTTACTGCCTAACATCGAAGCAGGATTGACCGAGACAATCATAGGTCCATGACCTTGAACTGATAAGGCGAGATCTCGTGACCACATGGTCAGAGCCAGTTTACTTTGGGCATAGACAGTACTATCAGATAACTGACTTGGCTGTGCCATGTCGCTTGCTAAAAAAGCGGCTTGTGCAGCTGAAGATAAATTCACAATGCGGCCGCTATTATCCATGATCGGCATTAACAACTTACTAAGCAAATAAGGCGCAAAAGTGTTTACTGCATAGCGTGAATCTAAGCCGTCTGAGGTGATTAACGTCGTAGGGTTATAAACCCCAGCATTGTTAATTAACACATCCAGTTTACTGTGTTTTTCTTTAATGTTTGCTGCTAACTTTTTGACATCACTCATGCTAGATAAATCGGCAACATACGTTTCGATTTGTGCAGCAGAGGAGCTGTTAGTAAGCAGCGTTTCCACATCGGCAAGTTTGTTAGGGTTACGTCCATGAAGTAATACTTTATGGCCTTCAGCGAGTAACATTTTTGCAGTTTCTAATCCAATTCCATCTGTTGAACCAGTAACAAGAATGATTTTTTGCATGGTGTATTCCTAATGATATTAATCGCCGCTGGGGCGCTGTCCACTGTTTTGATTCATTAATATTAGCACTTATTGAGTGTTTGATAATGGCACTAAATGCAGAATCACTTTATAGATTCGGTTGATAATAGAGCACTGTAAATAGCAGCAATAGATTGGTTAAAAATTAACTTTATTTAATTTGCACAATCACAAAATTGAGTCCAATGTTAATTTAGAGTCTTTACTCTATTTGGTTTTGTGGTTGATACACTTGTCGTTTCAATTAAGTCGTTTCAATTAAGAAAAAAATAGAGTGATGGTTATAAGGTGGATTAACTCCAACGCTAGGATGGCATTCGAGGTTTAAGATGACTTAAGCCTTCATCAGAGAGACGAAAATGTCTCTATAGCGAGGTATCACTATGAAATTATCAATGGTTACAAAACCGAATTTTTCAATGTCGACAACTCAAGCGCAAGGCGGCTTCACTTTAGTCGAATTAGTGGTTGTCATCATTATTCTTGGCATTTTAGCTGTCGTGGCCGCGCCCAAGTTCATTAATTTGCAGGGTGATGCTCGCGTGAGCTCGCTTGCTGGAATGAAAGCGGCGATTCAAAGTGCTAATACATTGGTGTATTCAAAAGCCAGTCTTGCTGGAGTGGAGAAAGATGCAAATGTGACGGATTTAGATATCGGTACAGGTAATGATTTGTACACAGCCTACGGTTATGTGGTTGCTTCTGAACTAGATTTAGATAATTTGCTACAAAATGACTTTAACTCAGCCGTTTCTGAAACCGATCCAACCATGGCTGTTGATAGAGGTGCTGAATGGACAATGTATGAAGGCAATGGGCAAGCGACTATTTGGCAAGTCGGTGCGCCTGCAGAATGTAAGTTAATCTATAAGGAGGCAAAAAGTACAACAGAATTACCAGAGTACATAATAGAAACTGATCCAAACAAGTGTTAAGGAGGCTAAGATTTATAGATTGAAATATAAAGCAGTCTCATGTGTTGAGGCTGCTTTTAGTTTTAGCTAAATCCTATGTTTTTTCGAACTGACTTAGCTTAGTAGCGATTGCTTTTCACTATTAACCGCTTATGCTAATGCCATGTTTATTTTTCGCTAAATTATTATGCCTAAAGCTAAAAACGCTAACCTTGTATCTGTCGTCGTTATCATCGGCTTGCTAATAGCTGTTATCACATCAGTTGTGATGATCAATCAGTCTAATCAACATAAAGGCCCTGAAGTTTGGAGCTCATTTGTGTATAAAAATGGTTATGATTCTGCCGCTTATGAAATGGATACAGATTTTGTAGATTACCCTTCATGTAAAGCTCATGCACAGACAGTATCGGCAGAATATAACAATGCACCATGGCAGTGTGGTTTATACTGTCGATTCGACTCTATGAGACAAGGCTTCGAATGTGAGTCGATGTTAAATGACTAATTCATATAGTTGCTTCTCTTTTTGTTGATATATTTTCTATTTATCTTGCTGACATCATATGAAACCACAGTGGCGTAAAGTGGTAACTAGGTTTCAATAATTCTTCATATCATAGCCACATCAAGCATAACTTTAATGGTTGAGGCGCTAATACACCTTAATAAACCAATGATGAACAATGTTTCACATTAACAATAGGTCATCTTGGACTTTAACACTCAGTAATCGCGTATTATTCCGCCAACAAAAGGTGTTAACCAATGTTTCAGCTTGTGCAAAAAGAGCGTGTTTGTCGAAAACCTTAATCTATTAGCCAATGATGTTAATGAGGATAGAAATGAAAAAATTATTAGTATGCAGTGTGTTATTTATGTCATCAGCAGCAATGGCAAATCAGTCTGAAGGTTATTCTGATAATGCTGCCGTAACGACACCAGCGTTAAATCAAGCTGGTGGATTCAGTGGACCAGTTGCTGGTTCTGCTCATACGGTTGCTTCTGCATTAGAGGCAAAAGACGATGCTCCAGCCATACTAACAGGGTTTATCGTCGAGTCTTTAGGTGATGAAGAGTATCGATTTAAAGATGACAGTGGCGAAATTATTGTCGAAATTGATGATGACAAATGGAGTGGTATTCATGCTACTCCAGAAACCAAGCTGACTTTACAAGGTGAAGTGGATAGCGAGTGGACTACTACGTCTTTAGATGTCGATGTTGTTCGTTTAGCTGACTAATACAGGTTAACCGAGTTTAATAACTAAGATTATTAAACTCGGTTATTCATTAAGAAAATAAGAGGCGAATCATCCTAGTGATGGTTCGCCTTTTTGTTTTGAAAAATTAGTCTGCAGAGGCATTAAGTAAGGTTTTAGACGACTGATCTTTATCGATAATAAAGGTCTGTTTTTGCTTATCATGTTGGCGGGTAATCGTCATATCCATTTGTTGCTCAGGCAAGTGACGACCAAATAAGCGATTGGTAAACGTTAATTCGTCATTGGTGTTATCTAGGGGATATTTACCCATTACAATTAAGTGTGATGACGGCTTTTTGGGATTGCCATGAGATGCTAATGAAATGATTAACCCTTGCAATGGTAGCTTGGCTTTTGAGTCACTAAGCTGCACATTTTCATGTATTAATTCAGTTGCTTGGTTTTTGTATCGCGTAAGTTCGGCAGAGGATGCTTTGCCATCATTGTCCATATCTAAACCTTCAAAGGCAGATACGGGTAAGGACAGCACCATAAAGGCGCCTTTATCAACAATATTGATGGTACCGTGCTGCGCAACCATCATATGTGCGAGTGCGTTGGCACACATTAGAATACAGATTATTAATATCGTGATAATTTTTAATAACATCATCTTGGGTATACTCTTAATTGATGTAAGTGTAATCGAGTTATTGGCTTCAACCAGATAAATAGAGACTAAACCTCGCCTTTGACACAACGCTGAAAGTACGGGTAACTGTCGGTGGCGTAATAGTGGTAAATGCCATTAGGGAATTCAGGTGTGACTCCAACTCGTCCATTGCATTCATCTAAGTCACCGAAACCTGCTATATATTCCCAATCTTGAGCAAAGGTCCCGAGTGGATAAATCTCGGTCGAAGGCCTGCTTTCACTCACCGTGGTGACTAGCTGATAACTCCCTTGTATGGCTTTGAGCTCTGAACTGGCGTCATTGGCATCGCTGTAACCATATCGAGCATATATAGGAAACCCATCAGCAGCCCAACCTATGAGGGTCATTTTGTCGTTACCGCCTTGCTGAAGTTCGATAAAGCCTTCTGGCATTCCGTGATAATGGTATTCGCCTCCAGGTTGAACGTGGGCGTTATTATCGTCGGTACCAAAGTTAAAGTTGCTTTGGCCTAATGCCTCAATATTCCAATTACCCTCGTTGCCTACTAAGCTGCAGTTATTTCCAGAATCATCACAAGTCCCCGCTGTACTGGCATCAATTTTTACTCCATTGAGTACATAACCTAGGGTGCCTCTTGGGCCGCCTAGAACGGTGGCAGTGTTAGTTTCGACAGGTGTTAAGCTGAAATTAGCTAAGATATCTTGCTCGAAAATCATATTTGGGTTGTTGGCATTGGGGAAAGTGCCGACATCATGGTCAGGGATCCCGTTTGCTTCTAATAAGCGTTCACCTCCCTCGCATGACCATTCGGCGTTACTGGTGTTATAAACTGATTCAGATTCGTTATAGGTGCTATTTATATAGTCGCAAAGCACCCCATCAGTTGAACCTGCACCTTCATCATCAGCACCTGAGTCGTCAGAGTCATCACCAGAGTCACCACCAGTGTTATCATCACCTGAGTTGTCATTGGGGGTTGTGACCGTTTCTTGGGTTTCATCTGCAATCTCTGAATCACTATTACTGTCACTACCGCCACAAGCAGTTAATGTGCAGATAAGTAATAAAGATAACCAGTGCAGTATTAGGTTGGCATTTATATTATTTGAATTAACTGTCAGTTTCATCGCAACGATTTCCTATGTAATGCAAAGGGTAAGTTAGCGTTTGCTCATGTAGTAAGGTCTATCGTAGCGATGAAATGTGCAGCAAATGTGTAGAAAAGAAGGAGAAAGTGGATAAATGTTAGTTTTTTGTTGTTAAGCGGTCATCGCCATCAAAGTCATGGCGATGACACTAAGCAACTCATTGGCCGAAGAGCATTAACTTACTGGGTTTAAAATCTTGCATTTAAATCTAGGCCAAATAGCAAGGAGTCTTGGTTATCGCCATTGTCATTAAATAGCTTACTTGCACTGAATTTGGCAGAGAAATGGGGTGATATCTGCCACCAGTAAGCCGTGTTAAGACCGTAATTATTGACACTGTCAGAGACTTCAATTGTATCCCCCTCAGGGGTGAAGCTGCTGCTATTAAATTGCTTGATATCAATATCTTGCCAATCGTATTGCGCGCCTATTGACCACGACTTATTGATGTAAAAATCAGCGGCTAGAAAAATGTGGTTGAAGGTATTATCAATGTCAGTGGTGAAGTAGCGTTCTGGCAAAAAACCATCTTGCGCGAGTCGATAATAGTAATATTGACTCGCATCGGTGTACTGCCAGCGTGCAAACAAATTCACCCCATTAATTGATTCCATTGGGATATAACTTTGAGTCTCTATACCGAAGGTATCGGATTGGTTATCAAAATTAGCTGCTAATAAGCCGATTTGGAAATTCTGACCACTGCCACTTGTGTGTTGATAACTATCTGATCCACTTTGATTTTGGTAAAAAAGGGAGATTTGCGAGCTTTTGTTAAAGTAATAACCTAGCTTAAGACCATAAAGTGACTCGTCGTAATTATATGGCCAAGCAAAGGAGTCATCGTCATCATTGATTTGCTGATAATTTGCGCCAATGAACCAGTTTGATTCAAAAACATAAGTGCCATCGACTTGATAACTGCTGGTCTCGGCTAGATCTGATTTAAGGTAGTTTACGCCGAAGTTTGAAGATTGAGCCAAAAAGGTATTTAGGGCCCAAGGACCTAAATCAGTGCTCACGGCATCAAAATAATAACGATAACTGGCAAATAGATAAGCGTTGTCGCTGTTGTCTGTATCAGTGATATATGAAGCACTAGTATCGTGATGAAAACTGTTGTTAGCTGATGCTAGCGTATCATTAGCTTGAGCAGAAAAAGCCACAAAGCTAATAGCAATCGCTGCGGTCAGTTTGAGTGGCTGAGAGTGGCATCGTTTCATATCTTACATCCTTGTTTGTTTACTGATTTAAATAACAAGATTGACTATTACCATTTGGTAACACTTGTGTATAATTGTATCGATTGTTGTTATTTATCAATGTGTTATGTTTAATTCAATTTATATAAAAGTGTGAGCGGTGTAAAGACTGAAATGTTGAGGCTTGAATTGTGTGGTTTCGTTTCTTAGCGCATTTAAGCTATTTATTGGGCTTGAATGGCTGTGAGATTACGTAAGCCAATTAGCCGTTAAAATCGAGACAAAATGAGCTTATACAGACGTTGATATGCAATTAAAACCGCTTGCGAATGTGGGTGACTTTGACTGCATTGTCTAAGAAGGTTTCGGCAAAATTACCCAGTTTGCCATTGATGTGTGCAGTCTTCGTATTTCCCCTTTTTTAATTAACTCGATAATAAGTAGCGAGAACTCAAGCTGTGAGGACAAAAGTCCGCATAGGTTGAAGAGCTGCAAAAACTATCAGTGGATCACAAAATTGGCGTATGATGCGCCTTTTCAACTATTGTGATTCTCGTTACTTGCTTATGCGCCATTTAAAAACCACTCATCATCCAGATACCCCCATTGAATTTGTGAACGATACAAATAACGTCATGCTAACTCGACGAGCGGCTAGAGCGATTGTGCTACAAGGTCAGAAAATACTGATGTTGTATACCGCCCGATATCATGATTACTCATTGCCAGGCGGTGGTGTTGATGATCACGAAGATATTGAGCAAGGCTTAGTCCGTGAGTTGAGTGAGGAAACGGGCGCGCGTGATATTCGAAATATTAACGAGTTTGGTTTATATGAAGAGTACCGACCATGGGCTAGGAATGGGGCAAACCTCATGCATATGCTGTCTTATTGTTATACCTGCGAAATAGATCAAGAGTTAGGTGATACCCAATTTGAGCAGCATGAAATTAATAATGGCATGAAGCCTGTCTGGATGGACATTGATCAAGCCATTCAACATAACCTTGATACGATGGCCAATAGTGACAAGAAAGGCTTATCCATTGAGCGTGAAACCTTTTTGCTGAAGTTAATTAAACAAGAGCTACTGTAATACGCTGGATGTTTGATGGCTTAAAAGTACGACTTGTGTAACAAAAGCGTAATTCCACCAACAATTTAAAACCTTTTTGTTACGTATGTAGTGGCTGAGTGTACGGACTTCATATATGCTGCGGCTATTATTAATCTTATTGATTTTGATAGGGTTTGGCTTGTTTTAAACCTATTGAAATATCATGTTATTTGAGAAGTATTATGAGAAGCAGTTATTCACAACGTGGCTTTACGTTAATAGAACTTGTGGTCGTCATTATTATTTTAGGTGTGTTAGCCGTTGTGGCAGCACCTAATTTTTTAAATCTGAAAACAGACGCAGTGACTGCCAACTTACAAAGCTTACAAGCGAGTTTACAATCGGCGAATTCACTGGTTTATTCAAAAGCGGCTATCGACTCGCAAACGAGTCTGGAGTCAGGTGAAGTTGAGGTTAACGGCGTAAAAATCGCAACGACAGTTGGCTACATTACTGCATCTAAAGTGAATATTCCTAAAGCTGTAGAAGGGGACTTTGCTGAGTTAGCCAGTCCAGCGGAAGCATTTACTCAAGATTGGGGGATCTATGATGTACCCAACTCTGGTGTGTACATTTTCCCACAAGGATACGATATCAGCAGCAATTGTAACTTACGCTATAGCGTGACAGCGAACGTTGCAGAGCCAGCGTTTTATGATTTAACCGTTACGGGTTGTTAATTCATCGAAAATGATAAAGCCTGAAATTTTTATTTCAGGCTTTTTTTTGGCTGTTTATATGCGGATTACATATTTTGTTAGCATAAAACTAAAATCGATATTGGTTATTTAGCAAATTATATATGAGGTATTACTGAAAATACCTATTTCGAGGTACGCTAAATTAGTATTAGTTAATGATCTTGCTCACAATTATTGATACGCAATTGTAGTCTTTTTGTAACATTGTTTTAGATCAATATTTATAGTTTATTTCACCTATATAACATCACTCGAGATGATGAAATATAAGGATTACAATAAATGAAATTAACTACCCTCACATTAGCTGTTCTTGCCGGATTAGCGACATCTGCAGCTTACGCTGAATCAGAAAGCGTCGATCCATTAAAAAAAGCATTTATCGATGACTCTTCAGTGAATGTGCAGTTTAGACTTCGCTATGAAGATGTCGATGTGGCGAATGTTGACCAGCAAAATCAAACCACATTACGTACTCGTTTAACTTATCAAACCGGTGATATTTATAACCTATTTGCTTTAGCAGAAGTTGATGATGTGCGTTCAACCGATAATGAACCTTTAATTGGTGATTACAAATATACTCAAATAAACCAAGGCTTTATTGGTTACAAAGGGCCTGCTGAAACCTTAGCTAAATTAGGCCGTCAACGCATTTTATTAGATAATCAGCGTTTTGTTGGTGGGGTTGGCTTCCGTCAAAATGAACAAACTTACGATGCGGTATCTGTTAAAAATACGGCGATTGAAAACCTCACTGCTTATTATGCGTATGTGGCCAATGTGAATCGTATTTTCCCAGAAGGCTCAGGTAAAGAAGAACACGAGAACGAAACCAGCTTAATCAATATCAATTACAAAGGACTCGAGTTTGTTAATTTAAGTGGTTACGGCTATTTGATTGATAATACAGATGTTGCTGCATTCTCAACTGATACCTTTGGTGTTCGTGCAACGGGTAATATTAAGTTAGATGCACTGAAAGTGAGCTATGAAGCTGAATATGCTCAGCAGTCTGAAGGCGGTGATAACCCAGTCAGTTACAGTGCAGATTATTACAAATTAGGTGCCGGTATTGATTTTGATGCTTTTGGCGCAAAAATTGGCTACGAAGTACTCGGTTCTGACAGCGGCAAAGCTGGCTTTATTACACCATTAGCAACATTACATGCCTTTAACGGTTGGACTGATAAGTTTTTATTTGGCGGTAAAGGTAACTGGGATAATGGTTTAGTTGATACCCATGTGATTGTAACGGGTAAAATTGCCGGCCTTAAACTTTTAGCTAAATACCACCAGTTTGAGTCTGATTATGGTGATATCGATATGGGTACAGAGTGGGGCGTTGCTGCTACATACCCATTTGCGAAGCATTATAGCCTAGGCGTTAAATATGCAAGCTTCAGTGGTGCTGACGAAGGTTATGATTTCTCAAATGATACCGATAAATTATGGCTGACATTCCAAGCTAACTACTAAGTTGTAAGCATCTAACCAACGGCAGTTTAGGTGAGCTGTCGTTGTTGACACTCCCCCACCTAGTTTGCAGGAATCGATTAGATTCCTGCTTTTTTATACCATTATTTATACCGCTTTAGCGCGAAACTTCTCGCTCGGATTAACTAATTCATTTTGCGCAGCAATGGTTTGCAGTTCCCATTCTTGTCTTTGTTGAGTCTCTTTTAATACGCCGTAACAGGCATTAGTTGCATGCTCAAATGCATCGACTTCGCTCATGCCATTTAATAATCCACCAGTGAATAAAGCGGAGATTAAGTCACCGACACCAACTGGTTGTTTATCAAATTCAAGTTGTGGGCGCTGGGTAATATAACAACCTGATTCAGTGGCGAGCATCATGGTAAAAGTGTCATCAGCAACAGAGTGCAGGTGTTTTACCAACACCATTTTAGGCCCCATCGATAACGCTTTTTGACAAGCGGCTCTGGCTTGCTCAAGGTTGTTGATTTCCATTTTAGTAAACTGAGTTAACTCAAATTGATTCGGCACAATCACATCAGCAATCGGCATCACTTCATTTATCAATTGTTCGGTAATACCTTCTGCGAGAATGCAGCCCTTTTCAGGATCGCCCATCACAGGATCGCACACATAAAGTGCAGCTGGATTTTGCAGTTTGACTGTATTGACCGTGTTAATAATAGCTTGGCATTGTTCTGCGCTACCTTGGTAACCTGATAATACCGCCTGACAGTCTGCTATTTTGCCGATATTGTCGATACCAGTGACTAGCTGATTGATATCATCTGCTGAAAAAGCGCGGCCTTTCCAGCCTTGTGAGTATTGGGTGTGATTTGAAAATTGTACGGTATGAATAGGCCAGACTTCCATTCCCATGCGTTGCAACGGAAATACTGCAGAGCTATTGCCAGCATGGCCAAATACCACATGAGATTGAATTGAAATAATGCCTTTCATTTATGACCTACTTTTATTGAGTTGTTTGATGCTGTTATCGCGTGAATTGAGCTTAATACACAGCCTGATGTGCTGACTGAGCTTTTAGCTTTTTACGTGTTATAAGTTTTAGCTTTTAAGATGCAAATTCATCGTTAGCTTATAGTCGCTTAGTATGGATATATCAATATTAGTATGGATATATCAATAATAGAGATAGTAGTCTGTGATCTTGAAGTGTTTAAGCTACACATAAACCACAACTTAAGCGCTGAGCGCATGGCAAAACCTGCTTGAATAAACGTAATAAAACGCCAATCTTATGATTGGCGTTTATCGTCATGCTAATAGATTAACTTATTAAATCAATTAAGCTTGAGCGGCTTGGTATTCAGCAAAGTAGTCATCTAATACTGAGCGAGTTTCACGGCCAATTAACTCATATTCATAGTGAGTTAAGTTAGCTAGAGAAACACGTACAGATGGATGAACAACATCAAACCCTTTACCTGGTAATAAAATCACGCCAGTTTTATGGGCTAAACGGAATAGGAAGTCTTTACCTTTACCGTGTTCTTTAAACCAGGTGACAAACGCGTCACCATAAAGCTTGCCGCCTAGTGTATCGAGCTCAAGTAGTGTGTAGTAATCAACACGGTCTTCGTTGTCTTCAACTTCAACACCCATGTTTTTATAGAGTGTGATGTAACGTTCACGAATAATACGTTTACAAGCCGCTTTGTAGTTATCTTCTAAGTCCATTAAACAGTTTAGAGAGAATAACGCCATTTGCACTTGCTGTGGTAATGCTAAACCCGCAGTGTGGTTTAGCGCGACCGCGCGGCTATCTGCAACGATACGATCGATGAATTTGATGCTACGTGGATCTGGCGTGATTGTTTTGTAACGGTTATCCAACTCTAGTTGATGTGCTTCAGGTAAGGCGCGCATAGCATCATCAAAGACATTGCTGTGATGAATACCAATGGTGCCTAAGCGCCAGCCGGTTGCACCAAAGTATTTTGAGAATGAGTAAACACATAAAGTGTTGTATGGCAGTTTGGCAAACAAAGACACAAAGTTGTCGGCAAAAGTGCTATATACGTCATCAGTAATGATGAATAAGTCGCTACGTTGGGTGTTTACAAAGTCAGTTAAACGGTTAAGTGTATCGTTTGAAAACTTAACTGATGCTGGGTTAGCTGGGTTAACAACACATAATAGCTTGATGTCAGTATCCGCTAATTTTTCAATTTCTGACTGTGGTAACTGCCAAGTGGTTTCGTCTAGACGGATCTCAACAATTTCGAGGTCGTACTCAGCTAGCTCTGGGATCTCTAAGTAAGGCGTAAAGATAGGCGTGATTAACGCGATTTTATCGCCTTTCTTAAGTAAGCCATTGTTAGCCATTGTCGCAAAAGTATAAGTCATTGATGCTGTGCCACCTTCGGTAGCAAACAGGTCAAAGTTAGTGGTCATTGGCATATCGCCATACATTTCTTCACCGATGTACTGTTTTACGACTTTCTCGATGTTGGTTAGCATGCGTGAAGGGACAGGGTAGTTACAGGCTAAAAATGCGTTTACAAATTCGTGTAAGAAAGACTGCTTTTCAATGCCTAAACGATCTTTTGCGTAGCTGATGGCTTTTTGTAAAAACTCAACGCCTTCTTTGCCTTGATTCGCTTTCGCAAACGTATCGAAACGTTCAACAACGCCTTCGCCATCAGGGATACCACCAAAGCCTTCATTTAAGTAAGAATAGCTGCGCTCTGATTCTTCTAATGCAAAGTCACCTAAGCGTAAAAATGCTTTACGTGGCAGGGTTGCTAGGAAGTTTGGGTTACCACGACCTGCATCTAATAAGGTGCGATCAGGTACTGTTTGTGCCACTTCAATTAACTTATCTTTTAGTTCAAATGGGCTTAAGTTAGCGAATTGGGTGAAGTCGATAGCCATTGCTGTATCAGTGTGTTGGTTATTCATAATGTTTACCTGTTTATATTTAATAAAATTAATCTGTTGGCGAGTAAGTTGAGTTGAACTCACTCGCCGAATTCATGCTATTGAGTAGAAATTAATGAGTAGAAACTATTGAGTTGAAATGATGCCGACAATGATTGGGCCCCAAAGGGTGAGCAATACATTGGCAATGGCATAAGTCACGGTGAAAGCAAAAACCGGTGTTGCGTTACCTGCTTTTTCAAGTAAGGCTGCGAATGCTGGGTTTGCGCTTCTGCCACCAGATACACAAGCTAATGCTTCAATTGGGTTCTTAATTTTCAATACGTAGTAAGAAATAAAGAATGAAATGATTTGCGGAATAATGGTTACCGCCATACCCAAGAACAATAAAGTTAATCCATGTTCTTTAATGGTATTAATGGCTTCTGGCCCCGCTTGTAGGCCGACAATACCGACAAAGACTGCTAAACCAAAATCACGTAAGAAGTTAGACGCACCTAAAGGCAGAGAGCCTATTGCTGGTTTACGACTACGTAACCAACCCACGAATAAACCTGAGATTAAACAACCTGCACCAGAACCGATGGTGACCGGAATGCCAGCAATTTCGAAGCTGATTAGGCCAATTAACAGACCTGCAACCATACCTAGACCAAAGAAAATAAAGTCTGTAGCAAAGGCTGAACCCAAACGTTTACCGATAGATTTTTCAACACGGTTAATGTCTTTTGAGTTACCAGTTAGTTGGATGATGTCGTCTTTCGCTACGACGAAATCAGCACTGATAACTTGTGAATGACCACCACGGATAATATCGGTGATATACACACCACGGTATGTATCGATATTGGCTTGTGCTTTTATTTGCGCAATTGTTTTACCGACCAATTTGGCATCTTTAGCAATCAGTTGACGATTTTCTTCGATTAACACTGTGCCTGTCGGAATAGCGACTTCACTAGTGGCTGCACCCATATGACCCGCAATCGCTTCACGGCGACCCGTAACAATCACTATGTCACCGGCCTTGATTGAAACCGCTTTGTCGAGCTCTATGTCGCTGCCATCTCGAGCAATCATTTCGATAGCAATAGCAAGCATGTCTTTATTGATTTGCTGAATCGTTCTGCCAATAAATGGATTATTCTCATCAACTTTATAAGCACGTGAAACTAAATCAGTGATGGCGTTAAACTCACCTGGTGCCAGTTCAGGTTTACCCCCTGACATTGATTCAGCTAGTTTGATTGCTTCACCACGGATATCCCATTTCATAAAGGTAGGAATTAACCATGACACCATCAAAATTGGACCTAAAGAACCAAAAATGTAGGTAACGGCATAACCGACAGCCACATTGGTCTGCATCATTTGTTTGGCTTCTTCAGTGACATTACCTAACTGAGATATTGCATCACCAGCGGTACCAATGATGGCTGATTGAGTGAGACCACCTGCAGCAAGACCTGCGGCGGTGCCACTATCAAGATCAAACATCATTGCTGCAGCAAGTACACACAATAAGCCTGTTACAGTCATGACAACTGCTGATAGGAGGATATTAATGGTTCTAAAGTTGAGCGCACTGAAAAATTGTGGCCCGCCTTGATAACCGACGGCGTAGATAAATAACGCGAAAAAGATGGTTTTTACACCAGGATCTATTTGAACTCCGAATTGGCCAATTAGTACACCCATGATCAAGGTTCCTGCCACACCACCTAGCACAAAGCGGCCGATAGTGATTTTACCAATGAGGTAACCTAGAGCGAGTGTTATAAATAAAGCGATATAAGGAGATATGGCAAATAGTTGTTCGATAATGCTCATAGTATTTGCTGCCTTAAAAAATAATAGTTCTTTAGTGAATGTTCACTGATTTAGTTGAAACTCAAACCAATTCACCGAAGAACTGAACTTGTAAGTGAGGGGGCGTGGTTTCGGCAGCAATGTTAGGGGGATAAATTAAACATGTTTAATCTTATATGAAGGATCAAACCCTCTATAAATTATTAGTAAATTTGATGAATAACTGGAGGTGATTTTTAAGCTAATGATTATTAGAGATAAAGTGTCTAACCTTGGTAAGGTAGCCGAAAATACATATTTAGAGTTTTTACTCAAATATATCCATTAAGAGATATAAAAAAAGCCAGATAAATATTGAAGATGACGAAAATAGAGTGGATTTAGATAAAAAAGACCGCAGCTTATCCGAGAATAAGCTGGTGCTAGAAATGGTGCTAGAAATGGTGCTAAAAAGCTTAACCTTGGTAATTGGCGAATACCTTAACGATATTTTTTTTAATCGGTGCTACTTGTTTTGAGTGTGGGGACCACATTGCAATCGGAACGTTCAAATGGTCTTGTATTTCATCGCATTCAAAGGTTACGAGGTTCTCTTTAAAAAGTTGAGAGTTGATGACTGAACTCGGTAACACCGCCCAGCCAATATTCTGCTGCACAAATTTTACTACCAATGCCATTTGATCTATGGCTTCATAATCGGCTGATAAAACCACTTTTTCTTCCATGTCGTCATCAATCATCGACTTGAGCACGAGCTGTCTTGATGATTTCATCACAGATAAGGCTTTACTCTTTGGGGTTGTTGCTAGTGGGTGTTCTTTACCAGCATAGAGAAGAAACTGTAAATTTTTTAAAAACGTAAAGTCGATGCTATTAACGATTTTACTGCTATAAACGTTGACTATCGCAACATGGATAGTCCCATTTTCAATGCCTTTCTTAATTTCCGGTTTGGTTCGAACAACAAAGTGGACTTTCATATTTGGAAATTCGATATCAAGACTTTTACGTATTTCAGCTAATATACCTTGGGGTAAAAAACTGCAATACGCAATAGTGATAGATTCAAGCCCACCATAAGATAAACTCAAGGCAACTTTATCAAAGGTCAGTGCTTGTTGAACCGTGGTTTTAGCGTATTGATAAAGTAACTCACCATCTTCAGTGGCTTCAACACTTCTACCAATTCGATGAAATAACTCTACTGCAACCTGATCTTCAAGATTAGTAATGACTTGACCGACAGTAGTGCGATGTTTTTCAAGTTTGGCTGCTGCTTTACTAAAGGAGCGCTGCTCATATACTGCAACGAAAGCGCGTAACTGCTCTAAGCTAAAATTCATTGGTTATTGGCTCCTTTATCAATTCAGTACACAAGTTGATGCTGTGCTATTTTTACGAGATTAAACACAAAGTTAATTAAGTTTTTACTCATCGTTTTAGTGTAATCAAGCTTGAGACTAAATGATACTGTTTGGCTATCACTATGCCGTGAACGGACTATTCTTTATCGGTTTGTGAACTGGATGAGTGCGGTGTTAAGCAGCTTGTTTAGAGACTGGTTACATCAGGTTACGTATCCCTCACTAATAAGCGGCAGAAGGTGATGGTTAAGCTTGAAGGGTCAAGTCCTCCCAAAGCGATTTCGGCAATGTCCCATACTCCCATAAAATAACGCCATTAATGAGTGAAATGACATTGTGTCCTCTGTTTTTGCTCTTTCGTATATAACCTTATTGGTGACTCAGATGCCTCATGAATTTGCTATTGGAGAAGTGTATTTTCCGCCCCTGCTCATTACTGTGATGTTGGCTTATTTTATAACCGTCGCGTTGGTCTTTATTGCAAACAAACTCGGTTGGCAAAGAGTGATCGTTATGCCTGCTTTAGTCGAGCTTTGTCTGGTGGCGATTATCACCGTGTTATTAAGCAGATTTATTGCATTTACCTAATTCATCAGATTTTTGGAGTTTGTTATGTTTCGTATAATTACTACGCTGGTGATGGTTGCGATTGCTGCCGTTGCAGTGTTAAGCCAATACCAAGATTACAGTGCTAATCCGTGGACTCGAGATGGTCAGGTAAGAGCTCATATTATTCAGATAACCCCGAGAGTGACGGGGCCTGTGACTCAGGTATTAGTGGAAGATAATAGCCAAGTAAAGAAAGGGCAATTGCTGTTTGAGATTGATCCTAGCCTTTACCGTGCAGAGTTAAGCAATGCTAAAGCAAAACAGTTGCAGGCTATGGCTTTATTAGATAAGGCTAAAAATGAGAATCACCGAGCTATGGCGCTTGAAAGTCGTAAACACGGAACGGTTTCTGAACTTGATTTAAATAACTTTCAAAATGCTGTGCAAACCGCACAGGCTAATTTGGCCGCTGCAGATGCTGTTGTAGAGCAAGCTGAACTCAATATGGCCTATACCCATGTAACAGCACCTACCGATGGTTTTATTACTAATCTGAATTTAAGACAGGGGGCCCAGGTTGTGGCAAATAATCCTGTTGTAGCCTTGATTGATCAAAATAGTTTTTGGATTGAAGGCTTCTTTAAAGAAACGGACTTACAAGGCGTCAATATTGGAGACAAGGCTCAAGTCACCTTAATGATGAATCCAAATAGCCCTATTAATGCTCAAGTAGAAAGTATTGGTTACGGTATCGCTAAATCAGATGGCAGCACGGGTAATACATTATTACCAAACGTGAACCCTAACTTTCAGTGGATCCGTCTCGCACAGCGCATTCCTGTCAAAGTGCATCTAGAGCAAGTGCCTGAGAGTGTGCAACTGCGAGTGGGGACAACGGCATCTGTACAAATATATACCGGTGTTTAATTTCAGGTTAACCGAACCGTTTATATCGATGAATTGAGCTGCATGAGTGGGTTGTGATACTCACTGAAATTGGGGATGAAAAAATGTTAAGTCGCGCAATGAAAGAAGCGATTAAGGTTTCGTTAGCCTTTACCAGCGCAATTGTACTGGCAATATTTTTTGGCTGGGACAAACCCTATTGGGCGGCCATCACAGTCGTGACCTTAGCGTCAAATGAGTCATTTAGCCACTCCATTAAAGCTGCGCATAACCGTATTTTAGGTACGTTTGTTGGTGCCAGTATGGCGATTGGTTTGGTTGCTTTTTTTGCTCAAGATCGATTCCTGTTTATTGGCAGTTTTATACTGCTGGCTGGCATATTTACTGCGATGTCTTATGACCGTAAGAATGGTTATTTTTTCAGAATCGCATTTATTGTCTGTGCACTAATAAGCTTTATGGGCAGCTTTGATGATGCAATATCAGTCAAGATTATCTTTTTAAGGCTACAAGAAACCATACTAGGGGTTGTTGTATTTTCATTGGTATATCAATTTTTATGGCCAATGAATTCAGAGGTAGAGTTTTACGAGCAGCACAAAAGTACATCAAAGGGTCTACATGATTTGGTGGTGGAGTTGACCGAATGTGTCAGTGGTAAAAGAGCCTACACCCAAGAAACATTAGCTGACTATCAAGCAAGATTATTGGCAATGTCGAATAATATTAAGTCTCACAGTTTAATTTTAGATTTACCTGCTGCAGGTAGCTATCAGCTGTCACAACAGCGTAAGCACTGGAGAAAACTGACTCTTGCTAGCTATGAAGCCATTGTTAAATTACAAGCTTGGTTAGACAAAGCGGCGCCATTAGTGAATAACACATCGCTTCCATCTGACTCTGAACATCAACAGGGGAGCACTCTACTTAGTGAACTTGCGAATGAAGCTGTGATTATTGAATTGAATGAACAGCTAATTGAAATCAGTGACACGGTTAGTTTAATTCAAGAGGCAAGGCGTGAGCTACACAAGTCAGCAGGCCAACTGAATCATTCTTTTGATGCAGTCGAAAAGATTAAAGTTACGAGTCATTGGCAACATGTTATTAAGCAATGGAATAATCCAACACCGTTATCAATACGGCTTAAAGACTCGGCGATTGTGATGGTGTCGCTAATGGCCAGTTTTGCTTTATGGATATATTTGCCGCTGCCAAATGGTTATATGTTCCCCATGTTAGCGGCGGTATTCGCCATAAACCTTGTTGCGATGCCAAAGTTCATTGTTAATCAAGCCTTGGTAGGGATGTGTGTATCAGGCACGTTAGTGCTACTACAATATACGTTCATCATGCCTGCACTGACTGAAATCTGGCAGCTTGCAGCATTCTATTCTATAAATTTACTGATTATTTGGCGGGTATGTTCAACGCCTGAATTAGCGGTTCAAAAAGTGATTGGAGCGAATTTATTAGTTGTATTAACCATGAGTGCATTGTATCTCACCCCGAGTTTCGATATTACCGCCTCACTTAATATGTTCGTACAGGTATTTTTAGCCTTAGGCGTTATTCGCTTTTTTATTGCTTGGTGCAAAGAGGGATAAACAATTTGATGAGTCTAGTGACTTAATAATCGCTAGGCTTATTTCGTCATTGGGCTAGAAAATCCCATAAAAGCTGACTTTTAAATGTTAATTTCAATTAATTGCTTGCGTCATTAAGCTTACGAGGGTGTGATTGTTTATTGAGCTTAACTTTGCAAGGCTTAACAAAAAATCGTTTTACCTACGCTGCTTTTTTACACAGTTTACCCTCGGTTAACATTAAAGGTAATTACACTTTTATTCTCAAATTAGTCTTGTAGCATGCCAACAAATTATATTGTTCCTTCGTTTTTTTCGTAAAGATGATGTGCGCTGAGTTGGGAATAACACCATGCTTATTGAGCATCAAACTGTTCGTTTACAAGTTGATAATGTACTAGTGCAGTATCATATTTTTGATACGAATGAACCCGTGATGGTGACTTTCCCTCCTAACTGTCAAGCTTTAACACAAGATCAAGTTGATGCCGATAAGCAGGCTTGGAGCTTTCATTTTTTTAGCAAGCGGAAAATGAATATTATCGCCTTTAATCATATTGGTGGGGACGATCATTATTTTGATTCTTTTATTTTCGCGCAATTTCTTCAAAAATTGTCACTCGCGTTGCAGCAATTCCCGAAAAGAATAGGCTATGGCGTGAGTAAAGGTGGCTTTGCTACCGCCTTTCATGCCGACAAGCTAAAGTTGGATAAAGCGTTATTGTTAATGCCGGTGAGTACCTATTGGCAGCCTGCAGCGCCTTGGGACCCTAAACTCGAGAAGCATTTTCAACTGCAAAAAGGCAATATGTCCTATCTTAATGCGAGTGAGTGCAAAACGCCTTTGACCATCATTTATGATCCTTTATACAAACCTGATGCTAATCATAAAGCCAGCTTTAAAAGCTGTATTGCCAGTTATCGATTACCTGGTGTTGGGCACCGAATAGCAAGAGCATTGGCTGATATAGGTTTATTAAAAGACATTATTCTAGCATTCAGGGAAGGTGATATTGATTCTGCACGCTTTTACCAAGCGGCGCGCAAGAGAAGGTATTTATCTTATTACTTTCGTTCTCTTGATAAAGTGCATGTCGGAACCGTTTCCAAAAAACGTTTAGCAATAATCTACTTACACAAGTTTTATCGATATAAAGAACAAAGTATTGATCTTGATAAAATCAAAGCTAGATTACAAGAAAGTGTGTGTAAACGCCTAGATTATGTATGTTGCCTTGTACACGGGAAAAAAATACTTGCCATAAGAAATGTTGCAGCGGGGTCGGCATTGGTTTTCTGTTAACGGGTGTAATTATGAAAGGATTAAGTTGAAAACGAACTAAGGTTCGTTTTTTTATGTCTGTCTTTTCTTGTACTTAAATTTATTTTCTTCCTCTTTCGCTGATTCTGATTCTGTTCCTTTATTGATTATTGAGATAGTTATTGCTCATCTGGCGTAAATTGATAACTATTGCAGTGATAAATAGGTGATTATTTGTTCATCAAATACGTCGCAAAAAGGAAATAAGATGCCTATTACTTACAAAAAGTCGCTGACTACACTTGCGGGAATATTGTCGACTTTTGCGTTTGCCACCGCGATTAACTTATCAACGGTAAATCACAGTATGGCCGCCCAATATGTATTTCCTCAGCAAAACCAAAGCACAGAACAGCAAGCGGCGGATGAAGCCAGCTGTGATACTTGGGCGACGATTCAAACAGGCTTTGAGCCAAATGCAGCCGCCTCGACGACACAAGCGGCTCAAGCTGTTGAACCAACAGCTGAGCGAGGGTCGGGTATGCGTGGTGCGATAGCTGGGGCAGCAACAGGGGCGATGATTGCTGAACTAGGAGATGATGACCGCAGCAATGCCGCACAAAACGGTGCTGCAATAGGCGCAGTGGCGGCAAGAAGACAAAGCCGCCGCGCATCAATCCAACAAGCCGAACAACAGCAAGCTGCTGAGCTGCAAGCACAAGCAGCTAGTACTGTTGGAGAAGATAACTTTTATCAAGCACGAGCGGCGTGTTTAGAAGGTAAAGGTTACAGTGTCAATTAACGGCATTAACTCGATTACGTATCAATGCCGTTTCGTTGAAGCTCATCTTCAAGTAATTGTTTGCCGTTGGTTTGCACATGATTTAAGAATTGATCCGCGATTAAGGTTTGTCTTTTTGATTTAGACCAAACAAAAAACCATTTTGCATTAATGGGTAAAGCGCTGACAGGAAGACGAACCAAGCCATGTTGTCCGCCGTATGTCAGGGTATGGGCAGACAATATAGAAATACCTAGCTTTGCCATCACACAATGTTTAATTGCTTCATTACTTTCAATGGTCATCTTTACATTGGGAGTAACATCATGCTCCTTAAAGAACCCTTCAATAGCATGACGCGTACCCGAACCTGTTTCTCGAATTAAAAAGGGGGCTTGGCATAATTGCGTTAAGCTAACGTGTGGCTGTTTTGCTAATGGATGATCTTGATGTGCAATGGCGACCAGTGGGTTTTGTAATAACTCAATACTGTTAAAGTCTGCATCGATTGGTGGGTGACTGAATACGTAAAAGTCATCAATACCTTGCTTTAAACGCTCAATGGTTTGTTCACGGTTACCCACATTTAATTGAATATCAATTTCAGGAAACTGCTCGCAAAAAGGGCCCAACAAATGCGGAATAAAATATTTGGATGTCGTGACAACGGCAATACGTAACGTCCCCGTTTTACATTCACGTAAATTACCTAACGACATATCGAGTCTGGCAAAACTGTCTAATACTTCTACCGCTGTTTTGACCATTTCTAGGCCAACATCGGTAAAGAGAAGCTTTCTATTTGATAAGCGGTAAATGGGTTCACCGACAGCATCAGCAAGCTTTTTCATTTGAATTGAGACGGTTGGCTGAGTCAGAAATAATGCTTTAGCGGCTTCGTTTATGCCACCTTTATCATGAACAGCTAACAGAATTTCTAATTGCCTGATGGTGCCAATGTGGGCGTGTAACCTTGATTGCATGTTAATGACTCTTAGATGTGAACGATTACTTTTCGATTCAATTTGCTTTGTAAGCTTACTTTAAAATCTAATATAGATAATAGTCTATTTAACTTATAGGTAATATCAATTTTTATCTATTTATATCTGTTGTCATAATGCCGTCATAAATATCATTGAGCAGAGGTGGACATTATGGATAGGCAATGGGTGTTTTGTGTGGTGGTGGCAGTGTTAATGATGTTGCTTGGTGCTTGGGTCGCAAAAACAGACGCTGTTGGTTTAGGGTTAATGGCTGTTGGATTTGGCTTGTTTCTATTGAGTTTTTTTACTGCATATTTAGACCGAGATAAGCTAAAAACACCTGATGTAGCTCAGTCCGTTATAAAGGATAAAAACGAATTATGTTAATTAACATTGGTTTTTTTCTGTTGGGTGTTTTTGCTGTTTTGTCAGGAACCAAAATCGCTTTCCCTAAAAGCTTCTATCAAGCCTTAATGCTGTTTTTAATGATTGCCATTGGGTTAAAAGGGGGCGTGGCACTGGCTGAACACGCGTCATGGACATTATTTACTCAGTCTTTATACATATTAGCTTTTGGTTTGATACTACCGTTTATTGCCTTTGCTATTTTGTATTATATCGGTTTGTTTGAACGCCATGACGCCGCATCAATCGCTGCACATTATGGTTCGGTGAGTGTTGGCACTTATGCTGTCGCCGTGGCGTATTTAGAAAGTCAGCATATACGCTATGAAGCTTACATCCCGTTATTTGTCGTCCTACTTGAAATGCCTGCAATTGTGGTGGGTATTATGCTGGCAAAACCGAGTTTGTTTAGGCAGAAAAAATCAATAGTCCAAGAGGAAAATGATAAACACGCTAGTAAAGCCTTATTACATGAAATGTTTTTCAATCAAGGGATAGTATTGATGGTGGGCAGTTTAGTGATTGGGTTTGTGGCTGCCGATGAGATTAAATCAATTACACCAGTATTTTTTAGTTTATTTAATGGTGTGTTGGCATTGTTTTTACTGGAAATGGGCATGGTTGCAGCAAGTCGTTTAGAAGATATTAAGCGAGCTGGAAGCTTTATTTTAGCCTATAGCATGGCAATGCCGCTCATTGGCGGTGTGTTAGGTTGTGGTTTAGGAGTTTTGATGGGGCTTTCAAGTGGCGGGGCGATTTTAATTGCAGTCTTGGGGGCAAGCGCGTCATATATTGCCGTACCCGCGGCGATGCGAGTCGCATTGCCACAAGCAAATCATAGTTTATCCATTAGTGCCTCTTTGGGGATTACGTTTCCGTTTAATGTGATGATTGGGATCCCTGTGTATACCGTGATGACACTGTGGTTTGTCAATTAACGTCCCCACTACTGTGATGGCTGGGAAACTATTTAATGGGATGAAAGGTTATTGCTAATTGAAGCGATATCTTCACTGCCTTTTACATAGAGTCGGTAAAACTCTGATTTAGTGAGCGGTTTTGAAAACATAAACCCTTGTAGATAATCACATGACAGCTGTTTTAATAACTGTTGCTGAGCAGGTGTTTCAATGCCCTCGGCGACGACTTTAACACCTATGTTATGTGCCATTGTCGTGATTGCTCTGACTAGGGCAGCACTGCTCTCATTGGTGGTGATGTTGGTGATAAATGAACGATCAATTTTAATGATGTCGATATCGAGTTCTTGTAAATAGGCTAACGACGAATAACCTATGCCAAAATCGTCAATAGCGACTTTGATGCCGTTGTTATTGAGCAGTTTTAATTGCTGCTGTATTGATGAGTCCGGTGTCATTAAGGTATTTTCAGTGACTTCAATGAGAAACGAGCCATGGGGAAGCTTGGACTTGTTACAGTCTAAAATCCATTGGTCAATCCATGTGCCAGAACGATCTATTTCAATAGGGGATGTATTGACACTAATTTGAATGACGTTCCCACTGGTTTGATAAAACTCAATTGCATCGGCAATGACTTGCTTACGCACCCAATTGCCTATGTCGACAATTAAGCCGTTCTCTTCAGCTAGAGGAATAAAATCATCGGGTTCTATTATGCCGAGTTCAGGGTGCTGCCAGCGAATTAAGGCTTCGACTTTTTTGACTACAGAGCCATTAATATCAAGAATAGGCTGATACATTAATAGGAATTGCTCTTCTTTTACAGCTTGCCTTAACTCCTCAGTTAATCGCCTTTTACCAAGGGCTTGTTCTTCCATGGCGAATGAGAAAAACTCATAACGATTACGGCCTTTATTTTTTGATAAATACATGGCTTGATCGGCATGTTTGACCACATCTTCTATGGTTTCCCCATCGCTTGGATAGAAGGTCAATCCGATACTGCTGGTAATATAAACCTGCTCATCTTTTATGGTGATTGGCTGCACTAAGCTGTTTTTGATGACTTCTGCAATTTCGCTAGCGCGGCGCTGATCATTGATGCCTTCAACAATTAATGTGAATTCATCGCCACCTAGGCGAGCGACAGTGTCATGGCCTCTTACACAGTTTTTTAAGCGCTTAGCGACTTGCTGTAATAGTAAGTCGCCATAGTCATGACCAAGGGTATCGTTAATCTCTTTAAAGCCATCAAGATCAATAAAGATTAATGCGAAAATCATATTGTCAGTGTCAATTAAGGACTGAAGTTTCTCATAAAAATAACGGCGATTAGGTAGGTCTGTTAAGCCATCTTGATAAGCATATTGGTGTAACTTTTCATTGGCGCTTTCAAGCTCTTCAGTGCGACTTTTTACTTGGCTTTCTAGGCGTTTGTCCCGTTGCTCAATGGTTTCAAGCATGTCGTTAAAGTGCGAGCTTAATTTTCCGACCTCGTCATCGGATAGCTCCTTCGCGCGTAAGCTATAGTCGTTAGAGTCAGACACTCGCTCTGCAATGGTGGCTAGATGTAAAATAGGGCTTAAAAAGCGTCGACGTAAAATTAACGATATTGAAAAACTGATCCCGAGTGCGAATATCAATAAAATAATAATAAATTGACCGTAAAACTTCACTCGGGTGTTGATGTAGCTGTCATCGGCTAATATTTGAATTTGGCCATATTCTTGTCCATCTAAGGTCAGCGCATTACTAATTTGTGTCACATTTAGCGCAGTGCTGAGTATGCTATTGGAGTCATCGGTTTCTTGGCTGACAAAAGCAATGACGTTGCCTTGGTTATCCGTCACTGTCACTGAAACAATGTCACCACGAAGCAAGATAGGGGTAATTAATTCATTGATGGCATCTTGATCATCAAATAATACCGCGGCAGTAATATTAGGAGACATCATCTTAGCTAATGTACTTAGCCCATCAATTTGTTCTCGTTTTGCGGTTGTTAATTCGTAAGCACTGAACACAAAAGTGACTGTGATAATGGAGGCGAAAGACACCCCCATTAAAATCATGAGTAATTTTTTGCTGATGGTGTTCATTGAGAATAATTTAGTCATCACATCACCTTTCCAGCACGCGACCAAGTCGCAATACTTTAGAACTCATAGTGATGCCGGATTGCTGTAATTGCTGCGGGGAGACTTCAAACCTGACTTTACCGCTAGCAATGAAAAAACGAATATGTCCGCCAGCCTCAATTAACCCCTTTGATTCGCCCACAACCATTGTGTTTTCAGCAATATAGTCTTGCTGTTTTTGCCAGCTTAACCAATCAGAAAGCGACGCAGATGAAATGAAAAGTAATTGGCATTGATTCACTTGCTCTAATTCAAATTGAATATGTCGAATAGTAATCGGGCGTTTATCGACTGAGCGTTGGTTTAATACTGACTTGGCGGTTTCTGTAAATGATGCATCAGGGCTACATATGACAAATTTATCAGGACTTAATGCGCTGTCATGCCATTCACCGTAACGGGCAAAATTATATAAAAAGCCCGCTTTAAGTGCGTATTCTTGCTCAGCAGCAACTGCACTTTGGCTAGTGAATAGCAAAAATGAGAATAGTAATACATGCAGAAGCTGAGTGATTTTATGCATTAATTCATTTAAAAATTAGCTGTGACTTTGAACAGCACACTTTCATCTATGTAGTTGGGGATTGTGTAGGTTTCTTGTCGGTTTGCATATTCAAGATGACTACCAGCAAATAAATTCTTCCCAGTGACTGAGACTCCCCAATGCTGACTTACTGCCCAATTCCAAGTTAAATCTAACAAGGTGTAGTTTTCCGTAAGGTATGCATCGCTATTTTCTACTCTGACAGTGGCAAAGATATTATGGCTGTCAAATAGGTGAACATCGGCTTTAGCAAAAATCTGTCGAGTCGTAGAGTCTCTACCAATGGCCGGAAACGTATTTTCAGGAAGGTCGTACTCAAAGGTGTTATAGCTATAACCAAGTTCAGCGTTAAACATATCTGCAGGTACCCAAGATAAAACGATATCACCACCTTGGGTAGTTAGATCGGCAGTCGACACAATATCAAATTGAATTGTCGTTTGCGTTAAGGCTTGTAATGCTTGCTGTAGCTGGCCCGATTGAAATAGGGCAAGGGCCGGGTAAAACTGTTCAACATTAGGGTTGATATCTATAACGGCAACATCTTCAGTCTCGGTATGATACAGCGAGACATCAAGGTTCCATGATTGCTGTGATAATCGATAACCTAACTCGTAGGATAACGATGTTTCAGCTTCAACGTCATCGTTACCGTTTAAATAGGTTTTAATATGGTATTCATCAATCGCTTCTATGCCTGTAGAAAAAGGTAAAACCTCACTGACTTTTTGACCATTAATCGCGTAATTGTCATTAAATTCAATTAAAGATGGAATACGAACGCTTTGAGATACTGCGCTCCATAACACTTGGTTGTCCTGCGGTTTCCATAATAACCTTGCTAATGGTTGGTATTCCCAATCAGTTAAGTCATTGTGCTCGGCTCTTGTGCCGAGAACAAGGTCAAGCTCCTCTGGAATAAGAGCAAACTGAGCTTGTATAAAGCCACCATATTGCTGCAGGTTATCGAACTCTTTGTCGCTATGCAGGAATAAACTGTCTTCAAAAGAAATGGTACTGTAGCGGTAATTTAAACCCCAATCGAGTTGTAATGCTTGATAAATAAAGTTCATCTGATAGTCGACATCAAATGATTCGAACTCTTCTTGTAGGTAGGTTTGCGAGCCAGATTGATTAAGCCAGGATACTTGTAGCATTTGATTCGCTGAGTCCGACATTCTGTTTTCAAGTCGCGCCATGACCCGTGAGTCTGTTCGCTCTAGTTTGTCGGTAAAAGTGATGTTTCGGTTAGTGTCATCAATCACACCACGATAATTTTGCCCCAATTTTGATTCAGTTATATCGCCTTGCACGAAACCTGACCAATGGTCGCTGGTTGAAAAATCCATCCTCCCACCAAACGAGTACTGCTGAGTGACATCATTAGGCTCTAGTACCAAGCCTTTTTCAGATGCGTCACCATCTTTTACATGACCATAAACCCGATAGCTGCCTATATCACTGATGTCATTGCCATAACGGATATTTGCATCAATATTAACTTGGCTGCCACTGGCGGCATCAGCATATAAACCTCGTGTATCTAAACTGTTTTTGGTAATGATATTAATCACACCATTGTTGGCGTTACTGCTCCAAAGCTGTCCACCTTGGCCACGAATGACTTCAATGCGTTCAATATCATAAAGCGGTACGTTTAGTGTTTCCCAGTACACCGCGGAAAACTGTGGCGTGTAAAGGCTTTGACCATCAATCATCACTAACATTTTACTGGAGAATCTTGATGCAACTCCGCGCGCTGATATTGCCCACTGATTGTTATCAAGTTGACGTACAACTAGGCCGGGTACCATTTTTAATGCTTCTGGAATAGAGGTTGCGCCAGAGTGGGTAATTCGTTCTTTACTGAGGACATAAATTGAGGTGGCAGTGTCAAATGCGGATTGAGATCGTTTCATTGCCGATGTCACTTGAATGTCCATCGCCATCAGTGACTCTAAATCTAAATCATCGAGGGAGCCTGCGGCATAAGTCATTGGTGACAAAATCACTAGAGGCATTAAAAAAGGTAAATGTGTTCTCAATATTTCATCTCCGACAGTCTATATATGCACGAATTACTTCATGGCGCATTGTGTGCGGCTGTTACATTTTACTTTATCATGTTGAGAAAATGTTAGTAATCTCGCCTGGTGAAATTATTTCCTTTTGCGATGTGGATCGGCTAAAACGTTGACCAAGCTGAACGTTTGAGTATTGTTGATGCTGACACCAATGTTGATGTTACCAATAAGTGTATATCAAACATCGTCTTTTTGCGTTTTCTTGAGGCGTGAATGTAATAAAAGCCAACAAATGATTTTTGTTGGCTTTTAAGTCAGATACAACGTAGACCGCTGGACTCAATAAAATCAATAGTAAAACAATCAACCTAAGTCAGGCAGAGCAGACCGTTTGAATTGTTTAAATGAGTTTCCTCTTGCTTATATGCTAATGAGTCAGCTTTCAATCTGTTATTGATTAATAGGCATATCCATCATGCTTATTGCTCAAACTATAAAATGTCGCTTGAACATAATCATCTGCGTCACCAGTATTGTTTTGGTTATAAACACCCGCTTTGAAGTACATGTATTGATTGCCAGCATCGTAAGAGCTAGCACTCATATCGACTTCTTCAACAACATCAGCTTTACCTTCGCGCATAATTGTTACGGTTAAGATATTACCCACCACTTTGACTCGGTAACTGAACTTTTCATCAAGGCTGATACCATCAGCTGGGTTTGAAGCTGAGCTGCTACGAGAACCAATCATTTCGTAGTATTGCTCAGATCCAGTAATGGGTTCATGGGCAATGTAAATTGAGCCTTTGCTATTCGATGGCAACTTACGGTAATAAAGGCGAAGAGGTTCGTCATCGTTAGCATGGATCTGCCCAACAATCACACGTCCCACTTGGCTACTATCTCCGGTGGTGGTGACATGGTTGACGGCAAGCGTTGCTTCTAATGTACCGTCGACACCACCTGCTTCGCTTTGATCTGATGAAGGAGCGCTGCTGAACACCCAGTTATTGCCTCCGACACCTTGAGTGCTATAACTGGTATCTCCGCGGCGTAGCATTTCACGTAACTCAGTACGAGCATAACTGGTGTTAGTAGAGGTTTTTGGTGCATCAATAGGGCATCTGAACACCATGCCGCCATCTGCTGCGGTGTAAAAGTATGGGCTTCGAGTATATCCACTGGATAATTCAATTTCTTTAATGGTGTCTGACTTACCATCGTTGTTTTCATCAACAGGCACACCCAATGTCCAATCCACTAACTCGAAGTTACCTGACGGTGGTAAGTCAGGGTCTAAATTTCCTACAGGGTTGCTGGGTTCTGTAGGCTCAGTTGGCGCACTGCCATCAGAACAACCATTGATTTTGGTTTCAACAATGCTGTTCCATGTATTTGAAGAGTTGCCATAGCCTATGATTTGGACATACTGCGCGCTTGTATCAGTAACATCATATTCTTCAAGGCCAGAATTACTTCCGCTAGACTCCCCTGAAGCTAAGACGGAAATCCAGTTATTGCCATCTGATGATGTTTCAATATCAAAGTAAGATGAGCGTTCATTACCTTTAAACCATGCTACAGAGACAGATTTAACTTCTGATTGGACACCTAAATCGTAAATAATGGTTTTGCCCTCACCATTGGATGACCAGCGTGATTCGGTGCCAAAATTATTGTCGATGGTATTCGCAGGTCCATGGCCATCGTTGCTACCATTATCGGTTGCTGAGGCAATGGTTAACGCACTGCTACCTGTGCAGGTGACTGGTGTGATTGGCTCTGTGGGTTCTGTAGGCTCTGTGCTGTTTGATGTTTTTTCTAATCCAAATGAGTCAAAGCGACCTTCACTACCAAAATACTCTCCATAAATAGTGATAGTATTTGCTGAGCCACTATTAAATGACACACTGACTTGTTGCCATTCACTTGTGCTTACCGTAGTCGATTCACTGACACCGCTGCCTGAAACCCCTAGCTTTCCGCCACCAGACACATACGCTGTAAGGATATAGTTACTATTGGCATCGACAGTGACGTTTTGTTCAACCCTGCCGTTATTGCCAGACATTTTTGCTGATTTACTGCCTTGATAAGCCACACCAGAGACGGATGAAGGATCGATATCGGTCCAGCCATCAAAGCTATTTTCAAAGCTAGGGTTGTTAATGTTGATGGTTTCAGTGTGAACAAAACCGCAGCTGAAAGTGCAAGTAAGTGCTGTCGCCAGGGTAATGGCAAGTTTATGCTTTTTATGATGTTTTATCATTTTTGTACCTTAGGTCGTTTCCCCATTTGAGTTAACAACTTATTCAGTAAAATCTCTTACTTTATCTCAGCAGTTAGATCAGATCATTGTATGAAAAGCGAATACAACTGAATAAGTTGTTGCTACCTAATACATAAAATGACCTCAGTAATGTAATACACTATTTGAAGCATTAGGTATTACTGGTTATATGATCTTGTTACCAATTTGTAAAACTTATTTATATCTAAATAACGCAAATTGGTTATAATTCAAAGTGGGTTGAATAGGTTTTATATTGTTGTTACGTGTTATGTTTCTGATTTTAAAGGGTGTGTATATTTTTATAGCCTTGTTATTTACATAGCTGGTTCTTATATCATTTTAGAATAACTATATAAGTGATTGCTTATTTTTTTCTTTATAAGTCAAATTGGTAAGGTAGGTTTATGCTTTTGAATGATTCTTTAACTGTTAATCAGGAAAGTCTCTGCATATTCACAATCTGGTAAGGTTTAGAGTGACAATGTTGAGCTTGATAGTGCGGAAGAAAGCGTTAAGCGAAAATCGCTCAACTTTGATTAAGCGTCAAATCGCTAGTGTATCCAGTCTGCTGGTATCACTGACGAGGTAATCGTTTAGCGGGTGAGTTAGTTCATTTTGCAATAATACGCCGCTGGATTAATCATTTTTTATTAGAGCTTGATCTAATTTTTGGACATTAGTTGTACGTATTTTCGCCCTAACCGAGTGTGACAGAATTAACTGTTTTGAAAGAAAATTTAATTAACATTTTTGGCACTTGCAATCGTGCTAGACGAGGTGGGTATGGCACTTTTGCTAGTAAAAGCCTTGTGGCTAGTGCATGTGCCTAGTATTGGCTTGTTTGGTAATATATTGAAGGTTTGCTGAATTTACAATTAACTAACATTCTCCTTCGGATAAGGCATATAGCCTGACAACCCCTACTTTAGTATAAGGTCTAGCTACTTGACCAATGGCACGTAGTGCATGACACTCAAAGCTATTCTAATACCCTACACAGTTACGGATGGCTCAATAAAATGCTAATTTTCCTCCTTTGTATTGCGTTATTGATCCTCGCTTACAAGTTTTACAGCCCTTTTGTAGAACGCCAAGCAGGCATTAATCCCAACGCAAAAACCCCACAACAACGTTTTGAAGATGGTGTCGACTATGTTGAAGTTCACCCTGTTAAAGCGTACTTAATTCAATTCTTGAACGTTGCAGGTGTTGGTCCAATCTTTGGTCCCATCTTAGGTGCCTTATATGGCCCAATTGCACTTGTTTGGATTGTACTGGGTAATATCATTGGTGGGGCGGTTCATGACTACTTCTCTGGTGTATTAAGTATCAAAGAAGATGGTAAGAGTTTACCTGAAATTGCTGGACATTATTTTAATGTTTACTTTAAAGGTGTCATGCTGATATTCACGGCAATGTTATTGTTCTTCGTGGGTGTCGTATTTATTATGAGCCCAGCAGGATTATTAAGTAACCTTGACTATTTTGAAGGCACTATTTTAGCCAATAACGTCTTTTGGGTATTAGTGATTTTAGGTTACTACTTCTTAGCGACCTTACTGCCTATCGATAAAATCATTACTAAACTTTACCCGTTATTTGGTTTATTAATGATTGTGATGACGACATCTATTGCGGTGGCGTTATTAATTAGTGCTCCTCAGTTACCAGAAATGGGCGATATTTTCGCTTACTTTGACCATAGCCATTACAACAATGATTTATTAGAGCCAAACCCAGATGGACTACCTGTATGGCCATTGCTGTTTGTGACCATTACTTGTGGTGCAATTAGTGGTTTCCACTCGACTCAAGCCCCTATCATGGCGCGTTGTTTAACCAACGAAAAATACGTGCGCCCAGTTTACTACGGTGCAATGATGTCAGAAGGTATTGTTGCTTGTGTATGGGCAACTGCTGGTATTGCGGCTTTCCCTGGTGGTTATGCAGAGCTTAAGAGTATTCTGGATGCTGGTGGTCCTGGACTTGTTGTTAATCAAGTTGCAACCAGCTACTTAGGTGTTGCGGGTGGTATTATGGCAATTATTGCTGTTGCTATTTTCCCTATCACGTCTGGTGATACAGCATTCCGTTCATTACGATTAACCATTATTGATGCATTTAAAATCCCGCAAAGTATACGTAACCGTTTACTTGTGGCATTGCCAATTTTAGTGATTGCTTACTTCATGACTAAGATTGACTTCTCGCTGATTTGGCGTTACTTCGCCTTCTCAAATATGCTGCTTTCTACCAGTGTTTTATGGTTGGCGACTAAGTACTTATTTGACCGTGGAACTTTCCACTGGATTGTGAGCTTGCCTGCGATTGTCGGTACTTGTGTCACCGTATCTTATATTATGACTGCGGGTATTGGTTTTGGTTTACCACAATCATTAAGTCAACCTGTCGGGATTGCCACCGGTATCGTTTGTTTAATTGGGTTAATCATTGCCCATAATAAACGCAAACCTGTGACTGAATAACCTCGGTAAGAAAAACAAAAAGGACTGCAATTGTAGTCCTTTTTTGTATTTGTTCGCACTAGAAGTCATTTTACGTTTTATTGCTGATGAACGCTTTGAGACGTTCGCTCATATCAGAAAATATGCTAAATAATCTGACGAATCCGTAATAAAGGTATCTAAGCTGAAAGTCCCCCAAATAATACAAAAACACGTCATCAGCTTGTTTTCGAGTAATCGGAATCTCATGCCGGTACTGGCACAAAACGTCATGAACCATCGAAGCGTAATAGGTGATAGGTTTACCTGTATTAACCAGTTTTCGACCATCTGGTACACCCAGTAAGCATAAATCAAAGCAATTTACTTTTGGTGTGCAACCATCCCAAGCATAACCCTTTTCACGGCTTCCCTTTACAGTGATATCGCCAGCGGTATTGATCTCTAAAAACGTATCTTCTTGGCTGAATGCTTGCTTAATTGTGGTTGCGTGGAATACCACATCTTCATGGACCACAAATTTATAAATGCCTTTTCTTTTTTTAGCGGGGCTGGCTGTAAGACTCATGCTTCCTCTCCTCCTTGAAGATGGATTTATAGTGCATCGTTGTTGTGCTAGTGATTAATCTAGCAGACTTGGTCAGTAAAAAAATCAGTAGAGAGGATGTTTTAAAGCGCTAGTGAAGTGTTAAAACAAGTTACCACAGCCTCAAGTAAGGCTGTGGGGCGAGTAAAGTGAGTTTAGGTTGTTGTGCAGGCATTACTAAATAAAGTGGCTTAGGCCGCTTCTGTAGGTGATTTAGGAGTACAAACTCCAGTTCCTGTGAGCGCAATATGATTTAAATTATTGCGAATCACCTTGGAGCCGACATTGTAAGATGATTCTGGTCGGCTAATTAAAAATCCTTGCACGCAATGAATACCTAGATTTTTAACTAGTTCAAATTGCGATGCGACCTCGACACCTTCTGCAACTATTTTTAAATCTAATTGCTTGCCTAAGTCACTAATGGAATTAAGGATTTTTTCATATTTTGGGTTGATAGTCGCTTGATCGATAAATAGTTTATCAATCTTAATAATATCTACGGGGAGATTACCTAACGCAGATAATGAGCTAAAGCCGGTACCGAAGTCATCAATGGCTATCTGCACGCCTTGTTGGCGAAGGCGTTCTAAATCATCAATGATTTTTTCTGAAGCATGAATCAAACAAGACTCAGTGATTTCCAATAGAAGAGCGGTTGGAGGTAAGCCTGTTTTCGCTAACGTGTCCATCACCCATTCATAAACGGGTAAATGTTTTAATTGAATCCCAGAAATGTTGACAGACATTTTGACTTTATTCATGCCTGCATTATGCCACGCGGACATTTGGCGGCAGGCTTCAAACAAGATCCAATTACCTAACTCAATAATGAGGTTAGAGTCTTCAGCGATAGGAATGAATTCGGCAGGTGAGATCGGGCCTTCAACAGGATGATTCCAACGAGCTAGTGACTCGAAGTAATCAATGCTGAAATCATCCACATTCACAATCGGTTGGAACGACAAAGTAAAACTTTGACTGGCAATAGCAAGGCGCAGCTCTTCAATCAAGTAATGATAACGTCTAATTTTATTACCCATTTCTGGCGAGTAAACTCTAAAAATACCTCGGCCATCCGTTTTAGCACGGTACATGGCAACATCAGCCATTTGTAATAGGGTGTTAGGGCTAGAAGCACTATCAGGGTATGTGGCAATACCGATACTGGCGCCAATTTTAATCACCTTATTACCGAGTACAAAGTCACGTTCAATCTCATGTAATACATTTTGGGCAACATCAATTGCACGATTTTCATCTTCAAAGTCTTCGATAAAAATGGAAAACTCATCACCGCCAAGTCGTGATAAATTGAGCTCGAGTTTTACGGTTTCGCTAATTTGACTTAAGCCTTGATTGCGAACAACCGTGGCTAAACGCTGAGCGACCTGAATTAAGATTTCATCACCAAAGCTGTGACCAAAAGAGTCATTAACCTGTTTAAAACCATCAAGATCGATAAATAGTAGGGCTTGTTTCTTCTGCTTTTTTTCTGCCAGTGCTAATTGCTTCTCAAGGTGTTCTAGATAGGCGTGACGGTCTATTAGCCCTGTTAATTTATCTTGGAATATTCCTAATAAATTCTGAGTGGTTTGCTGCTTAACGTGCTTGTTTAATTCATTAAGAGCCACACTGATATGCGAGAGGGTATTTTGTCCGTCATTTTCAGGCGGAGCGATATTGTAACTTTTGAGTAATTTATTGGTTTCGTTGTTAATAAAACTCAATGATGCACTGTTTTTACGATCGGAACGTGATTTTATATAAAAGGGAATCAAATAAGCTAAAAAAGCCAATAGCAATAATGGAATATTGCTGAACATCATCATCTCACTCAGTACATCTTTAATTTTGACGACTTCTAGTACATCTGATTTTTTAGATAATACGGCGTAGTAATACTGGCCTGATTGAACCAAATTGTTATCAATAAATAATAACTTTTGCCAATGAGTGGGTAGGTTACTGGCTTCACTCAATGGGATTTGAGTAATTTTATGATGGAAAATATTGCTATGAATACCTTGCAATCCATGATTAAAACTTAGCACCAATAATACGTACAGCATGCAAATAAAGCTGACGATGGTAAAGGTAAACTTAGATAATTTAGTCATAAACAAACTTCATATTCTTGATGGATTGCATTGCCATGTAAGTGACATGTTGCACAAGGTTAATTGCGTTATTATATAGTTTAAGCATTGTAAGTACAATTGTTTGTGACATGTTAAGTGGTTAAAAGTTCAATAAAATTAGTTGTTTAGTTTGCTTTGCTTGTGAGTGGGCTTTAGCAGGGGAGCTAATTGTAAAAACGTGCTGAGCGGTGTTTAGCATGCAATATTTGCAAGCTTGTTTCGGGGGTAAAGAAACGTTAAGTTTTTATCGACTGCGTAAAAATTACCTTGAGAAAGAATTGATAAAAATCGATTCTGATAATTGGTTTTTAACGCTTAGTATTGGTTTTTATTATAAAAATTGATTAAAAAATATTCTTTGATTTCGGTCAGTTTAATTATTTCTCTTGCCTGTGTATGTTATGTAAATTACATATTTGTTGTTTTTGTGGTGTTAGGTAACGATTTTTTAAATTGATGAGGCATAAAAGTCGACTGAGTAGCGTTTTTATTTTTGGGTTCGTGATTAAATCTTTGGTACTTATCTATGCTATTCAAAGGTATCGAAGTATTCATGTTTGAAAAAACAAGTGGCTTTGAAAGGAACAAAGAGCAACTCGCACTACTTAGACTCATTAATTGGTTATTGAAATTAGGGCTGATTTTTTTCGGCACAGAGTTATTCGATTTAACTTGGCCGCCCAAAGAGTTGAGCTATGTACTTTTAGCCGAGTTCATTTATGTCGTTGCCTGCTTCCGATATCGATTCCAATGTATTAATACACCTTCCATTTTATTTAGTACCTTACTGTTAGATACATTGTTCTGGGCTATCTGGCTGTTTTATACAGGTGGTGCCACGAATGCGTTTGTATCATTATTGCTATTACCCATTGCTATAGGTGCTGTCACTCTTTCTCGCTGGGCACCGTGGGTACTGACGTTCCTCTCTACTGGGTTATATACCTTGATGATGTTTACTATGCCTGAAAACCGTATCCGTCATCATGGTATGGACATGAGTTCACATTACCTTGGAATGTGGTTTAATTTTGTTATTTCAGCCTTGGTGCTCACAATTACTGTCGGTTATATCGCTAAGCGAGTCAGGCAAAAAAATGCCCAGCTCAGCTACTTGCGAGAGGCGCAACTTAGACAAGAAAAGTTGCTTGCACTCGGTACTGCCTCTGCCCAAATAGCACATCAGATGGCTACGCCTCTGGCTACGTTACGCTTACTTGTTGATGAATTAGCTGAAGAAGGTGTCGCAACTGATATCGAACCTGATATGCAACAAGCCTTACTTCGATGTGAGGCGACATTGGCTGATTTGCGTCATGCAACAGAATCGATAAGAGAGCAAAAACGTGTTGCCACACCTATTCATCATTTTGTTGAAGATTTACGCGATAGAGTGCAATTACTGATGCCAGAAACGCAATTGGTGATTGAGCAAAGTGAATTGCTCCATTCAGCCACAATCAATACTGATGCCAGTGTACTGCCTGCTTTTTTAGCCTTAATCGACAACGCAGCTCGTGCGAGTGTTGAAAATATCAATCTTGCTAAAGTGATGCTGACTGTTGTGAGCTCTTCTCCACAAGAGGTGTGCGTTAATATTCGCGACTTTGGCAAAGGAATGGGGGCACAGCAGTTGGCTGAACTAGGACAGAATGTCGTAAGCGATCCAAAAGGAATGGGAATAGGGGTGTTATTGAGCCATGCCAGTTTTGAGCGTTTGGGCGGTCAGTTTAGTTTGTGTCAGCATCAAGAGGGCGGAACGATTGCATCAGTGACCTTGCCTGTGACCAATAATAATTTATAAGGTGGTGTGCAGTATGAACAAATTACTGATTATTGAAGATGACCAAGCATTATCATCAACTTTGGCAAGGCGATTAACTAAACAGGGATTTGAATGCGTTCAATGTCATGATGCAAGTAATGGGTTACTCATGGCGAGGCAGTTTATGCCGAGCCATATTTTACTTGATATGAAAATTGCTGATCACAATGGCTTAACCCTGATTAAACCGTTACGTCAGTACTTGCCAAAGGTCAAAATGGTACTTCTTACTGGATATGCCAGTATTGCCACAGCGGTTGAGGCAATAAGGTTAGGGGCGGATAATTACTTAGCTAAACCCGTAGATACGCAAACCTTGCTAAATGCGCTTGCAGCAGAAGTCGAACCAGAGGTTCAAGCTGAATTTACAGATCAACCATTAAGTCCGAAGCGATTAGAGTGGGAGCATATTCAGCAAGTGCTGGCGAATAATAATGGTAATGTGTCAGAAACTGCCAGAGTATTGGGGATGCATCGCCGTACATTGCAGCGTAAGTTACTTAAAAAGCCGGTAGCGGATAATCGATGTGCCTAATGCGATTCTCCTATTATTGTTTATTTAGTTAGTGGTTAATTTGGAAGTTATTGTGTAAGTTTTGCTGGTTCATATAGTCCTTAATCAGCACCATAGCACGTTCATAAACTGGGCCTAATGGATGGCGTCGACTAGACAAGCAATCGACAGTGTTTATCCAGCCGTTGGGTTCGTAATCAATATCGAGTTTGATAAGCCTTCCTTGTTCAATGGCGCTTTGCACCATCTCCTCAGGCAATATCGACCAACCAATGCCTTGCTGAGTTAATTCATTAATGATGTTGTGATTGCTGGCATACCAATGTTGCGAGCTAATACCATTGCTAAACCAAAGCTCTTGCCCTTGAGTAGCACGAAGGACTACCTGACGATGATGGCGAAGGTCTATATCTTTAATACCGTGCATGTTTGATAACGGATGCTCAGGCGCCGCCACCGTGATAAAACGTGTATAACCCACCGTAGTAAAGTCAGCTTGATGGTGGATTTTACCATCCGCGTAAACAATGCCGATATGAGCGCTACCTTCTTCAATGAGTGTGCCGATATCTAATGTCGATTCAGCAATGATTTCTATATTGGTGATAGGAAACTCATCAGCAAGCAATGCCAGTTGCCCCAGCAGTGCAGGGCTAATTAGACTTTCTTCAATGGCGATAACTAGCTCATGTTCATGTTGCTGCTCAAGCGAGGCAATTTTTTGCTCTAAATGGACTTGTTGCAGCATCAATGCCTTTACGACAGGTAAAAGGGCTTCACCTTCAGATGTCAGCTCTGGAATATTGCCACTTCGGTCAAATAAGGTTTGATTGATACTAATTTCTAAATTGGCGATCGCTTGGCTAATGCCTGATTGAGCTCGGTTAAGTTTTCTTGCAGCTGCTGAAAATGACCCTGTTTCACATACTGTAATAAATATTCTTAGTTGCTCGAAACTATACATTGCCCGCTCTCAATCTTTATCTCAACCCTGTTAAGGTATCACTATTCGTGATGGCTGTTAACTTTTGTTGATGGATTAAGCTTGCCATAATCTCGCTTGTTTTCAGCTATAGAGTCGAATCTATAGCATCAGCAGAGGTTAATATGTCTACGTTAGAGCGTGTGTTTCATGCGGTGTTGTTTGAGTTTTTGGCCATTATTGGTTCCGTGATTGGATTGATGTTGTTTACTGAACATGAATTGGCTTCCCTTTCAGGAACAATGATAGCTATTGCGACAATCGCCATGGGCTGGAATTTTGTATTTAATCTTGGGTTTGACCGTTTCTTTACTGGAGCTCGTGAAAAGAGAACCGTAAAACAGCGCGTATTACAAATTGCCTTGTTTGAAAGTGGCTTATTGATACTGACCATTCCTGTGATGGCCTATATTTTAGACATTAGCCTGATAGAGGCTTTTTGGCTAGATATCAGTGTGACCTTGTTCATCACAGTCTATGCCTATGTTTACAATTATGCTTATGATCATATTCGCGCCAGCATCATCAGTAAACGGCAAGCTCATGAGCCCTTAGAGCTATCATGATATTGCCGCTTACTAAGCGCATGTGCATATTGTCGTTAGTCGTATGCGCTAAAGGTGTTCCTTTGGCGCATCGGCTTTTTTACTTGCGACAACTTCAGAAGCCAGCTTAACAATAGGAACTAATGCGGCGATTCCTCCTTCACTAAAGGCTTTAATATCTTTGCCAATGCGCTGCATTCGCTCGACCGTAATGGTGACATCTTCAGCAGTGTTCGTGAGTTCTGTTTTGAGGCTGTCAGCAAGTGCATCCCTAATTTCCATAGCAGCGGCATCAGGTTGATGATTTGAATGGGCAAGAAGCAATAATCCAGGAATAACTGTAAATGTGCCGTTCAAGGCCACTAACCACCATGCTTTTTGGGCATATATGCCTAGGTCAGCAATGCTTAGATAAATAGCGACATTTAGCGCTAATACGGTTAAGGCAAAAAAAGACATGGCAATGGCCAGTAAAAAAGCGGCTTTGCGTTGATGTTTAAGCTCAGTTTTTAATAAGCTTTTTTCAAGGCTATACAGCATTTGAATTTTTTCAAAATCCATCTTCATGTTGAGTCCTTTTGGAAAATTCTGTTGCAAAAAATAAATGAAAATATTTAGTGAATTTAATTTGTTATGGCAATCAACTATAGCTGAGTATGGGGGAAATGTAACTTTACTCGCTGATATGAGTCATTTAACGATAAAACATTCAACGCATTACCAGTGTTTGTCATCAAGTTGTATTACTGCCTCAATAACCTTATGCCAAGGTGACAAAAGTAAGTTAATTAGGCATAGAACATGGGAAAGTTTTCGTTTGAGCATTCTTTTGAAATAGACACTTTGCAGCGGCTGATTGCTAAACACCAAGGGCTATTTCGTCACCAATCATTATTTGATACTCATTATCGAGGAAAGCCGCTTTCAATTACCGCCATTGAACTTGGGCATCAAGAGTCACCTTGCCCGACAGTGTTGTTTGTTGGTGGTATTCATGGGGTAGAGCGCATTGGCGCCCAAGTCATATTGTCATTTTTAGACAGTTTATTGAATCGATTAGCGTGGGATAAGCACTTACAAATCTTGTTAAAGCAAGTGCGGTTAGCTTTTGTACCAGTGGCTAACCCTGTGGGCTTTTTACAAGGCTCACGAAGTAATGGTAATCATGTTGACTTGATGCGCAATGCTCCCATCGATGCTGAAGAAAAAGTTACCTTCCTAGTCGGCGGACACCGCATCAGTAGCAAGTTGCCTTGGTACCGTGGTCAAAATGGCATGGAGGCAGAAACTCAAGTATTAGTCGATTATGTGCGCGAGTTACAGGGCACCAGTACCAGTGTCATCGCGCTAGATGCGCACTCTGGTTTTGGCTTAGCTGATCATATTTGGTTCCCTTACGCTCATACTCGCAAGCCCTTTGAAGGCATGGGCTATATCTACCACTTAAAGCAATTGTTCGATCGTGGTTATCCGCATCATGGGCATTATAAAGTTGCACCGCAAAGTCACTATTATCAGACACACGGTGACATTTGGGATTACCTTGCAAAAACTCATCCCACTAAAGTCCCTTTTGTGCCATTGACATTAGAGATGGGCTCCTGGGCTTGGGTAAAAAAGAATCCACGGCAAATATTTAATTTTTCGGGTTATTTTAATCCGCAGAAACCCCACCGTCACCACAGGATATTGCGCCGGCATGTTGTATTGATGCAATTTTTGATTGAAGCGGCTTTTTCTCAGACCCTCGAAGGAATCAGCGCCGAGCAATATTTAGGTTTACAAACTGATGCACAAAGGCATTGGTCTAAAAAACGTTAAGCGATATATTAGTGTCACTATAGTTTGTTGGTAGGTTAAATTTCACACTGGGGTAGTCGATGGCAACGTGGGTTTTACTGCGAGGGTTAATGCGAGATAGTCGTCATTGGTATGGCTTTGATACGCAATTACGTCAAGCGGGCATTAATTTGCTGACACCTGATGCCACTGGCAATGGGGAACTTGCTGATAGAAATAGTCCGTTAAATATCCGAGATTATTGCGATGATATCTGGCACCAAATAGATAAAGGCTTAGCTAAGAACCCAGAATATAGTCGAGAGTTAGTGGTCGTTGGCGTGTCGATGGGGGGCATGATCGCATTAGAAATGGCAAGACAACGTCACAAACAAGTACGTCATGCTGTATTGATTAATTCAAGTGCAGCTAACTTATCTCCTTGGTTTCAGCGCTTTCAGTTAATGCCATTAGTGAATGCTATTTGGCATCGCCATAAAGCAAAAGAGTTAAGTTTTGTAGAATCCTGCGTGCTTAACTACACCACAGTCACTAAAGCCCATGATGAAAAAGTCATTAAAGATTGGGGAAACATGCGTAGTCAATTACATACCCGTATACTTAATGGCGCAAGGCAGATATATGCAGCTGCTCGCTATCAGTGTTCTTGGTTTGGTCACTGTAAAGTGAGTATTATCGTGGCGAATCAAGATAAGTTAGCCAACCCTAAATGTAGTGAAGCATTAGCCAAATTTTATCACACTGAATTGTTGCGTGTAGATCACTGCGGCCATGACGCAAGCCTAGATCAGCCTGAACAAATACAACAGCTTATTGAAATGGCGTTATCAAGGTCTTGATTTATGCTTTAGCGTTAATTGAGTCAACCTTGCTTGAGGTCACTGCTTTTGCTTATTACTGATTGCTGTGTGCTAGATAACGTTAAATTAATCAAAACACAGTATAATCAAAGCTAGGTTATGTTGATTGGAAGATGATGTGCTGACAAAAATACTAGTCACGTTATTAGTTATAGCGGGGGCTTTTGCCTATATTCGCAGTGGTCGAGGCACTAAAGTGAGCAACAATGATAAGTTGCTGGCAGGTGAAAATTCACCTTTTTTCAGCCGTGTTGTTATTTACGCCATGATTGCGGTATCCATGTTGGCCTCTGCTGGATATTGGGGCTGGACTTGGTATGACGATAACACCATCGTTGAAGTCACAATTTCCTCTCCAGTTGAAGCCATGTCTGCTAGCTATCAAGTTCGCAAAAAAGACATTGAAGTCCAGCGCATCACCACAGTCGATGGTATTCAAATTCGATTATCAAACCAAGAACGGTTAACGGTAAAAGCAACAGAGAGTCAGTAATAGCCAGTAAACTATTGGTCTAAAAACTTATGCTGTAACGCAGCTGTTGGTACCATACACGCCTGTTTTTTACCAAATAGACAGTATCGATTTTTGGCAACTAAACGATAGGCGTAATCCCGAATTCTCTTGGGTAACACGCTAAACCCCCTACATAAATACCAAAATCCAGATATATCTTTTGTTATCTCTAACGCTGCATCACTGCGTAAAAAAAACTTATCACCTTTGATTAGAATAAATGAATCATTACTGACCGCCTCCAACTGATGTTTGGCGATTAGCGATTGTGCTGTTTGGCTTTGCATCGGGGTGAACAAAAACACATCTTTATGGTCACGTTGAATGATAAAGCTAACCGCACCATTGCAAAGATTGCACACGCCATCGAAGATAATAATATGCTTTGGGATAACCTATTCCTTATGGAGTTAGAGATGGTGATTAAGAAAGGAGGAGTTTGTTAATGCTCAAATATTATCATATCTGGGCTTTTAGATTTTATAGGTTTAGATAAATGGAAACTTGTTAGTATTCCCCCAATTAAAGCACCTGCCGATAAAGTGTTGAGGCTTTTAATTTGCGTTGAACTGGGGAGTTGGATTTAAGCTTTTTCAGCTGTAATTTCTATTTGAGATAAGTCTTTAACTAAAATATGGGTTTGATAATAATACTTATCGGTTCTTTTCTCTTTAGAGTAAAAGTCTATTTTTTGCCTTTTAGCTTGGCCTTTTATCATGATTTATTTCGTTAATTCAATCTCTTAACTTTATTGTTGATTTAATTTAAATCAGATTATTAGCTAATAATCATTCTTTTCCAATCCACACAAAATCTCGTAAATGTCTTCAGCAAAGAGGGTATTTATATTTGTGGATCAATACCTAACACTTTCTTGGCATTTCAATCGGGACGTTTATCTTACTGACACTTTGGCTTTCTAATGTGAATTTAACCGTAATAGTAAATAAGCTGCCAACCCCTAATCCTTCTTAGACTGAGCTAATTCACACCTTTGTCTGTTTAATACTGTTATACCTGTGCGAAATTATGAGGTGATAAGTTGCCATAAAGCAGTCTCGTGAGGCAGAGTCTTGTTCTCGTTCGCTAAATTTTTACGCTGATTTGCATTGCTAAAAGGCGAGGCTAGGCATTAAAGTGAGCAACATTGATAAGTTGCTGATAGGTGAAAATTCACCTTTTTTTAGCCGTGTTGTTAGTTAACCTTGTACAGCTCATTTTTTCTGAAATTGTATGAAAATGATGTAAAAATAGCATTCCCCTACTTATAAACCATATAAAGGAAGCGTTTAAAATGATGAAGTACCTTCTTACTATGCTGTTTGCTTTTTCTGTGTCTTTACAGGCATATGCCGCCACTCAAGTGACATATAACAAAGAGCTTGATGGGTTCGAGTATCCATTTCAAGTCAATACTTTTGATTTCAACTCTCAGAATCAAGATTTACAAATGCGCTATATGGATACAGGTAATAAGAGTGCAAAGAAAGTTGCTGTGTTATTACATGGCAAAAACTTTTCTGGTTATTACTGGGAAAAAGTAGCTAAAGATCTATTAGAGAAGGGCTATAGAGTCGTGATACCAGACCAAATTGGATTTGGTAAATCAACTAAACCAGCGTTTTATCAGTATAGTTTTGGTCAGCTTGCCTTAAATACGAAGTTAATATTGGATCATTTAGGGGTTGAAGAAATAACACTTGTAGGCCATTCCATGGGAGGGATGTTAGCGACAACGTTTGCCGTTAATTACCCTACATTAGTGAAAAAGCTCATCTTGATAAACCCAATTGGTTTAGAGGATTATGGTCAGTATGCGCAATTTAAAGACGTAAACTTTTTTTATAAAAGAGAACTCGCAAAGACGTTAGACAAGGCTAGAAACTACCAGAAAAAAAATTATTATGATGGTAAGTGGTCTAGTGAATACGAACAACTTTTAGTGCCTTTAAAAGGAATGCTAGCTGGGGCTGATTGGGAAGCGGTTGCTTGGAATAACGCATTAACTTACGGGCCGATTTTTTCAGAAAATATTGTGGATAGGCTTTCACAAGTGACCAGTCAAACATTTTTGATTATTGGTACTAGAGATACCACAGGCCCTGGTAGAGGTTGGCTTAAAGATGGGGTAACAAAGACGTTGGGTGATTATAAAACGCTGGGTAAACAGGCTAACAGCCTAGTTAAAGGTTCAGTATTGTTTGAGCTTGAAGGGTTAGGTCATATGCCACAATATGAAGATTATGATGTTTTTATAAAAGCTTTTAACAAAGCACTTGAGCACTAGTCTTTAATCTAACAAGGTGAAATAGCTTATGGGCAATAAATAACGTCATACCTATTTCATCTTGCATAAGATTAACGGTTTTTACACTAAGGCGTTTTCATTTTAAATGAGTTTGTAGCGTGTATTAAAACATGGATGTAGCTCATACAGCGACAAATTAAGCATAGTAGTCAGTTAAAGGGAGTTTAACGATGGCACTTTTTTCTATTTCATTTGGGGCAATAATATTCTTAGTATCATTAATTTGGATGATGTTATATACCCAATTATCTTCGAGTGATAATGCATTATTTGTGGCAATGGTGGGAATGCTACCGATTATATTCGGTTTATTTATTGCGATTCCAAGTACCTTATACCGCACCATTTTTGTATTAATAAATAAACCTAAGCAATCATTGATAGAGAAAGTCATTTTAACGATGGGCTTAGCAATGACACTGCTGTTTGGGGCTGCCTTAGTGGATATTATTTTTCGATAACTTACTGAAAACAGCAGTTCTATTCTTGACTTTCTACCGCTATCACCATTCGCCTAAAACCATACTTTTCAACCTATTCCATAGAGGGGAAAGCCTTATATCAATGACTCTATCTTTGTTGTTACTTGCCCCAATTGACGCAATATTCAATAAAACGTTTGAGTAGCGGGCTCTGATATTTGTCTTTGTGAAGTAATACCCAAAACTCTCTTGGCATTTCAATCGGGACATTCACCTTGCTGACGCGTTGGCTTTTTAATGCATGCTGGGCTGCGATATTCGATAAGCAGCCAAACCCAAGTCCTGCAGCCACGGAATTGATCAGTGCCTCTGTGGTATTAAGTTCAATACTTTGATGCCATTGTTTAATGTGTGGGGCTAAGTTTTGAATAAAACTGTCCCTGGAGCCTGAGCCTTGCTCTCTGAGTACCCACTCACTGTTTTCAAGTTCTGATAATGCAACATGTTCTTTTGCTGCTAATGGGTGCGATGGAGCACAAATAATACACATGGCATCGCCACTAAAAGGCACCGCAATGATATCAGGGTGATGTGGCTTACCTTCGATAAGACCAATATCGAGTTCATAATCAATGAGTTTTTGGCAAATATGTGCAGAGTTTGAGACAAACAAACTTTGGGTTTGCTGGGGTGTTTTTTGCTTAAATCCGCTTAATATACTCGGCGATAAATGATTACCTATGGTGTCACTACTTCCGACCCGTAAAACGGCTGATAAGCCTTGGTCTTGGTCAAACACATGATTGATGTGTTGTAGGCGGTTAATTAACTCATCGGCCAAGGGGAGTAATTTTTTACCTTCTTGATTCAAGATTAAGCGATTATTTACTCGGTCAAATAACGGGTGGCCGAGTTGTTTTTCTAGTTCGGCTAACGACAAACTGACAGCTGCTTTTGAGACAAATAATGTTTCAGCAGCAGCGGTGAGCGTTTTGTGCTGAGTAATCGCATTGAAAACATTGAGCTGTTTAAACGAGATATGTGCTGACATAACGTGAGCCTTAGTGGTTTATAAACCTTATTATAAACGGTTACCTTAACCGTTAAGTATATCTTAACCTAGGTTTTAAAATGTTAGATATAAATAAACGTTTAGCAAGCGTAAGATCAACTTAATTGAAAAAGACAGCTCGTTTGCTCCAATGGTTTTTGAGCAAGTAGCTCAACGATATTGAGGTGATTATGTTACAAACCGCCAAAGTTAAATTGCTTGCAGCACCAACACCTATGGCAGGTCTTGCACTTGGCATTGCGAGTTTAGGTTGGTGCTGGGAAAATTTTGCAGATATACAAGGATATGGCCAGTTACTTGGCGCCTTGCTAGCCAGTGTGTTGCTGCTGGTGTTGACCGTAAAATATTTAATTCATTCTGACACCCTTAAAGCTGATTTAGCTCATCCTGTGGTCGGCAGCGTTGTGCCAACTTTTGCGATGGCCTTGATGGTCGTATCAAATGCGTTGGGGCATTACTCACTGATTTTAGGTGATAGTTTATGGCTTGTGGGTCTTGGGTTACATGTCGTCTTTTTAGTCACCTTTATCTATCATCGCGCAAAGGATTTTGAGCTCCACCACATGGTACCAAGTTGGTTTGTGCCACCCGTTGGAATTATCGTTGCTGACGTATCGTTTTCAGGTACAGGGGCGCTTAGTTTATTGGCAAACTCTGCCTTAATATTTGGTATGTTGGCTTATGCGGTAATGCTGCCGATGATGATTTATCGCTTAATGTTCACCCATGAAGTCCCAGATGCTGCGAAACCAACAATTGCCATTTTGGCCGCGCCTGCCAGTTTATCGTTAGCGGGATATTTAACGGTAACAGCATCACCATCACCACTTATTGTTGCTTTACTATTTGGTATTGGCGTACTGATGACAGCGATTATTTACTTAGCTTTTTTCAAATTACTGCAGCTCCCATTTAGCCCAGGTTATGCGGCTTTTACCTTCCCGGTGGTGATTGGTGCGACAGCGTTATTTAAGATGATTGAATGGATGCAAAGCATTGGCATGGCCAGTCAATATATTCAGCAAGTACAGTTACTGGCAACGATTGAGCTAACCATTGCTACGCTAGCGGTGACTTATGTGGCAATCAGATATGCGTACTTTTTTAACAGCCAGCGTCATTTAACGGTTTAATCTGCCGTTGACTTAACGGCTTCACTATTTTGGGTATCTGATTGAGCCTCAGTTATATCGGTTTCAGTTAATGAACCATGATTATCTTTTAATGGCTCAATCATCAAGGTGTGCTCAATCTCAGTAGGTAATAATGGTGTATTTTGATGTGTCACATATTGCTGATAACCACTTCGGTAGTAAGGCGACAAAGGATGACCCGATTGCCCCCCCGGTATGGTCATAATTGCATCTTGCTCTGCACCTGGCTGCACAATAAAGCGCTGTGAAGCACCAAACGATTTACCTTGAACTGCAGGCATAAAGCTATCACCAAAACCATCAACACTTGGCATATCTAACCAACGACTGAGTTGAGGGATCTGTTTTGAAAAAGGGTGTTGGATTAGTAGTTGGTTGACCTTTCCCCAGCGTAGATCTGATAGCTTTTGATGCTTACTATACTTGGCGAATAAAGCCTGTTTGGCATCGTTATATGCGCTTAGTGCAAAGGCCTGCCAATGAGGTTGAGCTTTAGGTAGCCAACTGGCTGGTTGCTGCTCGATGATTTGCCACATTGGGGTTTCAAGGTATCGTTTTATCACTGACAAGCCGCTTTCTCTTTCTTTGAGCTCTGTTTCGATAGGGGCAAATGTTTGATCTATTAGCGCCGTTCTAAAGTGTCTGACTAATGTGTAGCCCACTGAATCAGCACAAGCGCAGTGGCCCCAATTGGCAATCAGTTTTATGTCTTCGGCATATTCAACAGGGTATTCACTCAATATTTGCAGTAAATATTGCTGCCAAGGTGCTAAAAAAAGTGCTTCATTATCGAGCTGTAACTGATAAAAATCGGCTTCGCTAAAGTTGGAACTTGCTAATAGGCGATCACGTATCTGTACGCCGCGAGCGCCAAGCGCATAACCGCCATCTCCAAAGCGTAATTGCTCTTCGCTAGATAAAACGCGAGAGTTTGCTGTCCATATACGTTGGTTATCAGGATTTATCACCTCAGGCATAACGGCTTGTTGCAGTTGCCATTTTGAAGATTGAAAATTGCTTGGTGACTGGGCTGTATTCGAAGGGTTGTCACGAGCGGGAACTGCCCCTGCGATTGTCCAGCCTGCATTACCTTGATTATCTGCCAGCAACATATTTTGTGCTGGGATCCCAATTTCTGTTGCAAGTGCGCTGGCTTGCTCAACAGTCTCTGCGGTTTCTAATGACAATAACGCCATGTTAACCGCGTAATCAGCATGCCCCACCCAAGATAGTGCATAATTAACACCGGCTACTGTTTTTACTGGGCCAAATTCACTAACTTGAATCGTATAGTTCACTTGATCGTTAGGCAGTTCGATAGGTTCATATTCAATATCGATTGCTGTATCAGGGCTAATTTCAATCCAGTCAGCCGTGTCGATGTAACTGTTGGTAAAGCCCCAAGCGAGTTTGCCATTAGAACCAACGACTATCGCAGGTGCGCCCGGAAGGCTTACTCCTGTGATTTGGTGTGATGATTTATCTGAAACAGGTGGATTAGATTTTGCTGAATCTTGAGCTGCACTTGTTTGGTAATTGAGTTGTGCACGATACCAAATAATGGGTACCGCAAAGGATAAATGCATGTCATCGGACAACATTGCGCGGCCGGAATCGGTTAATTGCCCCGTTACTGCCCAATTGTTACTGCCTACTTCTACTGGTTCTTCAATCGCCTGAGTTATCGCACTCAGTAAAATATCGTCCTCGAGAGCGGGAATATCTCCTTGATACAGCGGTATTTGGCTTTCATCTAAGGCGGCTTGGTGATGACTTGGCTGGATTAAAAAATCGACCATTTCGTTGCCAAAGGCTTGCTGCAATTGGGTTAACGCCATATCACGTTTAATTGTATTACCTTGTAAATCTAGGTACATACTATAAATCACTAACAAGCTGTCAGTTTCATGCCATTCTCGTGGGCTAGACTGTGTCAGCAAGTACTCAAATGAGTGCACAGTTTGTTCTGCTAATGCATGATTTACCCCTTGGGTATATGCACTAAGCATGGCTTTATCTTGCTGTGCTAGTTGCTCAAAAATGTTTTGTGCTCGCATTCTTAATTGATGAAAACGTTTGTTTTTATCCAATTTAAGTGCGGCTTTGCCAAATATTTCAGCCAATTCGCCAGCGGCATTTCGGCGCAATAAGTCCATTTGAAAAAATCGATCTTGGCTATGTGCATACCCCAAAGCATAGGCTGCATCTTTGCGGTTACTGGCGGTAATGATTGCGGTGCCTAATGTGTCTCGTTCAATGGTTAGTGGAGCTGAAATGTCGTCACTCACTACCGTGGCTGATAACGAGGGCATGCTTAAACGCAGGGTGCTATAAATAGCCAGAATGATAATACCGACTAGCAATAACACTATGGCTAGTGAATATTTGGTGAACTTAGATTGTAAAACCCGGTTAAGGCTAAAAGACATGATTTCTTACCCAGTAAAGTGAACCTGTCTATCATAACCAAGGTTATCGAATTGTTAAAAGTGATTTTTGAATATAGTGTGTAAAAAAGCAAAGTAGAAAGAATCAGTTAGCCTCACTTTTGGGTAAAGCTAACGGTTTCGAAGAAGGCGGGTTGCGTTACTGACTTATTTTGGCTTTAAACTTCGCTTTGGTTTCTGCATTGGCTTTGTTGTACCAGTAATCCAGCATTTCACTGATTTCAGCTTGGTCTTCAGCAATTGATTTTGGGGTAATCACCTGTGGTTGAACAGGCGCAACTGTACTGGCTGACGCTACGTTAGTCGGTACTGTGTTCGTTGATACTGTATTAGTTGATACTGTGTTAGTCGGTACTGTGTTCGTTGGTGCAAATGCAGCAACCGAGGCAAGCTGTTGCGTTTGATTGTAGGTGAGTAATTCTTCTTGATAATCTCGACCTAGCTGTAATCCATCTTTACGTAAAATGTCGGCTTGATATGCCACTGAATTACTTTGATTACTCCTCAGAGTGACTGATGGGGTGTTATTGAATTTATTCGCTGCATTTTTATTGCGAATGCTAGGTAGCGATAATTCATATTCAGCGTTATTGGCATCAAAGGTTAAAATGACAGGGTCTGAGTTAAACTGGGTTTGCATGCCACTATCGCGGTAATTGATAACGTAGCGAAACACGATTTGGTTAGTGCCTTCTACTAAAGTGACTTCACGGCCGCCATCAAACGTCTGGCCATTCAATACTTTGACTTCGGCACTGCTAGGCAATTTCAATATGCTGGCAGCAAAAGACATAGGGCTGACGAGTGATAAAAATAGTGTGATAACGAGTGTAGTGAAAAGTGGCTTAGAGGTCATAGTATTCTCATTTAGGCAAGGGTAGCTAACGCAGCTTGTACCTTGTATTAATGTATAAAAGCTCTGGTTAAGTTATAGCAAATCTTGCGATAGTTACATAATGACAAAATTGTTATTTAGCGATTAATGACTCAAACCTAGCTTTTTATAATCAAAGAACTTTCTATGTTCTGGACCTGCCAAATTAGTATTAACCTTATTAGGGTGCTTATGCTCGCCCCAACTAGCCACATTCGTGCCGACATTTAACACAGGAAAACTGTGGTTAAGGCTGACATTAATACGATTTTCGCTTACTCCAATAAAGCGCAGTAGTTGCGTTAGGCTATCTGGTTCGCTTAGTGTAATTGTGAGTAAATCATCACGCTGTGAAAAATAATTGAATACACCTTGCTGATGCCTTAGATAGCATGCTTTAAGCCGTGCTTCATCGAGTAAGTTGTCAGCGTTAATATCTCCAAAAGTTTGTTTAAAGCTACGTTTTAATATTGGATGAAACGTGCCAGTTTTTTCTAGCAAGTTAGGTTTCATTTTAGTGAGTAACATTTGAATTGAGGATACCCACTTATCAAGCGGCCTATCGATATAAACAAATTTGGCATCAGGAAACAGCTTGTCTAATTGGGGATAATCACAAAAGCAAGGTACATCGGATACCACATCAGCAACTTCAAAGGCACGTTTAGTGAGCCCAATATGGGCGACTTTAAACCCGTAATCTAATAATGCAACACTGACGCTGGTGGTGCCAGTACGTGGCAAACCAATAATAAAAACTTTACTCATAAATGCACTCAGGTTGGCAAAGGGCGATATAGGGAAGGTGGGCAAGTACCATAATGACTGTCACTTCTTATGCTTGTATTTGAGGTCACTGCTTGCAGCATTAGGCATTGCAACTATCAATAAGTAGCCAGCCGAACTTTAACTTAGGTTCTGTACAGCACTTTTATGACATGCCAACCAAATTTGGTTTTAACAAGGTGAGGTGTGATGAGTTCACCTGTAAAGCACACTTTATCAAACTGAGGTACCATTTGACCTTTTTTGAACTCACCTAAGTTACCGCCATTTTTACCCGATGGACACGAAGAGTGTTTTTTGGCGAGCACATCAAACTTGGCGCCTTTCTCGAGTTGTTTGATTAAATCTTCTGCTTGTTGCTTATGTTTAACGAGAATGTGCAAAGCAGCCGCTGTTCTGGCCATGATAAATACTCATTTTGACGGGTTGGAGATGAATGACGGGATTATAGCGTGATTTGCCTATGAGCGGCTACAAATGGCGTTACACTTTAACCTTGTCCGTTATGTTGTAGATAGAGCAAGGATATTTTAAGCTCGAGAACTATCCCTTATAAACTGATAATTAAGCGTATTTTATGACTTCTGATACCACAAAACTTAAATATGTGTACGACCCTATGTGTAGTTGGTGCTGGGGGTATCGACCCGCTTGGATAGCACTCAAACAGTTAATCGCAGAGCATGGTAACGATATCGACATTGAGTATTGTCTAGGGGGATTAGCAGCAGATTCTGACGTACCCATGCCTGATGAGATGCAGGGCTTTTTGAGCCAAACTTGGCATAAAATTGCAGCGCAATTAGGCACTGAGTTCAATCACGATTTTTGGCAAGAGTGTCGCCCTAGACGTTCAACCTATCCAGCATGTCGCGCCTGTATCGTTGCCAGAGACTATGGCCTTGAGCAGCAAATGATACTGGCAATTCAAACTGCCTATTATTTAGAAGCAAAAAATCCATCAGATATTGATACTTTAGTGGAGGCAGCGGTCAGTATTGGCATTGAAAGCGCTGCTTTTAGTAAAGCAATCATGTCAGATGAAGTAAATCAAAGGTTGATGGCAGAGCTCACCGCAGTGCATCAACTGCCAATAAGAGGCTTTCCATCATTAGTGCTCGAATATAAAGGGCGGAATTACCCTATTGCGCTCGATTATCGGGAAGCGCAAGTGACCTTTAATGAAATTAAGGCATTGATGGCCTAGAAAGGGGGAGCTTGATGTGCTGGTTAAGGCCAGCTTAAATTGGGGATATAAAAAAACCAGCTGAGCAATCAACTGGTTTTTATTCTCTTACAGAGATAACACTTGATTTAGTGAACGAGCAACGTCAAATCTGGTAAAAGACAGTTGCTGTAAATCAAGGTTTATACGAGATTAAAGCTCGTGACAATCAGCACATTCAGTGATTGTTAGGTCAGGAGTGTGCAAGTCTGCATCTAACTCATGAGCGTCAGCAAAGCTGTGACAATCATTACAAGTTTCGATGTTTGCTTCCATCTCAGCATGCTCTTCAACGTTGATTTTTTCGTGACAATCTACACAATCAACAGCAAAAGCAGAACTAGCGAAAACTAGTGTAGCGATCATAGCTAAATATTTCATAGTAACTCCATCATCAGTTAAGGGGCTTTATCGCCCGTGCTAAGTGCCAAATTCGGCCTTAACAAATCGCGCATAATCAATGTACAACTATCTTAATGAAAATAAATCCGTTACTTCAAAACTAAGAACACTGAAAATTGGTTAGCACATTTTAATTTATTGTTTAAAGCAATCTAATAAAATGAAAAAAGGCTGATTTCTGTCCAGAATCTTAAGCGCTTTCTTAAATTCCAAGTACTTTACTCAGCTACCATCTTATTGATTTAACTTAATTGAAACTTAAAATGGCCTGCAAAGCCAGTATTTTGCATTTTCTAGCATACTTATTTCTCAAGGTTGTGATCTGCTTAATAAAATTCTACATTTTTTAAATGTGTTTTGAGTAATGGTTGGACTTCAAATTTGTGTTGAATCAGTGATTTTAATCCAATGTTCAGGCAATGGATTGATGAGTTCAGACAGATTGTCGACTGGCTGAGTTAGCCAATGATTTATCTGAGTTGAGGCGATAAATAAGGGCATTCTGTGGTGATACTGAGCACACTTAGTATTGGGTTTAATCGTTAACGTCACAACTTGTTGCCGATCGGGATACATCACGCCAGCCATGAATAATGGCTTATTTCCCGCATGAGAAAAGCGGTATTTGTGCTTTTGTTGCTGACTTGAAATAGGGGGAGTATCAGCGCCGTTTGCCAGTTCTTGGTCAAGACTCAATAAATCTGTTGTCGGTTCTTGTCGTCACTCAAACCAACCACTGCAAGGAATAATGCAGCGATGCTGAGCAAATGCGCTAGAAAACGTGGGCTTTTGTGAAACGGTTTCAGCCTGAGCATTGATAATCAGTTTTTTCGACCAGTCAGGCTGTATTCCCCATCGCTGCTGGCTAGAAATGATTTTACCTTGTCGGTGACTAAGCGTCATAATGGGATCGGTGGGACGTAAATCAAGGTTGTCTTGAATCGTCAGCGGCTGCTCGAATAGATTGTCTAAGGTCGACTGCATTCCACTTAGTAACACCTCAATTCTACCGCACATTGGTTGTCTCCTTAGTCCCCATACTTTGGCACGTTATCACTGTAAGCTGCTGTTGGTTATTTTTCCAATCATTTTCGGCGATGTATGTAAGGTTTGCGTTAATCTCATCGACAGGGCTTATTGCGTATTGTTCAAATTTAATCGCGTAATTGAGTCAATAATCTCTTCCTATTTTTGACTCGCTATTTTGAAATGTCTCAGCCTAAATAGCATCGTTTTTGCTTAAAAAATGCAAAAATTCAAACGAGCGTATAAATTTTTTAATTTTTTTTCATTTCAGCGTACATGTGTAAGTCTATGAAAAGTTGGTAATTATTTTTGTTAGCTGCTTTGTTACTGTAAATAAAGGCTTTATTTTTGAATTAGAATATTTGATCTAATTTGTTTTTTGTGACGTAATGCACACTATTATTCTGGTCTGATGAGTATGAACTATGAGCATAAGAACAACATTTAAAAAAGTACTGCCGAGTATTTCAACGACTGAACAAGAAGCGTTAGATGCTGGTGACGTGTGGCTTGAAGGCTCTATCTATCAAGGTATTCCTGATTTTGCTGCATTGCGTGACATTCCTAATGCGACCCTGTCGGCGGAAGAGCAAGCTTTCTTAGATGGCCCTGTGCAAACTTTAATTGAAATGGTCGATGATTTCGATATTCAAAACGGGAAGCATTTGCCTGAAGACGTACTCACTTTCCTAAAAGAAAATAAATTCTTCTCTCTGATTATTCCAAAATCATATGGCGGACTCGAGTTTAGTCCATATGCTAACTCAACCATTGTTGCGACAATAGCGGCGAAAAGCTCGGCTGTTGCAGTAACAGTAATGGTACCTAACTCCCTAGGCCCAGGTGAGTTGTTAATGCATTACGGTTTAGATAGCCAACGTGACTTTTGGTTACCTCGTTTAGCTAACGGGCAAGAAATCCCTTGTTTTGCATTAACAAGTCCAGAAGCAGGTTCTGATGCCGGTGGTATACCAGATATAGGTACTGTCACTATGGGCGAGTACGAAGGTAAAGAAGTACTTGGCTTATCGGTAACTTGGGACAAACGTTATATTACCCTAGCACCTATTGCGACAGTATTAGGCTTAGCATTTAAAGTTGAAGATCCTCAAGGTCTATTAGGCGGTAAAGAGCAACTTGGTATTACTTGTGCGTTGATCCCAAAGGCACATCCAGGTGTGCAATTAGGTAATCGTCACGATCCAATGGGTTGTCGTTTTTATAACGGTACGACACGTGGTGAAAATGTATTCATTCCAATGGACTTTATTATTGGCGGCCAAGACAATATTGGTCGTGGTTGGCAGATGCTTGTGAGCTGTTTAGGTGCGGGCCGTGGTATTTCGTTGCCTGCATTAGGTGTATCAGTGAGCCAATGTTCATTTAAATCGTCTGCTGAATATGCTGCGGTACGTGAACAATTCGGTTTATCAATCGGTAAGTTTGAAGGTATTCAAGAAAAGCTTGCTGATATTGCTGGTAAAACATACTTGCAAGAAGCGATGCGAGTGCTGACAACGGAAGGCTTAGGTCTTGGATTAAAGCCATCAGTAGTCACCGCGATTGCGAAATACCATATGACTGAGTTAGGCCGCGATATTTTAGATTCAGCGATGGACATTCAAGCGGGTAAAGCGATTCAACGTGGTCCTCAAAATACGCTAGCATCTGGTTATGTTGCACAACCAATTGCGATTACGGTCGAAGGCGCTAACATCCTAACCCGTAATTTGATGATTTTTGGTCAAGGTGTGATGCGTTGTCATCCTCATTTACAAAGCATGGTTGAGTCTATTCACAGTGATGCAAGCGATGCGGATAAAACCTTTAATCGTATCTTCAGACAAACCATTGGTTACAGTGTTGGAAACAGCCTACGTGCATTCAAATTAGGTTTATTACCATTTACTGCGCCAGCTCAATCAACGCTTCCTGAGGTTGTTGGTTACGAAAAGTCGGTGCATAAACTGGCATCAAAACTCGCTGTATATGCCGATTTCTCGTTACTTGTATTAGGCGGTAAGCTGAAACAAGCTGAAATGCTGTCAGCACGCTTAGGCGATGTGATGAGTTATTTATACGCTGCAATGGCATCAATTCGTTTTTACGAGCAAAAAGTGACAACTGATGAGCGTAACGAAGCAAAGCCTTATTTTGAATACGCAACGCGTTGGGCATTATGCAAAGCGGAAGAAGCATTGTTGTCTTTCCTTGAGAATTTCCCATCGAAGCCAACACGCCAGTTTATGCGTTTAATTACCATGACTTACTCAGGCAAAATGGTCAAAGTGAACGATGATTTAGTACGCGAATTAGCTGAACAAGCGCAACTAGATACTGCTTTCAAAAAGCAGCTGACGCATCTTGTTAAACCAGTTGCTGGTGATGGTAATTATATTAATGAGCAAGCTTACCTTGCTAAAATGACCTGTTTACCATTGCTTGCTAAAGTCAGAAAAGCACTTAAACAACGTGTATTTAAAGCGGGTGTTCGTTTTTCAATTACCCTTGATAATGCATTAGACGCCAAAGTCATTAGTGCAGACGAGCATAAGTTGCTGCAAGATTACAACTTAAAACGTGAACGTGCGATCCGTGTTGACGAGTTTGATTTTGATTTAAATCTTATCTCTGATAAAGCGGATTTAAAAATCGCTAATTAATTGTTCGTTTCATTACGTTGAAATAAAAAGCCGCTAATTAGCGGCTTTTTTGTTGACTCAAACTGTGCGCTGAATGAGTTTGTGGTCGATATTTTTTTGTTTGTTTTTTAACCGGATCACAGTTTGGATATCTAGTTTCTCTATTTTAAAAACAAGCTTACAAAGTTTGATCTAGCTTACGTTCCCATTACCAATAATAAGTGATGATTAATTAAGGTATCACTGAAATGGGAGGGCGTATGGCGGCAAAACAGCTCATTAAAAGTCTGGCTATATTGTCTTTATTCCCGCAGTTTTCTTATGGTGCTGATAAGATTATTGGTGGGGTTGTCGGTTATCATTATGCAGAGTTGTCAACATTTTCAGCCTTGCCGTCTAATGTAAATGATATCCAATTAGGTGGGATTAACTACCAGTTACGAAACGGTGTCGCCTTTGACCAAGCGAGTCGGCTATACGGCACTTACTCATTTAGTTCTGATGATTTAAGTCATCATCAAGGGGTTTTAGTTTCCTATGATTGGTTATTTCCCTTTGATAATGCCGGACTGGTTAGTTTATTTGTTGGAGCTTCTGCAGGGTTAAGTAGTCAAGAGACCCAATACACAGATAGTGAACAAAGCTATTTTGATACTCGTAGTAGCTATGTTTTTGGCGGACAAACTGGTGTTGTCTTTGAGCTGAGTGATCAGTTTACATCAGAGGTGGGTTTTAGGTATTTGATGCATAACTTTACTTCGTCAGGGGACAATGTGTCATCTCTGTCGGTAAATGATGCTGAACAAGTTTATTTGGGCATTGATTATATGTTCTAACGCGTAAAAGCGAGTTTCAATATCGTTTCGTCCATAAAAAAGCCACGTTAATTAACGTGGCTTTTGAGTCTTTACGGATAAAACAAGATTAGCTTGCTTTAATCGCACGACCTTGTGAGTCTTTAAAGTTACCAACTGCAATAATAATGAAGTCGATTAACGTCCAAATACCTAAACCGCCAAGGGTTAACAGCATCAAGATCCCAGTACCAATTTTACCTGTGTAAAAACGGTGCACACCTAGAGAGCCTAGGAAAAAACACAAAAGAAGAGTAGGTACAAAACCTTTCTCGCTTAGTTCTACTGGTGTTTCAGCTGTTTGTACTTCTGACATAATTAAAATCCCTTAGTTATAATTTTTGTCCCGGATAGGTGATTAACTTACCTTGTCCGTCTCTGTAGCTTCCAACTAGAAGCATAAATGTCACTACGACTGTATGAATGACATCAATAAAAATAAGACCTGCACCGATCAGGGTGAGCGTAACGTCTTCAAACTGCAATAACGTAATGCCAACAATGGCTAGTGTTAAATCAAAAAAACCATGCAAAACTCGGCCACAATAGAAATGGTGAACTCCAAAAATCCCGAAAATTCCCGATAAAATAACTGCAGTCGCATAATTTTTGTCAGATTTGACAGATTCAGTCACTTTCAACCTCCCTGATGAAAATCTTAAATCTTTTATATAGCAAAGGCTTAGGTTAATCAAATACAAATGTTAAATTTACCTATGTAATGTGCTCGAGATCTAGCGAATTGGGTTAACTTGGTTTGCAATTGAGTAAGGTTTGGTCGATGCGTTAGTGCTGGGTTAGTTTGAGGTTATAGCTTGTTGCGGAGCTTAATGGTAAATAAAAGTTGTTAAGCAAGATTGTAAAGCGCCCTTAAGTTAGGCATGTTAATAGCTTAGGACAATGAAACACATTCAGGGATTAATATGCCTCAAACAACGCGTAACGCTTCTATTTTAACGAGCTTGAAATCAACGCTTAAGTGTTATAAAAAAGCGACTAGCAAGGCAACTATGTTGCTATTGACCATAGGGCTGTCTTCAGCAGCTTTTGCTGCCGACTACAAAGTGATTCATGCCGGTGAACTATTAACTGTAGCTGGTAAATCCACACTGAAAGCACATTCGGTTGTGGTTAAAGATGGCAAAATCTCTACCGTCGAAAAAGGCTTTATACAAATAAACGACAATGAATTAACAGCAGCTGACACGATTGAGTATGTCGATTTAAAGCAGCAATTTGTAATGGCTGGCTTGATGGATATGCATGTTCATCTTCAAGGTGAACTGGGACCCAATAATGACAGTGAATCTTTAAGGATGTCTGATGCCGACGTGGCGATGAGAAGTGCTTATTTTGCTAATAAAACCTTGATGGCTGGATTTACCACCGTACGAGATTTAGGTGCAAAACCTGAACAGATTTATGCGCTTAGAGATGCCATTAATAAAGGATGGTTAGCAGGACCTCGTATTATTGCTTCTGGTGGTGTTTCGGTGACTGGCGGCCATGGTGATGTAGATGGTAAAAGTCCTGATCTGTTGGATATGCTGACATCTAAAACCATTTGTGATGGCCCATTTGATTGTCGCCGAGCAACTCGTCGGGCAATTAAATATGGCGCGGATGTCATTAAAATCACCTCTACTGGCGGCGTTCTTTCCGATACCAATACAGGTACAGGTCAGCAGATGGCAAATGATGAACTAAAAGAAGTCATCGATGCGGCTCATGCTCTGGGAAGAAAGGTTGCCAGCCACGCCCATGCTGCAGAAGGGATTAATGCTGCTCTACGTGCTGGTGTAGACAGTATTGAACACAGCAGTTACGCCAATAAAGAATCAATTAAGCTGTTTAAGAAGTCTGGTGCATATTTGGTTCCCACTTTATTAGCTGGTGATACGGTCGTACAAATGGCTAACTCCAGCGGTAACTTTATGTCGGAAGCAATTAAAGCCAAAGCTATTCGTGTGGGCAATGACATGCAAAACAACTTCGGAAATGCTTACACAGCGGGTGTTAATATCGCTTTTGGTACTGATAGTGGCGTATCAAAGCATGGCCAGAATGCCAAAGAAGCCATACTGATGCATCAAGCTGGCATGTCTAATCAAGATATTCTTATTTCAGCCACGATTAATGCGGCTGACCTTTTGGGAATGTCAGATGATATAGGCACGTTAGAGCCTGGTAAACAAGCAGATATTATTGCACTTAACACCAGTCCAGTAGAGCAAATAGACGCCTTACTGGATGTACCTTTTGTGATGAAGTCTGGAGTCATTCATAAACGCTAACCCCCGTTGATACAGATAAACGAATGGCTAACGCTGTAATGAGAGTTAGCCATTTTTATTCTGAGCTGTTGTTTATGTTTTGGCTCAGCTTAATGGCTTAGATTAAAGGCTTAGAGCAGGTAAAGATAAGGTCGCAATGCAGCCTCTTGGGTGGTTTGATTTTAGGGTAAATTGCCAGTTATATCGATGGCATAAAGTATCAATAATCACTAAACCTAAACCGTGGCCTGACATATCGCTTTGTTGCTGACCTTTCTCAATATTAGATAAACCCTGTCCGTTATCTTCTACCACTATTTGATTGTCTAAAATGGTAATCTTAATCCAGCTCGTTTCATCGTCAGGCAAATTATCACCGCGAGCATTAATTGCGTTATTCAGCAAATTACTAAGTAACATTTTAATCACGGCTGTATTGGGCTGCACATATGGGTTACCTTGCCAGTTAACTGTCACTTCAATGTACTGTTTTTTAGCTAAGTTCACTGCTGTTTCAATGGTTTGGTTGAGCTCTTGTTCAGTCAATTGACGTGGTGGATTACTATTGTCAGACTTTTCCTGCTTAACAATATTCAATAAGGCGTCTACTGTATTTTGCATGTCTTGGGCTGCACGAGTGATGCGCTCTTGCTGGCGCAACTGAAAATCAGCATCGGGCTTTTTAGAAAGCAATTTAGCCGCGCCAACAACGATACTCAATGGGGTACGTAACTCATGACTGGCATACCTGGCAAAGGCTTGTTCTTGTTTGATTAAGGTTTCATTTTGCTGACGATAACTATTTAAGCTATCGGTTAGAATACCAAACTCTTTGGCTGCACTCGTATTGACGCTAAATGTGGTTGGCAAAGGTTGCTTCGCAAGCTGTTTGCTTAAGTCATTGATGGGTTCAATTAAGCGTTTTGATAATTTGATCAGCGCATAGCCAAGTAAAATTAATAGCCCTAATGTGAATAGCAATGAGAAGGTACTAATACTTTTCCATTGGGCGTTAGAAAGTTCAACATTGTCAGCTGGCATAGTCAGGTATAACTGAACGACTTCTCCATCCAGTAAAAACTCATCTCGATGCAAAAACAGCTCATGAGAATCATCATTAATTTCACCATTAAAGCCAAGTGGATAGTTTTGAAGCTGACCATATTTTTTCGGAATAAAATTGGTACTGTAAAAGGCGGTAATATTAGGCGGCAATACCAAAGGTTCTGGGGTACCTGATTGAAATTGCTTTACCATATACGGGGCGCTTTCTCTGAGGTTATTTAAGCTTACTTCATCCTCAACCCATTGCAGTATGAAAATCATCGTGACATAAATGATCCCAGCAGCCAAAACACCAATGAATGCAAAGTAGACGCTTAGCCTACCAACAAAAGATCGCGCAGTGGTATTACTTGTGCTGGTACGACTTACTTTGGGTTGATTTAGCATACTTGTATTCACTCGGTTAAATTCGTATCAGTAGAACCTTGGTCGAGGCGTAGACCGACTTTGGGGACTGTCACTAGCATAGGTTGACCAAACGGCTTATCGAGTTGATTACGAAGCTGATATACATGACTGCGCAAAATATCTTTTCCTGGTGGGTGTTGGCCCCAAAGCTCGTCGATAAGTTGCTCCCTTGTGACAACATTTGGTGCATTCTTAATGAGCAAACGCAGTATTTGATAGGTGGTGGGAGTGAGTGGCAATATCATACCTTGGCGTGTGACTTGGTGACGTGCCGTGTCGACTTCAAGATCGCCAAAGCGCAGCTTAGCTTGAGCTACATTTCCACGGTGGCGTTTAATCAACGCCTTGATTCGTACATCCAGCTCATCTAAATCAAAGGGTTTACCTAAGTAGTCGTCAGCACCACTGTCAAATCCGGTCATTAAATCCGCTTTATTGTCTAAGGCTGTTAGCATCAGTACTGGTGTAGAGCACCCTTGTTCTCGCAGGGCTTTACACAGAGTGAGTCCATCCATTTTAGGCAGCATTAAATCTAAAATAATAGCGTCAAAATCGTCAGCGAGAGCCAGAGATAGCCCAAGCTCACCATTCGTTGCAAAGTCAATTTCAGCATCTTGAGCTTCAAAGAAATCGCCTAAGATCCCTGCCACATCGTGGTTGTCTTCAATGATAAGTAGTTTCATTTGTTGCTCGTTGCCTTCGAAATGGAGGCTTATTATCAGTCATTTTTTGTCGAAAAAATGTCAATGACATTTCTTACACTCGCTATCATTCAAGATGTTGGCATATTTTGATTCACAGGAATAGTCCATGCGTCATCAATCCTCAGCCAGCCAGCAATCGGAAGTCTGCTTATCGATCATTATCCCAATGTTTAATGAGGCGCAAAGCCTTGATGTGTTGATGCAGCGCCTTGACCGAGTGCTCTCAACCATGCCCGAGCATTGCGAGTTAGTGTTTATTGATGACGGAAGTACCGACAACACTTGGGCGCTATTACAGCAATTACGCATGAGTCATGGCGAGCATCAATGCATTAAACTCAGCAGAAACTTTGGTAAAGAGGCTGCGCTTTCTGCGGGCCTTGCTCAAGCAAGAGGCCTTGCCGTTATTTTGCTTGATGCTGATTTACAAGACCCACCAGAGCTTATTCCACAGATGTTAGCCACTTGGCGTGAAGGCTATGAAGTGGTGAATATGCGCCGAAAAAAACGGTTGGGCGAAACCTGGTTTAAGCGCTTTTCAGCAGGTTGTTTTTATCGATTAATGAATGTGATGTCAGACTCTCCTGTGCCTGAAAATGTTGGCGATTTTAGGTTGCTAAGTCGTCAGGTGGTTGATCATATTAATGCAATGCCAGAACGTAATCGTTTTATGAAAGGCATTTTAAGCTGGCCAGGCTTTACCCAAACTACGATTGAGTTTGATCGAGATCCTCGCAGTGTAGGGGAAACCAAATGGAATTACGGCAAGCTGATTGGTTTAGCGATGGATGGAATTACCTCGTTTAGTTTTAAGCCCCTTCGTTTAGCCACCTGGTTTGGTGTCACCATTGGTTTAAGTTCGTTGATTTATGGTGTGTGGGTGGTATTGAAAACCTTGGTATTTGGTGAAGCTGTCGCGGGATATGCATCAATGATGGTGGTGCAATTATTTTTAGCGGGAATTCAATTACTGGCGATTGGTTTAATTGGCGAGTATCTGGGACGGGTGTTTATGGAGGTGAAGCAGCGCCCAGTATTTATTGTAGAAGAGGTATATCACCAACAAAGTATTCCTAATACGGTTGTGAGTTTTAAAAAGCCGCTCACGTCAATGACCAAAGCAACGACTCATAGCAAGCAAGCGCTAAAGCGTGCTAAGTCGACATCTATAAACCATGTAAATCAATTCAGTAACGGTGATTTGCAAGTGAGTGTTCAGCAAGGGAGTCATTTGCAACAAGCATTTTTTGTACAACCAACAAGTTACAAGCAAACCTACAACTATGGTGGAAATGTCTAAATGAATGCGCTGCAATTACCTTCACATAAATCTAACCCATTGGGAACGAACCTATTATGGCTTTTAATCGGCGTGTTATTAGTGCGATTAGTGTCATTAGCCTTATACCCGTTAATGGATACGACAGAGGCTCGCTATGGTGAAATGGCAAGGCTTATGGCAGAAACTGGAAATTGGCTCACACCTCAATTTGATTATGGTGTTCCATTTTGGGGAAAACCGCCTTTGCAAAATTGGATGAGTGCCAGCTTTATCGAGCTGTTCGCCAATAATGAGTTCTTTTTACGTTTACCGCATTTCATTGTCGGTGTGCTGAGCCTTGCCTTGGTGGTTAAATTTGCGAAACGATTTTCAATCAATGGCTTAACCGTTGCCATCATCTATGCGACAACAACCGTTTTTTATGTGTGTTTAGGCACAGTTATGACGGATATGGGCTTATTACTCGGGTTAACGTTAGCATTTATTGGTTTTTATTTAGCATGGCAAGGTGAGTATTTTTGGGGATACGCAGGCTTCGCAGGATTGGCCATAGGCCTAATGGCCAAGGGCCCTGTTGTGATTGCGATATTTGGCATCGGTGTTTCTTTGTGGATGCTTTGGGCAGTAGGCCCTATCAACATGTGGCGCGAGTTATGGCAAAAAGTCCCCTTGTTATCGGGCCTGACTTTGATGCTGAGCTTAGTGTTACCTTGGTACGTGATGGCCGAGCAGGCTACCCCTGGCTTTATTCAATACTTTATTGTTGGCGAGCATTGGTCAAGGTTTGTTGATAGCGGCTGGAAAGGCGATTTATACGGCACTGCCCATGATGAAGCACGTGGTACGATTTGGATGTATTTTGCCGTAGCGTGTTTACCTTGGTCATTTTTCTTGCCACGTGGACTCTATCGGTTATATCAAAATAACAGTGGGGCAAATACTGAGGTTAGCCAGCAAAATAAAGGGTTTGATTCTGTCACTAAATTTCTGATCTGCTGGATGATATCGCCTATGGTGTTATTCACTTTAGCGGGAAACATTCTACCTGCTTATGTGTTACCCGCAGCGCCAGCGTTGGCATTACTTATTGCTTATGCTTGGAAAGGTGATGTGATTAAACGGTTTGTGACCATAGTAACTTCTATTCCCTTATTACTTATGGTTGTCGTTGGGGTACTTAATACTGGTGTCAGTAAAGAAAAAAGTGATAAGTGGTTGTTAGAACAACGTTTATATGACTTACCAGTGTATTACTGGCTACAGCAACCATTTTCGTCTCGTTATTACAGTGAGGGTAAAGCGGTGGTGGTCAATGATGAAGAACAGCTAATTCGTCTGCAAAATACTCCTTATTATATTGTTGTGACTCAAACACAACTGACAAAATACGATAGTTTTGCCACCTGTAAGTTAGAAGTCGAAACTAAGAAAAAAGTGCTAATGTTGTGTGGTGAAAGCTAATGCCGCGCACACTGATGTTATCCCAACCAGCCCAAGCTATGCCTGTGTTTAATCGGCAAAAACTTAAAACCGTGAGCTGCTTTTTACTGGTAGGTGGTGGGAGTTTTTTAGTCGACTTAATGCTCTTTTTAAGCCTATTACATTTAGCTAAATGGCCTGTTTTATTGGCGAGGTTTGCCGGATTTAGTATTGGATTAGGGCTAACTTGGTGGGGGCATAGGTGTGTGACATTTAGCCACCGCAAGCAGCTACAAACCCGTGCACAAATGAAATGGGTGGTTGCGGTAGCGATAGTCGCAGGAATAGCTAATTTACTGAGTTTTAGTCTCATCAGAACTTGGTTACCAACTTCGATTAGTTTTGAGGTATTTAGTGTTGCATTTGGAGTGCTGATTGGACTGATTGTTAATGGGTTAGGGGCTAATTATCTGACATATCGTTCACAACCCGATGGAGACTAATATGATTTATATTCAATATCGGCTTTATCTGGTTCAAGTGATCTTAAATACCGCGCTCTGGCAGTATTACGTCACTCATCGCTCGTGAGTATTGTTGCTCGTAAATAATGTAGCTCGTAAGTACCGTTGCTCGAGAGTACCGTTACTCGTGAGTATCTTGACTCTTGAATAAAATATAAAGCCTTAACTATTACAGTAAGGCTTTATGTTTAACTAGCTATTTTCCGCACTAGTCGACCCAATGTAATACATCCTTTATGACTGACCATCTTGGCTGCTTAGGCTGGGCGTTTTCTCCTAAAATCCAGTAACTATAGAGTGTGTCTACATAACCGGATGATTGCTGAATTGCCAACCAGCTATTTAAAAAGGTGTGCAATGAGGTATTCCCTTTTGCAACAGCGTAGGATGCTGGGAAAGATTTAATTTCTTCACGGTTATATAGGGTCGTGTATTCAGGGTATAAAATGGTCCAAGTTTGACCAGCTTCAAGGCTAATAAGCAGTCCGTCCCAGGTTTTGCCATCATCTTCAAAAAAGAGTTTGTCAGAGTCGATTGAAGTAAATTCAATGTTATCGAACTTCTCTTTTAGGTAAGGGATAATTGAATATTCTCCCACAGACGCAACTCTGATTTTATCGGCTTGATGTATAAGTTCATCAGTTTTAAATTCATCAGCACGGTAATCTTTAACAACAAAAGAATAGTGAAGATCGAGCACTGGGTTAGTGAAGTCGACTAAACCGATTCGAGTCGTGGTCATTTGTAAGCCTGAGACTGTGATATCAAACAAGCCACTGTTGATTGACTCTAAGGCATTTTCGCTTGAGTAAGGGATAAATGCGATTTGTAAATCAAGTTCAGCAGCCAGCTTTTTCATCAATTCGATATCAAACCCGACAAGTTCATGCTCGGCATTAAAAAATGAAAAGGGGACTTGAACAGGATTATATCCGACTCTTAACGTCCCGCTTTGCTTAATTTGTTCCACAGAGCGGGGGCCATTAACAACTAATTCTTCTGACCAATTAAAGGTTGTCACATCTTCAGGTACTTCTGCAGCAGAGCTCATTTGTGCTACCACTTCATCCATATTGTATTCAGTATCAACAATACTATTAAGCAGCCAGCTGGTTCCCAGTAAAGTGATGCCAAAAACAATCGGTGTCAGGGCGCTGCACATTATCAGTTTTTTCATGCTGACTTTTGCGATACCAGCCAGCATCGCTGTACCGCCAATCGCTAAAATAAAGATATTCATTGCAGCGAGTAATGAGGTAAAACGGCTAGTGAATAAACTCGACACCATATACAGCTGGAATAAATCCGAAGACAGCTCTAACGAATCCAATAGCATAGGAATGGTTAAATAGACGCTGCCAAATAAACTGATTAAGCCATTAACAGACATCGGAAAATAACTAATAAAATCGAGCTCTTTGCCTGAAAACCAAGCGGCAAATAACACAAAAACGATGGTTAACAACTTGCCCAAATTAGGAAAGCTAAACACCACAGGAATAATAATATTGGCGTAATCATCGGTTTGCGCATTACCAATCTTGTATTTGTGGAATAGCTCCTTGGTGCGTTGAATAAGCAATGGCAAGATTATAAAAATATTACCGGCTGCAAATGCTGTAATCATGGCATCTTTCGCGATACCAGTAATGTCACGATAGGAGAATGGTGTGATCACCATAATGATGGCGGGTAAAACCCAGTAAGTGAGTAATATTGTCATCACCACATGAGCGATAAAATAAACCTGTAATTTTTGAAACTCATCAAAATCCATCGTGCCAGCTGTCGCCGCTGTCATGGCAAAAATACCAATTGGCATCAGCATGACAATACTTTGTGTGACCTTATTAAAGGAGGCGCCAAGTAACTGCAATGGGCGCATTAATGACTCTTTATCATCAATGGATATCAGCGCAATGCCCGTGGCAACACAAAAAAGTACAATTGCAGGAATATAACTATTAGACAGTGAGAAAAACGGGTTAGAAGGGATATATAAATCCAAAAGGTTGACCGAATTAGGATCTTGTAATGCCGTTAAACTAAAGAATTCACCTGCTTGCCACTCAGGGAAGGTGTACTTGATCAAGTACATACTTAACAGACCGAAAAGCCATATCACTAGCATCAATTTACCGACTTTTACACCTAATGACTTGGCTTGTTCTAAGGTTAAACTGCCTAAACTAGAGATTAACGATACGATAATGTAAGGAATGATGGTCATCTGTAATAACTTGATAAACGCATCGCCGATGACCGACATCCACGCCAGCATTTCACCGAAAAACAATCCTGCAATAATACCGCCTGCAAATGACAGTAATACCCAACTCGACATACTGATTTTTTTATCTTTCTTAACCGGTGCTGATTGATTTTGTTGTTCGGTGTCCGTTTGCGTGCTGGCATTAGCCATATGATTCCCTTTTACTTATTGTTTTTGTCGACTTTCATGGACGTTGCTGACATGAGTTAACATGCCAGCATTACTGCTATAGCAATAGCAAGCGTTAAATCGCTTAACTTGCGACAGCTGAGCGGCTAAATCTAGCTAAGGTCTGGCGGTAACAGTCAACGTATTGTTTGATTTTATTGTCGCAATTAAAGTGCGTTATGGCTCGCTCACGCCCAGCTTGACCGAGTCGTTGCTGTATTGAACTATCCGAGAGAATATGGCTAATTGCAGCTGCCATACTAGTTGAATTTTCAGGGGGAAATGAGTAACCCGTTACGCCTTCATCAACGACTTCGGGAATACCATCAACATTACTGCTAACCGTCGGAACCGCGCACGACATGGCTTCTAAAATCACCATGCAGAATGATTCCCTAAAGCTAGGTTGGATAAGGCAGTCAGCATTGGCAATATAACGTTCAACCTTATTAACTGAACCGGTAAAAGTGACACGGTCGAGTATGTTTAATTGCTGGCATTGCTGTTTAATCTTTCCAATATCAGGGCCATCGCCCACTAATACTAACCTTACAGGCTCACTGCAGGTTAGTTGGCTAAAGGCATCGACAACTGTTGAGGTGTTTTTAAGGGGTCTAAAATTGGAGACATGCATTAAGATTTTTTCGTCATCTTGAGCTAACGTCGCTCTTAACGTTTCATCTTGAAGTGCTGGGGTGAAATCGTCTGCATCAATAAAGTTATGCACTACGTTAATCGGTTGCTGAATATCGAACTCTTGCAGTATGTATTGACGCTGAAATTCAGAAACTGTCGTTAATAAGGCACTTTGATTCATGCTAAATGTATTTAAGCGCTTAATCGCATCGTCTTGGCCAACGATGGTGACATCCGTGCCATGAATTGTAGTGACAATAGGGAAGGGATAACGAGCAATATTACTGGCTAAATGGGCGCAAAGTGAGTGTGGAATAGCATAGTGAGCATGCACAATATCTAACTGGTATTCTTCCGCAACTTCAACAATTTTTGCCGTTAACGAATAGGTGTGTAGCGGGCCTTCAAATAAGGGATAGTTCACTTCATCTACGCAATGAAAGACAACATTCTCTATATCTTCAGGTAATTTAAATGGGCGCTTGTGTGCAATGATATGCACTTCATGGCCAAACTTTTCCAAGCCTAATCCCAATTGGGTGGCAACCAAGCCTGAACCGCCAATACTGGGGTGACAGACAATACCTATACGTAACTTATTCATCATTCTTCACTAGTATCCTTACTAATTGGAGCGCTAAATATCAACGAGGTGTTTAACAAAAATGCTACAGTTATTTTTAGGTTAACTTTACAAGGTTTGCAATATTTTTAATCGTTTTCAATCTATTGATTGTCACCTGATAGAAGGCAATAAATTCACAATTTATTGCAATCACCATAGCGTTATACTGTAGTCGGTGAATATGACAGTTTTAGGTAGGCTTAATTGCCGTAAACCTAGTGACAAAATGAAGTGAATATAAACATAAAGCCTAACAAGCAGATTTGTTAGGCTTTATGTTTTTGGGATTGAGGCATATTATTCAAACTAAATAATACTCAAACTAAATAGTGTTAAATCATCAGCTTTGAGGGACTAAACGGGTTAATCAACCCAATGCAGTACATCACGAATGATTGACCATCGAGGCTGCGGTGTCGTGGCACCTTTACCTAGCATCCAGTAATCATAAAACTCCTGTTGGTGACCATCGACTTTGCGAAGCTTTTGCCAGTTATTGATGTAATTCAATAATGATTGATTAGTCTGAGCAACAGCATAAGCAACTGGGTATCGATTTTTACCTTCTAAAATAGCGATACCGTAGCCAGGGAAGAACAATGTCCAAGCCGACCCAGCCTCAGCACTAATGACCACCGCATCATACTTATCGCCTTTCTGTCTAAAGAAGTCTTTGTAGCCATCGATTTTTACAAAGGTTAAGTGCGGTAACACCCGCTTTGCTTCTTTAATTTTGTCATCATGTTCGACGTAAGCAATGGTGGTATTTTCCATTTCTAAAATCGATTGATTCGTTTTAAAGCTATTAACTCTATGGTCTTTGGTGGCAATCGCAACGTTTAGCTCAAGTACAGGATCGCTATAGCTCAAGCTGTCCATTTGCTTAATATCCATTGCGAGTCCCGACATAGCAACATCAAAAAATCCTGCATCTAGCGAGGCAGATAAGGTCTTTTTACGAAAAGGAATAAACTCTACTTCGACATTTAAATCTTCAGCCAGCTTCGTTGCCATAGCAGAGTCAAAGCCGACTAATTGGCCTGCGTTATTATAATAACTGAATGGCACATTGCTTGGAATGTAACCAACTCGAAGTACGCCACGCTTAATAATGTCTTGTACGCCAGCGATAGGTTGTGAAGGGGTTTTGCCGACTTCAGGAAACTGTCGTTTAACTTTTGTAGGAACCTTATCAGCCACTTGCATATTGGCAATCACGCCGCTGGTAATTTCAGGACTATGAATAAATAAGCCCATGCCGACTCGACATATCAATATCGTCACGACAGTGCTAATCAATAAACCCGCGGACATTTTAATTAATTGAGGGGGACGCAGTTTAAGACTGCCTTGGAATAAGCAAACGGTGAGCAAGGTTAAGGCAAATAGATTCATTACCGCAGCGATTGAGTTAAATTTACCGGTTATAAACCCAGACATCACAAACAGTTGAAATAGATCTGAAGGTAAATGAACCAACTCAAGCATAAACGGAATCGCCACATAAACACTGCCAAATAAAGACAATAAGCCACTGATAGATAATGACGGCATTGCACTCACTTCAACAGGCGTTCCATTAAACCAGCCTGCAAAATAAACAAATAAAATGACGGTCAGTTTGCCAATATTGGGGAAGGTGAAGGCGATTGGTACGAGGATTTCAATTAGAGTTAACCCATCTTCGCTTAGGTTATTATGTTCACGCATGATTTGCTTACATTCTTCAATGATCACAGGGATCACAATAAAGATGTTACCTGTGGCAAATGCAGTGACTAAGCTGGCTTTTGTTATACGCACTGTTTGGGCGTAAGTAATAGGCGTTAATGAGCACACAATCCAAGGTAAAATGACAAACGTGAGCAATAAACACAGTACAAAATAACTGATTAAGTACACCTGCATACTGGCAAATTCATCAACCCCCATCGTGCCTGCTGCTGCCGCTGACATAGCAAAAATACCAATAGGTAAAACTTTGACTAAACCTTGAGTAATACGAGAAAAGGTTTCTGTAATGGTATGCATGAATGACAACACTTGGGTCTTGTTGTCGCCTTCCATACCGATAAGCGCCAGTCCCATTGCAATACTGAACACCACCATTGCTGGTACATAGCCTGCAGCCATTGATTCGAATGGGTTTGAAGGAATATAGAGTTTGAAGTAGTTAATTGGCTCGACAGGTTCAACAATACTGGTACTAAAAAAAGAGGCCGATTCAATAAAGGGAAATGACAGTGGCATTAAAGCGGTAAGCACGATTCCGACGAGCCAAAGCAGCAGCATAATTAAGCCTGCTCGACTAAAAATAAGAATGGCGGTGCTTTTTTGGAGCTTACCTATACCGCCGATAAGTGAGACAACAATGTAAGGTAAGACGGTCATTTGCATTAACAAAATAACGCCATTGCCAATGGTGCTTAACCAGCCAACAGATTCACCAAAGAAAATCCCTACAGCAAAACCCACAAACATAGCGACCAGCATTTGGGTAGAACTGGTCATCGCAAGTAATTTTTTAAACACAATTAATATCCATTTATTCGATTATGCCTGCGGCGATTGAGTGCTATGACTCTGTATGATCTTTCAGCCACTTTTGATGAGGTTGCTAAAAGTTTGCTAACCATTAATTGTTAAGTGGTGAAACTGTTAATTTTTATCAATATTAACAGTGTTATTATCGAATAGTCAGGTTTTATGGAATAAAATTATCGTGAACTGTAAGTTAGCAATTGCTAATTAAAAGGTGGGTTGATTGGGGATATGTTAACAAGCAATAGCCAGAACAAAAGCGAACTGGCTATTGCAAAAAATGCACGTTTAAGTCTAATACGACCAACTAAAGCGGTTTTAATTTTCCTTTCGCATCTGCAATGCATTGGTAGTTTTTCGACTTCATAAACTCAGCAAGCTCTGTTTCAATTCGTTCAAAACAGGTCTCGCCTTCTTTTTCAAAACAAGTGGCTATTTGCACCGCATCAGCACCAGCTAATAAGTATTCAAACGCATCAATCCCCGTTTTTATGCCGCCTACGCCAATGATTTGCACATTGTCATCAAGCAGTTCTCGAAAAGCTCTCACATTTGCAAGACCAACAGGTTTGATATAGTCACCGCATAAGCCGCCGAATCCGCCTTTAGGTTTGATTATTGGCTGCTCTGTATAAGGATCAATGATTAAAGTGTTACCGATTGAGTTGATGCAGGTAATAAATTTAACGGGGTATTTTTTAATAACATTTGCGGCGGCGACAAAGTGGGACATATCAAAATAGGGAGCTAACTTAATCCCTATAGGCTTATTTCCTAATGCGGTAATCGCTGCTAATGCCTTATCTGTTTGTTCAAAGTCATAGGCAACTTGAGCTTTTCCCGGGATATTAGGGCAGGAAAAATTCACTTCAATTAAATCAACATCACTTTGCTGAAAAGCCGTCACCATTTCGATGTTATCTTCAACACTAAAACCCGATACGCTTACAATCACAGGTTTTCCTAAGGCTTTCAGTGCTGGGATCATTTCTAGATAAGCTTTATAGCCTAAGTTTGGTAAACCCATTGACTGAATTGAGCCAAGTGGCAAGTCTTGGTAACGAGGCTCTGGGTTGCCCTCTCTAGGGGCGATGGTACAAGATTTGGTGACCACAGCAGATGAATGAGATTGCGCTATGGTGTGTAATTCTTCCCAAGTGGTGCATTTAGGACCAGAGGCATTCATCAAATAGCTTTCTAGTTTAACGCCTGCAACGTGAGTGGATAAATCGATTTTCATTAATGCGTCCTCTTGACTAAATGAGTATGGATAAACATGACGACCGATTTGAGGAAATAACTGTAGGCTGCATTGTTGCGGTGTAGGGCGCATCTGGCTAGCTGTGAAATTAATCTCCGACAAATTGCGCCATAGTTTATGGAGCAAAACAATGGGGATATTGATTAGAAACAAGAAAACAGCAAAATAATGGTTAAATTGTCAATAGTGTTAAGCTGAGCAGACAAAAAGCGATCATGCTTAAGATGATCGCTTTTTAATATCACAGTGAACTGGCTAGTATTATTTTAAGCGATAAACCACTTCCACACGTTCTTCCACATTAACCTCCCCATATTGATAGCTTTCCATTGTGTCACTTTGCACAGCAGACATTCGCATCATTACAGGTTGTACAGGGTGTTGGGTTAAGTAACGGATCTCCCAAACACCATCTAGCTTACGGTCAAAACCCTGTGCCAAGGATTGGGCTTTTTGTTTAGCATCGTTAATTGCAGCTTGTCTCGCTTGTTCAATTGCTTTGGTTTCATCCGATGATTTAAGGGCAATATTTTGTACACGGTTTATGCCTTCTTCTAGTGCAGAGTCGAGAATGTCGTTGAGCTGGTTAAGCTTCATTACTGTCACTGTTAACTGACGGCTTGCATGATATCCGGTTAACTCTCTAGGCTGCTTTGAAGGATAATGATATTGCGGCTGGATTTGTAAATTAGCGCTTTGTATATCATCGGTGCTTACGCCAGCTTCTTTTAAGCGAGCAATAAATTTAACCACGGCTTCATCAACCGCCGATTTTGCCTCTTTCGCTGTTGTTTTAGTAAGGCTCACTTGCACAGAGATTTCAGCCATGTCTGGCGCAACCTGAACTTGGCTTATGCCGACAGTTTCAAGGTGAGGGAAATCATAATTTGCTGCTATAGCTGATTGGCTACCGATACCAAATAATAAGGCTGCACATAATGCTGAGGCAAGAATTTGAGTATTGAATAAAGGTTTTTTAACAGAATAAGTCATGGTGTTCTCCAACAATAAAACAGAAAAATCAATCGGTGTTATTGCTATAAACGAGAACAAATTTGAAAAGGGTTATTTTATTTTTCTTATTTTCTGTTACTTAATCTTCCTTGTTTAATGCACTTGTCTAAAGCACTTGTCTAAAGCACTTATTTAATGCACTTATTTAACATGGCGCTAGTTAACGTACCTGATGGTTAACCAAACACTGGCTACGAAGATTTTATGGGCTTACTAAAAAAGCCCTTCAATGCTTAAACCAGCTAAAGGGCTCTTCTTAGTATGTGTAAACTTAGTATGTGTAATCTTGATTGATTAATTAATGAACTCGCTTGCCATTGACCCAAGTTTCGTTGACTGTGACTTTCCACATATCTTTATATGGGGTGGTAAAAATATCATTCTCAATCAAAATAAAGTCAGCCTTCATTCCAGGGCGTAGCTCACCAATCATTGATTCTTGATGCGCCGCATAGGCTGCATTAGAAGTAAAACTGGCTAAGGCTTCTGTTAGGTTCATTTTTTCCTTTCGATACCATCCGTTAAACGGCTGGTTTTGATGATCTTGTCTGGTGACCGATGCATGTAAACCATAAAATGGATTTGGTGACTCAATAGGAAAGTCAGAACCTGCTGCAATAATCGCACCCGAAGTCATCAACTTTCGCCAAGCATAAGCACCTTGAATACGGGTGTTACCAATTCTATCGACAGCCATGTTTTTGTCGCTGGTGGCGTGGGTCGCTTGCATCGATGCAATCACATTAAGTTCTGCAAATCGAGGAATATCACTTAGCTGCAGTACCTGAGCATGCTCAATGCGGTGACGTAAATGACGTGACTGAGTTGTTGCTATGAGGCGCTGGTATTCATTTAATACAATGTGATTAGCAAGATCGCCAATGGCATGAGTATTGACCTGAAACCCAGATTTCATTGCAATTTCGATAGTATCGATTAAGGCGTCATTAGAATACAGCAGTAACCCTTTATGACCTTTTAAGTCGCTGTAATCTTCAATTAACGCTGCACCTCGGCTACCTAATGCGCCATCGGCTGAAATTTTAACACTATTGATTTGCAGCTTATCTGAACCAGCAGCGATGGGGCCTGCCGTCATTAACTGAGCAAAATTCGGATCTTCGGCATCAATCATCGCATTCACGCGGATAGGTAACTTATTAAAGTTTTCTAGTGTTTGGTATGCCTTGATTGTGTCGGAGCCAACGCCTGCATCATGCACGCTAGTTAACCCCATTGCAGCTAACGCATTAAGTGCTGTCAGTAATACAGTTTGTTGCTCATCAACTGACAAGCTTGGAATATTGTTGGTGATTAAGCTCATGGCATTATCAACAAACACCCCTGTAGGGCGTCCGTCACTGTGGCGTAAAATCTCTCCCCCTTCAGGGCTTATTGTCTTGGCATCTACCCCAGCAATTTGCATGGCTGCCGAGTTGGCCCATCCAGCATGTCCATCGACTCGTACAAGCCATACTGGTGTGTCAGGAAAGGCTTTATCTAAAGATGCTGCTGTAGGGAAGGTGTTACTTGGCCATAAGACTTGATTCCAGCCTCTACCTTGAATCCACTGCATATTGCTGTGTTGTTGACGAAATGCTTTGACCATATTCACCGCATCATTTTCTGATTGGCTAGTACGAAGTTGGGCACGCATTAAACTTAACCCATAGCTCAATACATGCCCATGCGAATCAATTAAACCAGGTAGTAGTGTTTGGCCTTTACCGTCTATTCGAACAATATTAGCTTGGGTGCTGTAAGGTAAAATGTCATGTTCGGTATACACTTCTTCAATGGTGTCGCCGTTAAATTGTAGCGCTTTAAATTGAACAAGTTGTCCATCTTTAATGGTATAGCCGTGGATATTACTTATTAACTGACTTTGTGCAAACAGCGAAAAGCTGCAAAAGCACAAACAAGTAATAACAATCTTTTTGCTGATATTAATCATGTTATTAATCGATCCGTGTTCTTATTATTTATTGTTTGATACTCAAAATGGGTAGTAGGTAAATCAACATCTTCCTGATTGATGTTGACATAATGTTAACTGCTTTTTAGGTGAAACACGAATTGGCTGATTTAAAGGCGAAAAAGTCGCTGACAGCCGCAAGTTAATGGATAACTGCTACACTAAATATGGAGGATTAATGGCACCTTTTTTCGATTTTTCCACTTTACTGTCTGGCACTTAGCTTTGTATTCAGTCAAAACGGCTAAGCATAAAACAAACAGCACTGATACCCACAGGAGTCCACATGGATTTTTTTGCACTTACAATGGTATTACTTGGGCTTGTTGGTCTAGCACTGTCTTTACGACCCGCTTACGACATCTGTGCTTACTCGCAATTTAGTAGTAAAGGTTGGTTGGCTTTACTGATGATGATTGTGCTATTTGTGATTGGTTATTTCAGTTATTTATCTTTATTGCTGCAGCATCAAGACCGCGTTAATTTTATTGAAGTGATTGTGGCAGGTATTTTTTTAGCTGGTGGATGGTTTGTGTTTTTAGTGACCAACTTAAGCAAGCAGACTATTGAGAATTTGGATGACATTTTGCAGCAAAAAGCCCATCAAGCGAGCCATGATATATTAACTGGGCTCCCTAATCGGCAGCAGTTTTATCAGCAACTCGATAGTGCCATTGCACGAAAGCCAGACTCGTTTTATTGCATGATGTTAGATATTGATAACTTCAAAATGATCAATAACACGTTTGGCCATGTCGAAGGTGATAAAGTGCTACAAGTGGTGGCAGACAGGATAAACCAAACCGTCCCTAGTGATGGCGTTATAGCCCGCATTGGTGGCGACCAATTTGCCCTTATCGTACCTGATGTTGAAGCACGAAATATCACTGTCGTTGCTAAAGAAATAGAGCAAGCACTATTGGTCGATATTCCTTGTTCAGGTCATATGATAGTGGTTGGCGTCAGTATCGGTATTTCAAAATACCCTGACAATGCTCAAGATAGAAAAACGCTCATGAAAACCGCAGATAATGCGATGTATCATGCTAAAGAGCATGACATTGCCCATCATTATTATCAGGCCGATTTACAATCCTCTCAATATACGAGTTTTGCCGCAGATCCCCATGGCCGTCGCTTTTAGTTTTTGTTATGTATGTGACAAAAAGAGCTAATCGTATATCATGCCGTAACCTATTTAAATTACCGCTTTTATTGCCTTCACATTGTATTTTTTAGTGACTGCGTACATTTGCTATACAAGTGTTAACTCAGCTGTTATACAATGTGGCCAAAATTAATGATATGGGGGTATCATGACAACAGAACAACGTTTATTAAATGCAGCAAAAGACCTCATTCAAGAACATGGGTTAATCAATTTTTCTATGTCTGATGTACCTAGAGCATGTGGGTTATCTCGCGCATGTTGTTATCAAAATTTTAGAGATAAAAATGAAATCCTTGCAGCGCTTTGTATCGAAGAAGTTCAAGCCAATATTAAAGCGATTCAAGAGCAACGATTTTCTGATTTAATTGGCACATTTAGTATGGTGCTTCGCCCGCTTATTTTTAATCATTTAAAAGACAAAGATCGCTTAGCATTAGATCACGTTTTTGCAGAGCTGCTCGCGCTTATCCATGGGCTCCCAGAAAAAAATGAATTCCTCTTTTTAAAGCGTGGTTTCGAGTTCATTGAATTAGAAAGAACTCAAATTAAAGCCAATATCACTTAACCTTTCATTTTATCTATTGATTCATAACGTTAATGTTGTAAAGAACCTTTAGGTTTTTACAACATTAACTGTTTGCCTATTTTCTACTCCCACTCCAACTCCCACTTTAGCCAAGCTTTAATACATCAGCCCTATATAGCCTTAGACTCGCTTTTCTCATCGGTTAAGGTGTCATTATGTTCATATTTGATGACAACTCTTAATGAGCTAAGTGTATTAAAAATAACCTAATAACCATCTAATGAGTGACAAAGGTCATCATGTTAATTTAAAGTAACGGTTCAAGGAGTCAGAAAGGCTCTGTTCAGATAATCTCTGTAAATTACCGAAAATCAGTAAAATACAAGCGATAGCATATTGAATAGTATCAATAGCAAGGAAGCAACACCTGCATGAGCAAGCAAGATCACAGCGATACTGAGACTTTAGATGAAGCAACAGTTGCACTAGAACAAGCAATAAACCAACAAGCAGCGCAACAAGCCTCTGATGATGATCACCATCAACACCTACTAGGCCACTGCCATCATCATAATCAAATGCAGCAACATTTAGATGATCAAGCTAATCCTGAAAATGTTGATGATTATTGCTCTGAAAAAACATCTACAGCCAAGTTCACTGCCCAATCAATACAGCCTAGAACCGTAAAATTACCCCTAGTCAATGTGTATGCCAAAGGTGGTTACTGCGTACAAATGCGCCTTGGCAGTGAAGGTAGCTTGGCAAATTTAATTGTTGATACCGGTAGCAGTACGCTTGTTGTAAAAAAGCAGGTGTATCAGCCCCATGAAGACCAATATCTACAATCTAGTCCTTTTGCCCAACAGGTCATATATGGCGCGGGTGGTTGGGATGGCCCATTAGTGCATACCAAGGTGAGTGTGAGTGAAGATGGTCTCAAGCACGACCCATTAGCTCAAGATTCTTTGGATGAAAATACCTCAACCCACGTCCCACATTTAAACTTAGCGCATCAGCCTTTATCACTTAACGATTGTCCTGTCGCGATTGTACCTTCATTACAGCAACAAAAAACGTTCGCCGATGCAGACGGTATTTTAGGGCTGGCGTATTATGGGCTTAATAAAAGCTATGATTTAACAGCCTACATTGAAAAACATAAAATTAAACCCGCCTCGACCTTTCCATGGCCTTTTTCAGAGCCAAATTCTGTGTGCCCAGCCCATTGCGAGCATGATGAAAAGAGCTGTGATGAAGCAGACGAGTCAGAGCGTTTTAGTGGCGAGGATTTAAAGCGTTTCAGAAAATTCTTGAAAAAACAGCCACAGCAGACAGTCGTACCTTATTTTACTCGCCTTAACAAAAATGGCTTAACGCACAATAAATTTGGCTTTTATTCAAAACGCTCGAGCATCCATATTGCTAAACAAGAGTATACCCAAGAGCAAATTGCAGCTGACCCACTTAACAAAGGTTGGTTAATATTGGGTGGGGGCAAAGAGCATACCGAGCTGTATCAGGGAAAGTTCAAAACCATCGATGTGATTCATAATCGTTATTACAACGTCAAACTGTATTCAATGCGAGTGGGTGAACAAGCAGAAGTAGAGGCTCCAGCATTACAAAGTCAGTATGTCGCATCCCATAAAAGTAACGCCATTATTGATACTGGTGTTTCAGGGATTTTACTGACAGACTTGTTATACAAAGCCATGATGACTGGATTTAACAATGTTTCTAGTGACTTTGTAACGTTAGTCGAGCCATTCAAAGATATCAGTTTTCAAGAGAAAGGCATTGATATGGCCGAGCTATTTAAAGGCCGAGATATGACAGGCCATCATCCTGATGATTTAAGCCACTGGCCGACACTGCATTTTACATTTGACGGTGAAATCACCAACGAATGCCCTGATTCAGAAAATGAAGTTATCGATAAAGCGATTACTATCAGTTGTAAACCAGAACATTATTGGCAACTCAACTCGCCAAGCCCAGGTAAAGCGTGTTTTAAAATATTAAGCCAGCTACCAAGGTGGCCAAATCAATGCTTATTGGGAACGCCATTATTGAATGATTATTATGTGATTTTTGACCGTTCAGCCCATGAAACGGGAGTGATTCGATTTGCAGAGCAAAGGGATTAGTATGGAAGCGAAAGGGCGACATTCACATGCATGATTTTGAAACTGAGCGATTAAAAATGCGCTTACTCGAAGTAAGTGATGAATCGTTATATATCAGTTTGTACACTGATTTTAAGACGATGCGTTGTATTTCTTCTCCTTTTCAAATACAAAAGGCTTGTTCAACATTTAAAACGGCAATAAATTTAAATAATGCCGAGCAAAATACCCAATTAATTTGGTGTATTAGAGAAAAACCTGCTGATAAAGCTTTGGGTATCCAAAGTTTAACCATAAAAGGTGATGTCGCCGAAGTAGGGATCATTTTGTCTAGAGCTGCTCATGGTCGCGGAGTGCCTGAAGAAAGCGTGAAGGGATTGATAGAGTATGGATTTAAGGTGTTAAATCTATCTGTAATCGAAGCAAATAGTCATTATCAAAATTATGCTACTTTGCGAATCATACGAAAGTTGGGCTTTAAAGAAAGTCATTATAGCGACTCTTTTACTCGTCATTTCAGAATTAATCGAAATGGATACAAATTCTAACACTCCTCCTTCGAATCAATGCTTTTACAATTCCAAAACAGATTGATAACTGTTATCGTACGGTCAATTGTGAAAAAATTACAATAATTCAAAGAGAAGACATGACAGGAAGTTTAGCCTGCGTAGGCATTGGCATGACGCTAGGGGCACACATTTGCCCTTTAAGTAAAAGTTATATTGAACAAGCAGATGTCGTATTTTCAGGTGTGTCGCACGGGATTACTGAAATATGGTTACAGGAAATGCACCCTGATGTGCGTAGCCTACAGAAATACTACCAAGAAGGTAAGAATCGCCAAATTACTTACAATGAAATGGTTGATGCGATGATGACTGAAGTGAGGGCGGGTAAACGAGTAGTTGGCGCTTTTTATGGCCACCCAGGGGTATTTGCCCAAGCGCCGCATAAGTCAATTGCAATGGCAAAAGCTGAAGGCTTTCCAGCACGGATGGTGCCAGGAATTTCAGCTGAAGATTGTTTAATCGCTGACTTAGGTATCGATCCTGGACGCTTTGGTTGCCAACAGTTTGAAGCCAGTCAGTTTATGTTTTATAAACGCCAGTATGATCCCTCTTGTTATCTTATTTTGTGGCAAATAGGTCTCGCGGGTGATAAGTCATTAGCAAAATTCTCAACAGGTGCTGCTCATAGACAAGTTTTGGTAGAACTATTGACTGAAAAGTATTCATTAGATCATCAAGTGATTTTATATGAAGCAGCAGTATTACCGATTGATTCAGTGCGAGAAGAGTGGATTTCTATTTCTGATTTAATTGATGCAGATATTCATATGCATACAACGTTAGTCATTCCACCAAGTCAAAAAATGAAGCCTAATAAAAAGGTTTTAGCTCGTTTGACTGAAATTGAAAAAAATTTGTCAGCAGTTACGAAACAGTAAATAGTTTAAGTACATATTTTTTCAACATGATAATAAAAGCGCTTTTAAAGCGTAATGTAATATAAGGAGATACGATGTCTAGTGTAATCAAACTTTTAGAACGTTTAGGGAAAGATGCAATTTTGTCTGAATCTGCAACAAGCTTTGAAAAAGCAATTTCTGAGTCAGGTTTAACTCCAGAACTTATAACAGCATTGAATAATAAGGATGTTAAGTCATTAGTTAATCAGCTTGATGTATGCCCTGAAATTGTTTGCGCATTACTGCCAGCAGATGAAGATGAAGATGAATCAGAACAAGAAGAAAGTAAAATTACTTCTTTGGCTCAATAAATTTATTGAAAGTAATGATTAAATTTATCAGCATCGCAGTATTTGCATTTCTCTTCATTGGCTCAGCTTGGGCTAATGAAGTAGTGACTAATGCTAGTTTATCCACAGAAGAAATGTTACGCGAAGCTGATAGTTTAAGAACAAAAAAACCTAAAAGGTTTAATACCTTAATTAATGCTTTAAAGGCTAGAGAAGTTGAACTTAACTTAGCACAAAAAGATTACTTCAATTACTTGAAAGGGTACCAGTTAGCATTTAATGGTGAGTACAAAAAGGCTGAGTCAATTTGGGTGGAGCTAAGTGAGTCAAACTCTTCGCTTGAGTTAAGGTTTAGGGCAAATTTATCTTTGATAAATATTTTTGCTTACACCAAAAGGTGGAATGAAGGATTGAAATACTTAGAACAAAATATCTCAAATCTTCATTTGATTAAAGACCAAACTATAAGCAATTTAGGAATATCGGCAGCTTCGATATTTTATAATCAAATAGGTCAGTATGATCTTGGGTTAAGTTATGCGCAAAAGTTAGACTCTTTATCTTTACACGGAAGGGATTTATGTGTTGCAAAACATCAAATTGTTGAATCGAAGTATCACCTTGGTCAATTAGATGTAGATTCTGAAGATATTAAATTAGCTATCGAATCTTGTTTTATTAGTGATGAAATCGTATGGCTAAATTTAATAAATATATTTATAGCTAAACAACTCGTTGATGAACAGAAATTTAGGGAGGTAATTGATTTACTGGAATCAAATATTTCAGATATCAAAAGGCTAAAGTATGTGCCCAGTTTATTTCAGTTTTACGCTTTATTGTCTCAATCTTATTATGGAACAGGTCAATTCACTGAAGCTCAAAATTTTGCTAATAAGACTATCGAACTTAGTGTTGGTATGGAGAACACAGAATCGGAGATAGTTGCTTTCGAAGTTTTGTATAAAGTAGCAGTTAAAGAAAATAACTTTGAAGAAGCATTAAAATACTACATTAAGTTTGCTGAGGCAGACAAAGCTTTTTTCGATGACCTAAAAACCAAATATCTTGCCTTCCAGTTAGCACAACACAAAGCGGTTGAGCAAAAAGTCCAAATTGAATTGCTTAACAAACAGAACAAGCTATTACAAGCTAGCCAGCGCCTTGCTGAAAGTGAAACTGAAAATAATCGCTTGTTTATGGCCTTATTGATCATGGTTATAAGCTTATTAAGTTTAGCCTCGATTCGTGCCAAACAAACCCAGAAACGTTTAAAGCGTTTAGCGCAATATGATTCGCTGACTCAGATATTCAACCGTGGTCATTTTACCTCTGCTGCGCAAGAGGCGATTACGGCCTGTCAAAAGAATCAAGATACAATCAGCTGTATTCTATTTGATTTAGATAACTTTAAAGGTATTAACGATAAACATGGTCATGGTTGCGGTGACTGGGTGCTTAAACATGTTGCTAGTACTTGTGATGACTTAAAGCGTAAGCAAGATATATTTGCGCGCATAGGCGGCGAAGAGTTCTGTGTTGTTTTATCGAACTGTAATGCTGAAATGGCGATGAATATTGCCGAAGATTACCGTAAAGCGATAGCAGCATTAGACAGCTCGCCAAGCGGGTATGAGTTCCCAATAAGTGCAAGTTTTGGCGTTACAGATAGCCAGCAGTCTGATTACAGCCTAGAGGCGTTAACCAGCAATGCTGATAGTGCCATGTACCTTGCCAAGCATACTGGCCGTAACCGAGTTTGTAATTATGCTGATGTTGAGTCCGCAAAAGATGCTGACGGAGTGATGATATAAGGGGTTATCATTATAAGTTGGCAGAAATTTAAAACTAATCATTGTTTATAGATAAAGCGATTGTGCTGAAAAGCATTAATTGCTTTATTTTTGTTTAACAAATTGATTAATGAACTGCTATTCTAGTCACTTATCAAGTTGTTTCGTTACCTCAACCTTTATGTCGTCTTTCGCTTAGGGAGTACTCTTTTGGAAAAATCAGCTTATTTAGATGCAATGGGGGTAACTCGTTGGCGCAGTGCTGATGCGAAAGGAAAACCATATTTAATCATTTATGACAGCGAGGCTGATAATAATGGGGCTGATATTAGCCTGCACCCGTTAGTTACAGAGGTGCTATCTTTATTGAATATCGCACTTGCTGATTGTGATTTTGATACCGAAATGGTCAGGGGAATGCAGGTTGTCTGGGATATGCGTAAGTTAAAAGTGCGCCCCCGAGTGGCTTGGTTAGTGTCGTCCCCTTTAGATGAACTGCAGCAAGGGCATCAAGCCAAACGTGAACTGTGGCAGCAGATTTATCAACATTTATCAAAAGCAGCTTAGGTTTTAGCGGTTTTTAATACCTAAAGTAAGTCATTCTATTCTCATCATTACCATATGAATCCAACATCTTATGTCTGATAACTCATCGCTACCTGAACATCAAAAAATACCTTCTTCTTTAACGGTAACAATCCGTCTACTGGAGGTTGAGAACGCTCCTGAGATGTTTAATATTGAACAGCAGGCTCACAGTCACCCTTGGAGCCTTACAAACTTAGCAGACTGTTTTGGGCGTTTATATCGCGTTTATGGCGCTTATGATGGGCAGACATTAGTTGGTTTTGCCATAGTGCAGCAAATAGTTGATGAACTAACCTTGCTGGATATTTGTATTGTGCCAAATTATCAAGGATTAGGGTTAGGTAAGCAATTACTTGACCATCTTATGATTGATGCAAGGCAGTATGACGCGGTAGTTGTGATGCTAGAAGTTCGGCAATCAAATCAAGCTGCGATCGGCTTGTATCATAAATTAGGATTCAGTGAATCTGGTAGGCGTAAGGGCTATTATCCGTGTGATACTGGCCGAGAAGATGCCATATTAATGGATTACTCGATTGAAGCTGCCTGATATGACCTATCATGTTAGGTTGATTTAACTAAGCATTATTGACGTCATTATATAAGAGTAAGAAGTCGCTAGGCTTTTTGAAACACGCAACCGCGATGGCTGTAAGCATTAACTGAGTATGAGAATTAAGTGGATATGAGAGCATCACTAAGAGCCAAAATCATTGAAGTGTGTGATAAAAAAATTGCGGTGAAAGGGGATAATGTTGGCGTGTCATTTTATGCGTTTTTTGCTAATAAAAATGATGACCCTGAGTTGTTGATGGAAGCCGCAACTTGGTGGATTCAAACACATAAGCTCGACCATTTTGTTAAAGCCAAGATAATCAAAAACATGGTTCAACAAGGGCGATAAAATCAGCTTGCGGGTAAACTTGTCATTTGCCAGTTAGGTTAACTTATGGCTCATAAAAAACGGCGCGATGCGCCGTTTTTTTGGTTAAATCGACCAGCTTTAACTACTTACTTCACTTCTTTACCTTGAGCTTGTAAATCTGCATGGTAGCTTGAGCGTACTAACGGACCACAAGCTGCATGGGTAAAGCCAAGTTCATCAGCGAGTGCTTTTAATTCGTCAAATTCAGCTGGCGGTACATAACGTTCAACAGGTAAATGGAACTTAGAAGGCTGTAAATATTGACCTAAAGTTAGCATTTCAACGTCATGAGCACGTAAGTCACGCAGCACTTGAGCGATTTCTTCGTTAGTTTCACCGAGTCCCATCATTAAACCCGATTTAGTCGGTACATTAGGGTGGCGCTCTTTAAAACGTTTTAATAAATCGAGTGACCATTGATAGTTAGCACCAGGACGCGCTTTACGGTAATGCTTAGGCGCTGTTTCTAAGTTGTGGTTAAACACATCAGGTGGCTCAGTGGCAATGATGTCTAGTGCTGCATCAATACGACCACGGAAATCAGGCACTAAAATCTCAATTTTGATATGCGGATTTAAAATACGGATTTCACGGATACAATCAGCAAAGTGCTGTGCGCCGCCATCACGTAAATCATCACGGTCAACAGAGGTAATAACCACATACTTAAGTTTCATATCCTTGATGGTTTGCGCTAACTTTTTAGGCTCTTCAGCATCAGGTTTTAGCGGACGCCCATGGGCAACGTCACAGAAAGGGCAGCGACGAGTACAAATGGCACCTAAGATCATGAATGTAGCTGTACCATGGTTAAAACATTCAGCAAGGTTTGGGCATGATGCCTCTTCACAGACTGAATGTAAGCCATTTTTACGCAGTGCTGATTTAATTTCAGTAATACGTTGGTTCGATGCAGGTAGCTTCACGCGTAACCAATTAGGTTTGCGCAACATGGTTTCTTTTTCAGAAGGAACCACTTTTACTGGAATACGTGCGACTTTTTCGGCATCACGCAGTTTTACACCAGGTTGTAATCTTTCAGGCCTATTCATATTATTCTGCTAATCCTTGATGATGTACAAGTTCTTGGTAGCCCAATACTTTGCTTAATGTTTGAATCAGTTTTTCGCCAGCTTCAGTTACGGTTTGAGGGCCGCCTAATGCTTTGCATTGCACCATTTCAAGCCCCGCATAACCACACGGGTTGATGCGTTGAAACGGCGCTAAATCCATATCGACATTGAGGGCAAGGCCATGAAAAGAGCAGCCTTTACGAATTCTAAGCCCTAAAGAAGCCACTTTGCGTTCGTCAACGTAAACACCTGGAGCATCAGCTTTAGCGTATGCATTAACATCATACATAGCCAACATATCGACAATGCTTTGCTCGATGTTATTGACCAGTTGTCGTACGCCTAGTTTACTGCGCTTGATGTCGATAAGAGGGTATACAACCAGTTGACCTGGACCGTGATAAGTCACTTGACCGCCGCGGTCGACTTGTATGACGGGAATGTCACCAGGGTTGAGGATGTGCTCGCTTTTGCCTGCTTGGCCTTGGGTGAATACGGGCGAGTGTTCAACAATCCATAATTCGTCATTGCTGTCGCTATCACGATTATCGGTATAGGCTTGCATTGCATGCCACACTGATTCGTAATCTTGGCGTCCAAGATGTCTGATATGTAACGCTTGAGTTTGCAAGGGCAACCTCTCCCCTCAAAAAAGATGGCTTATTATACGCACCTAACACTAAAAAGACATTAAAGTGTTAGGTTGATCACGTTTTAAACGCAATTAAAGTACGCGGTTAACGCCTTCAATTGCTGCAAGATCTGTATAAACTTTTTCGATGTGCTCTTTGCTCGTTACAGTAATACGAATAGAAATAGCGTAGTACGTACCTTTGCTTGACGATTTTACTGTTGGGGCGTAATCGCCTGGAGCAAGCTGTTGTGCAACGGCAACAACACGATCGGCTAGCGTATCATCTGCTGCGCCAATGACTTTGAATGGGCAAGAATTCGGGAATTCCATTAATTCGCCAAAGTTTGTATCTATCATGTGTGTGCTCTCTGCGGTTGTGATTTGTGCTTTGTGTTCTATATGGGGTAATTATACTGTAATACAAGGCTAATGCGGTTAAATAAAGCGGTAAAAAATAAAGTCACCCTAAGGTGACTTTATTTATATGAAGCGAGGTTATGGTTTTTAGCTAGGTTTAGCCAAACCAACCTTCAAACATTTGCTTGAAGTAATCCATAAGTTTACTAAACCAGCTGCCTTCGTTCACTTCATTAAGAGTAACAAGTGGGAACTCAGCAATATCTTTTCCGTTAAGTTGGAAGAAGATACGGCCAACCGTCTCACCTTTAGCTAAAGGCGCAGATAAAGGCTTAGTTAGCTCGAAGTTAGCTTGTAAGTTTTTAGCTTGACCACGATTAATGGTAATTGGGGTGTCAGTGACCACACCTAAATCTACCGTTTCACGATCGCCATACCAGATTTTTTGAGTTACAAAGGTGTCACCCGCTTTATAAGGGGTAATCGTTTCAAAGAAACGGAAACCATAATTAAGTAACTTTTTGCTTTCCGCTTTACGAGCTGACTCACTGCCCGTACCCATCACAACAGTGATTAAACGCATGCCGTCATTGGTTGCAGAAGAGACTAGGTTATACCCAGCGCCTGAAGTGTGGCCTGTTTTAATACCATCAACATTTAAGCTGTTGTCCCATAGCAAGCCATTACGGTTGTACTGTTTAATACCGTTAAAGGTAAATGACTTTTCAGAGTAAACACGGTATTCATCTGGTACATCACGAATTAATGCAGCACCTAATAATGCCATGTCGTATGCAGTTGTTTTGTGGTTGTCAGAATCAAGACCGTGTGAGTTTTCAAAGTAACTTTGGGTCATACCAAGCTGTTTTGACCAAGAGTTCATTAAGTCGACAAAGCCGTCTTCTGTTCCGGCAATATGCTCAGCCATGGCAACACAAGCATCGTTACCCGATTGAATAATAATGCCTCGGTTTAGGTCTTCAACAGTGACTTTTTTACCTACTTCGATAAACATTTTCGACGAATCTGGGAAGTTTTTAGACCATGCTTTTTTACTGATGGTTACTTCGTCATCCAGCGAAATGTTGCCAACTTTAACTTCATGACCAATAACGTAGCTGGTCATCATTTTGGTTAAGCTAGCAGGGTTAAGTGACTCATAGGCATTATTTTCAGCAATAATGCGGCCAGAGTTGTAATCCATTAATACGTAAGCTTTAGCGGCTACCGTTGGCGCATTTGGCATAACCATAGGTGCGTTGGCTGCTTGAGAAGAAAAAGATACAGCGGAAAGCAGCAGCAAAGATTTAAGCGGTGTGTTTACAATTTTCATCATTGAGTTTGCACATCTCTGGTTAGTCATGAAAGAAGTCGAGTCGTTAATCAATATTTAATGATATTACAGCGAGTTAAACATAAAGTAGCTAACTACTTCAGTTGATTTACACACTAAAACGACACAATTAAAACAATTATATCATTAGTCGACCATAAATTGGCATTTAGGTTCATTAACAAGGGTTAATTTACAGTCGGTAATGACAGGTTATTATCGATTTATTTTTTTGTCGGTGTTCTCAGGTAACTTTGTGGGTAACCGTCTTGTTTTATCTGGGTTAATAACTTATTGGCTAGGTAGGTTTGCGCTATCGGTCCTAGCAGTAAGCGGTAAAAGCCATTTGCACTTTCTACTATTGCAGGCACCTTGTATTTGCGCTCAAACTCTTTCGCTAATACGTTAATTCTTACTTGGTCTTTAGAGGCCACAACTTGAATGATATGTACGCTGTCATCTTTTAGCTCATCTAGGGCCATAGATTCTGGTGACTCTATATGAATGGTTTCAATACTTACTTTGGCAGTACCGCTACCTAGCATGTCGAGTTTATAGGCCGCAGCATATGACAAATCAATAATACGCCCTTCGTGAAATGGGCCGCGATCATTGACTCGAACGATAACCTGTTTGTTATTGGCTTCATTGGTCACTTTAACATAGCTAGGTAAAGGCAAAGTCTTGTGCGCCGCAGACATTGAGTACATGTCATAGGTTTCGCCATTTGAGGTTAAATGACCATGAAACTTAGAGCCGTACCAAGAGGCGTAACCACTTTGTCTGAAGTCTTTTGCTGTCGGTAGTACAGTATATGACTTACCACGCACGGTATACGTTCGCTTATTGCCTTGTCGACTGTAGGGCTCATATTTGGGATGGGCATCTTCAACTTTACTGACATCTGGGGCACTTTTCGGAGCCCGATCATTTTTCATTTGATAACGATCATCTTGGCTTGAACCAGAGCTTGAACACGCGCTGAGCAAAGCACATAAACTCACTATGATAAGGCTTAAACGAGTGTTATTTTGCATGATAAGCTGCTTCTAACTGTTGGCTAAACTGGTATACGGCCATAGCATAAAGCGGGCTACGATTATAACGAGTGATGACGTAAAAATTATTTAAACCTAACCAATACTCGTTCATCTCAGGTTGTTCAAGCTTAATTAATAATGCAGGTTGTGATGCATCGATGTCTTTAGATTCTGCCAGACTTAAACTTGGCGCTAAAATGTCTGCAACGGTTTGTGTTGGCTTACCCTTAACCCAAACACTTGCAGCAGGCGCAGTGTCACTGGTGTGGTTTAATTTGAGTGTAACAGGAGCACCTTTTTTCCATCCGTGTTGATGAAAGTAGTTAGCAACACTGCCAATGGCGTCTTCTTTACTATTGAGTAAATCTCGACGTCCATCGCCACTGAAGTCAACAGAGTAATGGCGATAACTTGAAGGAATAAATTGACCATAACCCATTGCGCCAGCGTAAGAGCCTTTTAGATTATCGTTATCTAATTGTTCTTCTTTGATCAGTGACATCAAGTTGCCAAACTCGCTGCGGAAAAAGGTCGCTCTTGGCGGGTAATAAAATCCTAAGGTATATAAAGCATCTTGAACCTTATAGTTACCCATGTAACCGCCGTAGAAAGTTTCAATACCAATAATGGCCACGATAATTTGTGGGTCGACTTGAAATCTTTCAGCTGCCTTTTGAATGGTCTCAGCATTTTCTTGCCAAAATGCGAGGCCTTTTTCTAATCGCTTATCAGTTAAGAAAATGGGGTAATATTGATGCCAAGGTTTGGCTTCCCAAGGTTTTGAAATGGCATCTAATACAGCTTGATTGTGGTTAGCACTGGAAAGAAATTGCTGCACTTCTTGTTCAGTAAACCCTTTACTGACTTGGGTGGCGATAAATTCTTGTTTTAGGGCGAGGACTTCAGCGCTATCGGTCATCGTAGCGCTATCAGTCACTTGCGTATTCACCGTATCTTCAGCTTGAAGGCTGGTGCAGCTCAGTAGCAATGCTAATCCAGCTGCGAGTCTTGTTTTAAAGTGCATTAACAATCCTATTGTTTAATGTTTATTAGCGACTTATTGTAATGCGAGCCGTTGTGTTACGACTCGAGGCATAATATACAGCGCAATACTTAACGGTCTATGAATCGTCGATGAGTATGAATACTCATTAAGATGCCAAATCCTATCATCAATGTCATCATCGATGTACCGCCATAGCTGACTAACGGCAGTGGTACGCCCACTACAGGTAAAATGCCGGAAACCATGCCAATATTCACGAAAATATAAACGAAGAAGGTCAGGGTAATACTGCCTGCGAGTAAGCGGGCAAAACTGGTTTGTGCTCGTGAGGCGATAACAAGGCCTCGGCCAATGATATACAAGTACAAGCCTAATAAAATTAAACTACCTATCAAACCAAACTCTTCGCCTATCACGGCAAAAATGAAATCAGTGTGGCGCTCAGGTAAGAATTCTAATTGTGATTGTGAGCCCTGTAGCCAGCCTTTACCCCAAAGACCACCAGAACCAATAGCAATTTTGGATTGGATAATATGATAGCCAGCACCTAGAGGGTCACGTTCAGGATCGAATAGGGTCATCACACGTGTACGTTGATAATCGTGCATTAAAAAGAACCACAGTATTGGCAGAAGCGCCAAAATTGCTGCGACACAACTGCCGACAATAACCCAGCTCATGCCTGATAAAAACAGGACAAATACACCTGATGCGGCAACAAGAATCGAGGTCCCTAAATCCGGTTGTTTGGCAATTAATAACGTTGGGATTAACAGTATGACTAAACCACCCGCTAAGTGACGTTTTTTAGGCGGCAATGGAAACTTACTGATATACCAAGCCATCGTAATTGGGAAGGCTAATTTGATGAGTTCAGAGGGCTGAAACTCCATAAAACCGAGGTTTAACCAACGTTGTGCGCCTTTATTGATGGTGCCAAAAAAGTGCACTCCCAAGAGCAGTATTATGCCGGCAACGTAGATGGGCAGAGCCCACCGCCTGAGGATTTCAGGGTTAATTTGTGCGAATACAAACATTACGCCTAGCGACAGTGTTAAGCGAACTAACTGACGCTCCATCATGGCAGCATCTTCGCCACTGGCTGAATAAATCACAAATAAGCCAAATAGCATTAATGCTAATAGGCCCAGTAATAGTGGCAAATCTATGTGAAGTTTTTGCCAGATATTTTTTTTATGTGGGTGGTGAGAAGCATTCATTCTTCTACCTTCCATTCGTCACGTAACATATATTCATCCAATAGAGCACGGGCAACTGGCCCTGCATTAACACCACCCCAGCCAGCATTTTCAAGTACAACTGCTAAGACTATTTTCGGGTTCTCATAAGGGGCATAGGCAATGATTAATGCGTTATCTCGTAAATGCTCTGCAACGGTTTCAGAATCGTATTTGGCATCTTGTGCGACACTGAATACTTGCGCCGTACCGGTTTTCATTGCTGCGGTATAAGTAGCATCGGTAAAGCGAGATTTGTGAGCTGTGCGGCGCATTGCTTCATTGATGATTTCCCAGTTGTTGTCATTATCGAGCACAATTGGGGCTTGCTCATCTATCGGTGTATCAATTTTTGATGTTTCATCTTTAAATGATTTTAATAAATGAGGTGTGAAGCGCTGTCCATGATTGGCTAATATGGTGGCAGCATTCGTTAGCTGTAATGGCGTGGTTGTCCAGTAGCCTTGGCCAATTCCCACCGAAATAGTGTCACCAATATACCAAGGTTGGTTATAGCGCATGCGCTTCCAATCTTTTGAAGGCATGATGCCGTTGGCCTCTTCGTAAATATCGATGCCAGTGGATTCGCCAAAACCAAATTGGGACATAAACTGGGCAATTTTATCGACACCGACTTTATAGGCGAGATCATAGAAAAACGTGTCGCAGGAATCCATGATTGAACTATACACATCTACCCAACCGTGACCCCAACGTTTCCAATCTCGGTACTTACGCTCAACATTTGGAATTTGCCAAAAACCAGGATCCCAAATACGGGTTTTCTCGGTAATGGTTTTTTCTTCTAGCCCAAGCAGTGCGACATGGGGTTTAATCGTCGATGCAGGTGAATATTGACCTTGTGTTGCACGGTTAATCAAAGGCCTAGATTTATCATTAAGTAATGCGCTATAGGCTTTAGAACTAATGCCATGTACGAATAAATTAGGGTCGTAAGTTGGGCTAGAAACCATGGCGAGAACACCACCATCTTGCGGGTCAATAGCGACAACAGAGCCACGGCGACCATCGAGTAACTCCATGGCTTTTTGCTGCAGTTTTAAATCTAATGTTAAGTAGATATCTTGACCCGGTGTCGGCGGGGTGACTTTTAAGGTACGGATCACTCGACCACGGTTATTCACTTCTTCTTCTAAGTGGCCAGGTTTACCTAATAATAAGCTTTCGTAGAATTTTTCGATGCCTTGTTTGCCAATGTCATTGGTTGCGGCATAGTTTTTCCATTGTCCTGAGCTTTCAAGTGAAGCACGGTCACGAGCATTAATTTTTCCAACATAACCCAATACATGGGTCATTAAGCCTTCATATGGGTAATGACGTTTAAGGCCTGCCTCTACTCTAAAGCCAGGAAATTGGTGTTGGTTAACACTAAATGTGGCAACTTGTTCTTCAGTGAGACGGGATTTAATTGTAAGTGGCTTAAAGCGGCGATGGTAACGCAATCTTTCAGTGATGCTTTCTCGTTCATCTGGGGTGAGCGCAATGATCTCATTGAGTTTATCCAGCGACTCAGTTATTCCTTGGGCTTTTTCTGGGATCAGTTCTAACGTATAAAAAGGTTGGTTTTCAGCCAATAACTGTCCGTGTCTGTCATAAATAAGACCACGACTAGGTGCAACAGGCACCACACGAATACGGTTATCATTGGAGCGTGTTTCGTAATCTTGGAAAGAGACAACCTGCAATTGGTATAGATTAGACAGCAGGATACTGATTAGGACAAATACGCACAGGAAGGTAAACAAAGCACGACGTTTGAATAGCGACGCCTCGGCAGCGTGGTCGTGCATGGCAATGCGCTTTTTTGGCGACACTTAAGCTATCTCCGATAGGGGTAAGGCAGAAAAAATTCAGAATAGCTATATTAGCTGAATTAACTTCACTTTTACCAGCGCTTTACCAATTAGGTTTATTCTCTGTGGTAGGGGTGGTTGTTATTTATGCTCCATGCTCGATAAAGGCTTTCTGCCACCAAAACTCGAACTAATGGATGGGGTAAAGTCAGTGCAGATAAACACCAACTTTGGCTTGCTGCTGCTTTACAGTCAGGAGCAAGACCTTCAGGACCGCCAATCAATAAGCTGACATCGCGGCCATCAAGTTGCCATTTACTGAGTTGCTGAGCAAGTTGAGGCGTTTCCCAATTCTTGCCTGGCAAATCTAGGCTTACAATGTGATTGCCTTTGGGCACTGCTGCTAGCATAAGTTCGCCTTCTTTTTGAAGAATGCGTGCTATATCAGCATTTTTACCGCGCTTTCCTGCGGGGATTTCAATCAGTTCTAACGCCATATCGCGAGGAAAGCGACGTTGGTACTCTTCAAATCCGCGGGTGACCCAATCTGGCATCTTAGTGCCAACAGCAATCAGTTGTAACTTCATTATGCGTCGCTATCAGTCCATAGTTTTTCTAGGTCGTAGAATTCGCGTGTTGCTTGCTGCATCACGTGTAAAATTACGCCACCTAAATCAACCAGTACCCATTCGCTGCTATCACGACCTTCAACACCTAACGGTTGCATGCCTGCAGTTTTAGCTTCGACAATCATATTCTCTGCGATTGCACGAACATGTGTTTTTGATGTACCAGAACAAATTACCATAAAATCAGTAATGTGCGATTGGTTTGCCACGTCTAATACCACAACGTCTTTGGCTTTTAGGTCATCGATCTTATCGACAACAAAATCTTTTAATTCCGTGCTCTGCACGTCACTTACCTCGATCTGTTAAAACAACGGGGCATTATACGCAAAATACCCCTGTTAGCGCAATTGAACTGGCGTGCAAATGAACAGCTTAATTAGCTTGATACAGACTATGTTGGCAAATGTATTGCTGAATGACCTCAGGGAGTAATGCATTTAGCTGTGCATTGTTTGAGTCTTGGCGTTCTTCGACTGTTAAATTGCTCAGCAATTGGCGTATTTGTGTCGAGGAGATATCTTGCGGCTGTACTTCGATAGGGTAGATTTTTCCTGTCAATGCACTGGTACTGACGAGTTGGTTATCTGCTAATACGATTGTCATTGGATGTTCAGCTATTAACTGCCAACCTGGTCGCTGACACACGACGATATGGCATAAGTCGAATAATGATTGCCAGTGATACCAAGTGGGTAATTGGATAAACGAGTCGGTTCCCATAATGAAGTAAAACTGATGCTGGGGATATTGCTGTTTAAGTAATGCTAACGTTGCTACCGAATATGATGGCGTGTCACGATTAATTTCAATATCACAAAGTGCAAACTCATCATATAGCTCACAGACAGCTTGAGTCATTGCAAGACGATGTTGAGTGTTGACTGTCGTTGATTGTTTGTGGGGCGGTATATGATTTGGCATTAACCAAATTTTATCGAGATTTAGCTGATGCAAGACTTCCAATGCGGGCTTGATGTGACCTAAATGAATTGGATCAAAAGTGCCGCCTAGTAATCCTATTTTCATGTCTGTAGCTCAATATGGGCAAGGCGGCGATGTGCATTTGGATCAAATAGCAGACATAAATGGCTCATAGCGGTCCAATCTTCAATACCGTGTTGTTTGAGATTCATTTCCATTTTTGAAGCAAAGGCAAGCATGTGTTCGATTTGGCTTAGGGTTAAGCGCGTTAATGCTGCTTGATAAAGCGGTTTGCGTTTATCCCATATTCGGTGCTGTTGCCAAAGACTATTAAGCTGTGCGCCTTCTTCGACCGCCGTTTTTAAACTAAGCAGTACATTAAGTTCTTTAAACAGTGCCCACATTAAAATTGGCATGGCGGTGCCTTCACCATTTAATTGCACCAGCATGTGCTGTGCGTGCTTTTGATGGTTACCTAATAGGGCATCCGTAAGCTGATATACGGTAAAGCGAGATTGATCTTCAAAATAATCAGTTAAATGATCACTATGAATCGGTTGTTCCGGACTGAGTAATTGCAGTAGCTGTAGTGCTTGCTCTGCTGCTAATAAGTTACCTTCAAACAAATTAAACAGCATGGCTTTGGCATCCATTTGCACTTGCAAATGATAATGATGGATTCGGTTATCTAGCCAGCGCTGAAATTGCTTCCCTTCTGGGGTAGTACAAGGTAAATAAATGCCAGATGCATCGAGGGTCTTAAACCATTTACTTTTAGTTTCAGCGGACAGCTTTGGTCCGTGAATAAGTAAAATAATGTCTGGATTAGGGCTTTGCATCATTGAAATTAATGCAGCAGAGCCTTCTGTGCCGGGTTTAGCTTGTGGCAGGGTTAATTCAATGATCCGTCGACTGGCAAATAAACTCATGGATTGCCATTCCTGAATCAAATCATTCCAGCTGAAACCTGTTTCTTGAGTTAAGTGAACACGTTCATCAAAGCCATGCTTTTTCGCTGCTGCTAAAATCTGTCCTTTGCAATTTTCGATGAGCCATGGGTCATCGCCAAATAACAGGTAGCAACCTTGCGGATTTTTTAAATGCTGGCTTATTTGATCTGGGTAAACCCGCATCAATTCACCTCGATTGAGGCCAACGTTTGAATAATGTTGTCAGCTGCTTGAATACGCATTTCTTTGACCAACATATCCATCTCGCGACTTTTAGCGAGAGCTGTACGAGGATCGTCTTGGTAATCGCGACGTACTTCAGCATGGAAAATTTGTGGTTCAGATTGTGGCAAAGTGACGGAATAATTCACTAAATAAATCAATTCGTATTCGGCAACGTTACCTGTTGGGTATAACGATAATGTCGCTCGCTCTAATGAGTCGTTAATTAACCTTAGTGTTGGCGTTGTATCTGATGCAGGTACTGTTGAGACTGCATGAATACGTAATCTGTCGCTTACCAGTCTTGATAGCTCACTGTATTGATCGCTGGTACTTAAATGTAATTCTTCAAGCTCAGCTGGAATAGAATAACTGCGTTGTAATTTAAAGCCGCAACCTGCAGTGGTTAAGATAACCAGTGCGATTATTGCCAAGCTAATGCGTTGTATTAGCATCACTGTTATTGGCATCCTTTTAAACGTTGGAGTGGATATTTTGCTTAAGCAAAGTTGAATAATAGATTACAGGGAAATAAGTAAGGTTGCTAATCAATAGCAACCTTACTGTCAGAAAATGCATTATTTCACTGTAGTGAACAGCGTTAATTGTTGAAAATGATTATTTTGCAACAATGTTCAGCAGTTTACCTGGTACGTAAATCACTTTACGCACGGTGACACCGTCAGTGAATTTTTGTACGTTTTCATCCGCTAAGCCTAATGCTTCAACTTCTTCTTTTGATGCATCTGCAGCAACGGTGATTTTAGCGCGCAGTTTACCATTCACTTGAACGATAATAAGTTTGCTGTCTTCAACCAGTGCTGATTCATCAACTGTTGGCCATAAGCTGTCTTCAATATCAGTTTGGTTACCTAATGCAGTCCATAAGCTAAAGCTTGTATGTGGAATGATAGGGTAAAGCAAACGCGTTACTGCAGTTAATGCTTCTTGCATAAGTGCACGATCTTGCTCGTTAGCAGACGGTGCTTTTTGCAATTTGTTCATTAGCTCCATGATAGCGGCAATAGCAGTGTTGAACATTTGACGACGCTCGATGTCATCACTGACTTTGGCGATGGTCTTATGCAGTTCACGACGAAGTGCTTTTTGATTGTTATCAAGCGCTTTAGGGTCAAGAGCAACAACGTCACCTTGAGCAACATGATCGTGTGCCGTTTTCCATAAACGCTTAATAAAGCGATGTGCACCTTCAACACTTGATTCTTGCCACTCAAGAGTGAGCTCAGGTGGTGCAGCAAACATCATGAATAAACGTACGGTGTCAGCACCGTATTTATCAACCATTTCTTGTGGGTCAATACCGTTATTCTTAGACTTCGACATTTTGCTCATACCGGTGTAAACCAGCTCATGGCCTTCTTTGTCGACAGCCTTAACTACACGGCCTTTGTCGTCAGTTTCTTGAACTGTTACATCAGCTGGTGAAACCCAAACTCGAGCGCCTTTCTCATTGGTGTAGTAGTACGCATCAGCAAGTACCATACCTTGAGTCAATAGACGTTTTGCTGGCTCGTTCGAATCCACTAATCCGATATCGCGAAGTAATTTGTGGAAGAAACGGAAGTAAAGTAAGTGCATACACGCATGTTCGATACCACCAATGTATTGATCCACTGGTAACCAGTAGTTCGCTTTAGCAGGGTCAAGCATTTGATCGGCATGCGGGCTACAGTAACGTGCGTAGTACCAAGATGATTCCATAAAGGTATCGAAGGTATCTGTTTCACGCAGTGCTGGCTGGCCGTTAACTTCTGTCTTAGCCCATTCTTTGTCTGCTTTAATTGGGCTTTGAATACCATCCATTACCACATCTTCAGGTAAGACAACGGGTAGTTGCTCTTCTGGCGTTGGCATGACAGTACCGTCTTCAAGGGTCACCATTGGAATTGGTGCGCCCCAGTAGCGTTGACGAGAAACACCCCAGTCACGTAGACGGAAGTTGACTTGACGCTTCCCTTTACCTTCTGCGGCAAGTTTTGCATCAATCGCATCAAAAGCGGCTTGGAATTCAAGACCGTCGAACTCAGCTGAATTAAATAGTACGCCTTTTTCAGTGAAGGCTTCTTCACTAATATCTAGCTCACCATCAACTGGCTTAATTACAGCTTCAATGGCTAAACCATACTTTTTAGCAAATTCGTAATCACGTTGATCATGAGCAGGAACTGACATAACAGCGCCTGTACCATAGTTCATTAATACAAAGTTTCCGACCCAAATTGGGACTTCTTTACCCGTTAATGGGTGAATGGCATTAAGACCCGTTGCAACGCCTTTTTTCTCCATTGCAGCCATAGCAGCTTCAGTGGTATCAACGTTTTTACATTCTTCAATGAATGCAGCTAACTCTGGGTTATTCAGCGCGGCTTTTTCTGCTAGCGGGTGACCGCTTGCAATCGCAACATACGTCACACCCATAACGGTATCAGGACGTGTTGTGTAGATATCGAACGTCTCGTCACTGTTAGCAACATTAAAGGTCATTTCGATACCTTCACTGCGGCCAATCCAGTTACGCTGCATTGACTTAACCTGTTCAGGCCATTCGTCAAGCTGATCAATATCATTTAATAGCTCTTCAGCGTAATCGGTAATTTTGATGAACCACTGAGGGATTTCTTTTTGAACCACTTCAGTGTCACAGCGCCAGCAGCAGCCGTCTTGTACTTGTTCATTGGCGAGTACGGTTTCATCGTTTGGACACCAGTTTACTGACGCAGTCTTTTTATAGACTAAGCCTTTTTCGTATAACTTGGTGAAGAACCATTGCTCCCACTGGTAGTACTCAGGAGTACAAGTCGCAATTTCACGACTCCAATCATAACCAAAACCTAATAATTTAAGCTGGTTTTTCATGTAGTCGATATTTTCGTATGTCCACGGTGCTGGGGCTGTCTTGTTGTTGATTGCCGCATTTTCAGCAGGTAGGCCGAATGAGTCCCAACCGATAGGTTGTAACACATTTTTACCTTGCAAACGTTGGTAACGAGCAACAACATCACCTATGGTGTAGTTACGGACGTGTCCCATGTGAAGTCGACCAGATGGATAAGGGAACATTGAGAGACAGTAAAATTTCTCTTTGTTTTCATCTTCTGTAACTTCGAAGGTTTTTTTGTCTTCCCAGTGCTTTTGCACTAGGGCTTCAATTTCTGAGGGATTATATTGCTCTTGCATCAATCTATTCCGGCCTATGCCGCCCATTGTTTGATCTAACGCTAAAAAGCGCGAGTGAGATCTGCATAGAATAAACTAGAAGTGATGCATTAAAAAGGTTCAGATGAAGGAGTATTTTTTATGAGTGGAAGAAGTTCAGCATTATTAGGGCTTTATCAGACGCTTTTTGAGCAAGTGAAACAGCGCTATGAAGAAGATAACTCATTGACTGCAAAGAGCCTTTTTGCATCAGTAACCCAGTGTAAAGATTATTTGCAATTGAAGTCAGAAGCTCAAGCAGAGGAGCTCGCTTTAGTAGAAGAATTTTTAAAGCGTGACATCGCAAGCTATGTAAAAGAGGAAAATGCTGAAAATCTCAGTTTTAGTCCTACAGTTATCACTTTAGAAAACACCCTTTGGCATTGGCTAGGTGAAATTACGGATAGAAGCCAAGTTGAATGGCATGAGATTGCCCAAGACTTCAAACACAAGGGCTTTTATATGTCGGGTGAGGTGATAAACCAAGGAAAGGTCATTTGTACTGAATGTAACCATGAAATGAGCATTGAGTTTCCAAGCTTAATTCCTGACTGCCCTCAGTGTGATAATGAAATGTTCACCCGAGAATCTTTAGCACCTTAATGTTTTAGCAAAGGTTAATTGGCTCAGCTGAGCCAATTAAAGGTTTAACACCCAGACACCTCGTTGACATAGCCTGGTGGGGTGGTTGCATTAGCAGCTTGGGTATAGAGAAAATAGCATTGGTCATCTTGGACTTTGCCGTCTTGGTTTAAATCGTAACCGATAAAGGTATTTGCAATGCCTTGGTACTCAATCACAAAACCATCATCAATAATGAGCCATTTTTCGATATCAGTATTGTCTAGGTAACCCCATTTTAGGCGGGTATTAAAGCTGCCATCACCTTCTAAATCAATATCCAATAAATCCGTTCTATTTCCTACTGATTGGGTTGAGAAACTACTCATCTGCGAGCGGGCATAAACAAGATTATTTGCTGTTTTAGCACTGGCATTGAGCTGTGCAAGGCCACTGACTCTCGCTTCTGTAGAGACAGTGATAAATTTAGGTGCTGCCACGATGGCTAAAATAGCCAAAATGATAATGACAACAAAGAGCTCAATTAAGGTAAACCCTGTTTGCTTTTGTTTTTGGTTCAATCAGTTTTGCTCTGTTTCCATATCGACACTTGAATAGCGATGCCTATGAGTAATAGTAACCAGCACAATATCAATAATGGGGTCTGACCTAGATGTTTAAACCAAGTTTCACCGTCATATAAAGCGACATCGGCCACTAATACGCCTTCTTTAAATTGTGGTATTTGGTGGGTAATACGACCGTGGACATCAACCACAGCTGTCACGCCATTATTGGTTGCTCGAACCAGTGGTCTACCAAGCTCAATTGAGCGCATTTGGGCAATTTCCATGTGCTGTAGGGGGCCAATTGAGTCACCAAACCATGCATCATTTGACACTGTAAGCAGTAAATCAGTATCAGCATGAGTATTGGCGCGAAGCTGTTCTGGAAATACGATTTCATAGCAAAGTGCTGGAGCAATTTGATACCCCATAGCGTTAAGGTTTTGCTGTTGAAAATTTCCCCTAGCAAATGATGACATTGGCAGATTAAAAAACGGTGCCAATGGTCTTAGTAGACTCTCAAACGGGACGAATTCACCGATAGGCAGTAAGTGGTGTTTTTTATAATCATTAGTGCCATTGCCTTGATAATCGCCCATAGGTTGAACAGCTTTATTAGCGTTACCTAGGACAATAAGAGAATTATAAAAATCATTCTTTTGCAGACTGATGATGCCAGTAATAATGGCACTGTCATTCATATTGGCGACTTTATCTGTGTTTCTTAAAAAATCACCCACCATTGATTCTGGTGCTGGAACAGCAGCCTCTGGCCATATGACAATATCAGCATCAAAATTTGGACGGCTTAAGTCCATGTATTTTAGCAGTGTAGGCCATAGTGCATCAGGCTCCCATTTCATGCTTTGTGCAATATTACCTTGCACCAAGGCAACTTTTACAGTCTCATTGCGAGGGGTAATGTCCGATATCATTGGTGCTGCGATTGTGGACGCCAATAGCACTGCAGAAATAATGATGGCACTCATAAAGCGCTTTTTCATGACTAATGCAATAGAGCCACAGAATAGGGCAATGATGTAACTTAATCCAAGTGCGCCAACAATGCTGGCTAACTCAGAAAGCGGCCCTTGGGTTTGGCTGTAGCCAGCCCATAACCACGGGAACCCAGTTAATACCCAGCCTCGCATCCACTCTGTAATAACCCAAAGAGCTGGAAACAAACCTAGATATTGGAAATAACAATGCCAATGCTTAAAGCGTGGGTGTTGACTAAGCTTAGCGGTGAGGTAGCCTGCCAGTGCAGGATAAAGTGCTAGGTAAAGAGCTAATAACCCCATTAATGTCATCGATACAAATAAGGGTAATCCCCCAAAGGTGTCGATGCTGACATGTACCCAGCTTATACCAAAGGCAAAACAGCCAAAGCCGAAACTTAACCAGTGAAAGAAGTTTTCTTTTGGGGTTAATTTACGGCTTTGCCAGAGGACAAATAACATCGCCGCTGGATAGAAGGCCCAAATGGAGTAGGGCGCAAAAGCGAGTGTGGTTGAAGCACCCGCAATAAAAGCGGTCATCATCTTAACTAAAGATGATGCAGAGATATTATTTTTTTTAAACACAGTGTTAGTCGTCGTTGTCTTCTTGAAGTTTAGGATCAGGTAACTTCACACTAAGCTGAATGAGTCGTCGAGTATCAGCGTTAGTGACTTTGAATTCAATGCCTTCGATTAACACGCTTTCATTACGCTCTGGTAAATGACCAAAGGCATGAGACACTAAACCACCGACAGTATCGAACTCTTCGTCGCTGAATTGGGTACCACAAGCTTCATTGAATTCATCAATGGGCGTGCGGGCTTTAATCATAAACGCTGTGTTACTGATCTTCTTGATTTCCGTATCTTCCACTGAGCTATGGTCAAATTCGTCTTCAATTTCGCCGACGATTTCTTCCAAGATATCTTCAATGGTGACTAGACCGGATACACCACCGTACTCATCAACCACAATGGCCATATGATAACGTTGGGAGCGGAATTCTTTTAGCAGCACATCGACTCGTTTACTTTCTGGGACAACTACAGCAGGTCGAATGACTTGGTGTAATGAGAAAGGTTGGTCAGATTGCTTAAAACCATATTTGAGTAGATCTTTTGCTAACAAAATACCTTCAATATGATCTTTGTCTTCGTTTACTACGGGAAAACGAGAGTGCGCTGATTCGATGACTGTTTCAAGTAACTCTTCAACAGTACTATCGATTTGTAATGTGACTATTTGGCTTCGAGGGATCATAATATCGCGAACGCGAAGACCCGATACTTCTAAAACACCATTCATCATTTCGCGAGTATCTTCGGTAATGAGATCACGCTCTTCAGCGCCTGCAATCACATCAACAAGATCTTCACGATTTTGAGGTTCGCCCTGAAACAACTGACCTATTTTGTCAATCCAGTTTTTTTTACGGGCGCTGGTACTCGGTGGGATGTCGTCACTCATAATATTTTACTAAATCGCTGGAGGGCACTTTCATGCAATCCTTTGACTTATTTATGCTTCCTTATACGGATTTGAAAAACCTAAACCTTCAATGAGTTGAGTCTCTAATGACTCCATTTCTTCGGCTTCACTGTCGATAATATGGTCATAACCTAGCAAATGCAAGCAGCCATGAATAACCATATGAGCCCAATGTGCAACAAGGGGCTTATTTTGTTGTTTTGCTTCGAGTTCTACGACCTCAGCAGCAATGATTAAATCACCTAAAAGTGGCAATTCTACCCCTGGTGGGGCATCGAAGGGAAACGATAAAACATTTGTTGGTTTATCCTTGCCTCGATAAGTATGGTTAAGCTGCTGACTTTCAGTATTTTCGACAATACGAATCGTCAATTCAGCTTGTGCCATTGTGTTACCAATTGCGGTGCGAACCCATAATTCAAACTCTTCTTGTGTCGGAATAGCTTGTGGGTCATTTACCGCAATCTGTAAGTCTACATCTAGCTCCAGTTTCGTGCTTTTCTCAGAGCTCATTTTTAACGACCTCAGTAGCATGATTTTCTTGCGTCATTTGTTCGTTAAATGCTTCTTGTCGCTTTTTGTACTGGCGCTCTTTTTCTGCTTTTATTGCTAGCTCTTTACTGTCGAAGGCATCATAGGCTTCAACAATTCTAGCAACAATTGGGTGACGCACAACATCGTGTGACATGAAAAAGTTAAAGCTGATGTCATTCACTTCGCTGAGCACTTCGATAGCTTGGCGTAGACCAGACTTTTGGCTACGAGGCAAATCTATTTGAGTAATATCACCTGTGATAACAGCGCGAGAATTAAAGCCGATACGGGTTAGGAACATTTTCATTTGTTCAACCGTTGTATTTTGGCTTTCATCCAAAATAACAAACGCATCATTTAAGGTACGGCCTCGCATATAAGCAAGTGGCGCGATTTCAATAATGTTGCGCTCAATCAGTTTTTCAACTTTTTCAAATCCGAGCATTTCAAATAATGCATCATAAAGCGGGCGTAAGTAAGGGTCGACTTTCTGGCTTAAATCACCAGGCAAGAAACCTAATTTTTCACCTGCTTCAACCGCTGGTCGAGTTAGCAAAATACGGCGGACTTCTTGGCGCTCAAGGGCATCAACGGCTGCAGCCACGGCTAAGAAGGTTTTACCCGTACCAGCAGGACCAATACCAAAAGTAATATCATGCTTGGCAATATTGGCCACATAATTGGCTTGATTTGGATTTCTTGGCTTGATAACACCGCGTTTAGTTTTGATGTGCAGGGCACTGTCTTCACCTGAGCTTTCAGCTTCAAGGTTGATGACTTCTTGTATGGCTAAATGCACGCGCTCAGGTTCAAGATCAGGGGTGCTGCCTTTAACCGTTTGCGTTTCAATATATAACTGCTTGAGCAAATTATTCGCATTAAATGCGTTGCGTGGTAGGCCTACAATCTTGAAATGATTGTTTTTGTGGGCAATTTCAACCCCTAAACGGCGCTCAAGTTGTTTAATGTTGTCATCATAAGGACCACATAATGAGGCCAACCTTCGAGTCTCTGAGGGCTCAAGGTACAAATTCATGGTTGTTACTTTAGTGGACAAAAATATTGCTCCAAAACGAGAGTTTATTAACAATCAATCTACGAGTGTAAACGCTAAAATACCACGCTATGATGGTAAAAGCATAATAAAGGCGGCTCAAGGCCGCCTTTATTAACAAAACATAATCTGATTAATGATTAGTTTGGAGTGAACTTAGTCACACCTAAATCATCATCGGTTTTATGTTTAGCCAAAATATCTGACGGGCGTAAACTACGACGTAAATCCATTTCGTCTTCACCACGGACAAATACGCCACGTAATGAATTCGTGTAAACGTCAACGATTTCAACATCAACAAAGCCACCAATGCACTTTGGATCGCCTTCAAAGTTAACGACACGATTATTTTCAGTACGACCACGAAGCTCCATTGGATTCTTTACAGATGGACCTTCTACCATAATACGTTGCACTGTACCTAGCATTTGACGGCTGTAACGCATCGCTTGTTGAGTAATACGGTCTTGTAAAATCGCTAGTCGCTGTTTTTTCTCTTCCATGGATACATCATCAGGCAAGTCCGCTGCTGGAGTACCAGGACGTGCACTGTAGATAAAGCTGAAGCTGTGATCAAAGCTCACATCTTCAATTAACTTCATGGTGTCTTCAAAGTCAGCTTGAGTTTCACCTGGGAAACCAATAATAAAGTCAGAACTGATGTGAATATCAGGACGGGCTTTACGTAAGCGACGGATGATTGACTTGTATTCAATCGCCATATGGCCACGTTTCATGTTAGTTAAGATGCGATCTGAACCTGACTGAACAGGTAAGTGCAAGAAGCTCACTAATTCAGGTGTATCTTCATAGACATCAATAATGTCTTGTGAAAACTCGATAGGGTGACTCGTGGTAAAGCGAATACGATCGATGCCATCAATAGATGCTACTAAGCGAATGAGCTCAGCAAAGGTGCAGATTTCATCATCGTGAGTTGGGCCACGGAAAGCATTAACGTTTTGGCCAAGTAGGTTTACTTCACGTACACCTTGCTCCGCGAGTTGTGCAACTTCTAGAATCACATCATCGACAGGGCGGCTGACTTCTTCACCACGTGTGTATGGCACAACACAGAAAGAACAATATTTACTGCAACCTTCCATAATGGACACGAACGCCGTTGGACCATCAGCTTTAGGCTCAGGTAAACGGTCAAACTTTTCGATTTCAGGGAAGCTCACATCAATAACGGCTTTATCACCGTTATTGATTTGGGTAATCATTTCAGGAAGACGGTGTAAGGTTTGTGGGCCAAAAATAATATCAACACACTGAGCACGTTCTTTAATTGCTTTACCTTCTTGCGACGCAACACAGCCGCCAACACCGATAATTAAATCAGGTTTTTTATCTTTTAAGGTTTTCCAGCGACCAAGCTGATGAAACACTTTTTCCTGTGCTTTTTCACGAATTGAACATGTGTTTAGTAGCAGTACGTCTGCTTCTTCAGCATCCTCAGTCAAGGTATAACCTTGATAATCGTCCAGCAAAACAGCCATTTTAGATGAATCGTACTCGTTCATCTGACAGCCCCAGGTTTTTATGTGCAGTTTTTTACTCATCAGTTACGCCGTTCTATTACCACAGAAAAATAGCCGAGTATTTTAACTGCACAAAGGCTCGCTGGCTAGCCTTTGTGCACATCTTGTTGGCATTATTCTGAAATGGCGAATACCCCTATTTTTTCAGGGTATTTATCTTGCTGTGCTAACTCATTTGATTGATTAGCAAAAAAGCCAAAATCTTCGGCCATCGCTAAATTATCTAAACGTGCTTGAAGCATGACCTTTTGATTTAAATCAGCATGCAATCTTGATGAATGGGTAAACTCTGCGGCTAAATTGACGAATTCTTGTTCGTCATCAGCAAAAAAACCGTATCTTTTTGCCAAGGAGACATTGTCTTGGCGAGCTTGAGCAATAATTTTCTGGCCTAGCTCTCGATTAAAGCCAGTGAGCATTTCCGTGGTTTGTTGATATAAGGCATAATCAAATGGCGTGCGATAGATGACAGTGACGGTTTCCATTGGTTGTATTTGCGCATGAGATGCAGCAGAAAATAACCCTGTGACGGCCAATATAGCGCTCACTAAAACGCGGGATATTTTTTTTACATTAAACGCCAATGACGTTGTCGAAAGTTTGGTGCTAATTTTTGTAGAATGTACGTACGTGCTGTTAGTAGACATAGTATCCTCTCTTACCTTGGCATGACAGAAGTGGTGCAAGGTGTTTTCATTAGACAGTTTGAGTATAAGAAGAGGTTTGCTGGTTAATATGTCACCATTGTAAGCAGGTGTTGCTCAAAGATTGTCTAGCAACATATCGACACGATTAAGCGATTTTAGACACGTTTGCACATATTTAACTAAAACAAGTGTGACGTGCGATGAGAAGGGTTTAGTAATGCAAGATGCAGTTCAAGATACGGTTGAAGGCAGTGACCAAAGTCAAGAGATTCAACATGATGTAGTAATTGTTGGTGGCGGGATGGTTGGGGCTGCAGTTGCTGTTGGCTTGGGGCAGTTAGGCTTAAATGTTGCAATGATTGAAGCTTATCAACCCAAGGCCTATGAACCAGAACAAGCGCTGGACCTTCGAGTGTCAGCAATTAGTGTCGCCTCTGAGCAATTGCTCGACCGTCTTGGTGTGATGGACACCTTATTATCATTACGTCATGTGGCATACAAAGGCTTAGAAACATGGGAGATGGATGATTGCATCACTCAGTTTCATGCGGACCAAATAGATGAACCGCATTTAGGTTACTTTTTTGAAAATCGCTTAATTCAACTGTGTCTATGGCAACAAATCGAGACGATGGACAATATCACCTTATATTGCCCCAACAGTGTAAGTCGATTTGAACGAGTTAGCTCAAGTGAAGCTACACAAGTCAAAGTCAGTCTTGATTCTGGTGCTGAGCTGATGGCGACACTGGTTGTGGGGGCCGATGGGGCTAACTCACAAGTCCGTCAGTGGGCTGGTATTGGTATTACAGGTTGGGATTATGCACAATCAGCCATGTTGATTAATGTTGCCACAGCGACTGAGCAACAAGATGTTACATGGCAACAATTTACACCTCATGGCCCACGTTCGCTTTTACCTTTACCAGGTAAAAATGCGTCATTAGTTTGGTATGACAGTCGCAGCCGAATTAAGCAATTAATGCAACTTAACCCTGTGCAACTTGCCGAACAAATCAGACAGCATTTCCCTGAGCGGTTAGATAGTGACTTTACCGTTATCGACAGAGGCAGTTTTCCATTAACACGTCGACATGCGCAATCATATTATCAAGACAATGTGGTCATATTAGGTGATGCAGCACATACCATTAACCCACTTGCGGGGCAGGGGGTGAATATTGGTTTTAAAGATGTTGATGTATTGATTGCGACGATTGCTGATGCAATTGGCAACGATAAACCTTGGTGGACTGGAAGCGTGTTACAGCAATATCAGTGCAAACGTTATAACGACAATTTACTGATGATGTCTGCGATGGATGCATTTTATGCTGGTTTTAGTAATAATTTATTGCCGCTCAAATTATTAAGAAATGGCATGTTAAAGCTAGCAAACCATGACAACCCAATCAAAAAGAAAGTCCTTAAATATGCATTAGGCTTAGCATGACCGATATTGTGACTAGCCATACCCACAGATCTGAATCATTAATTAAATAATGTTGTCGAATGAAGTGCCTGAAAAGTTCAGGCACTTCTAATTTTAAACATCTATCTTCTCGTTTTCTCCTGCTGTTTTTCTTCTTACTAGGCACAGCCTTTGCGCCAATAGCCAGTTTGTGGCAATAAAATTAAACGCGCTCGTCAGTAAAAGCAGCCGCTTAAAGCCAAGTTATTATCTTGAGTTTAGGTTAATTAGCACAGGGTATTTGTTGAGTTCTGTTTTGAGTGTTAAAATGCCGCGCTTTAGCGCAATCAGATCATTGTCAGTGTGTTTTTGTACTTTGATTTGTTGTTCGCGCGGTATTATTTTCGCTAAAAAATGAGTACTAATGAGTCAAATTAAACTAATTGTCGGCCTTGCAAATCCGGGCGCTGAATACGCGCAAACTCGTCATAATGCAGGTGCATGGTATGTGCAGGAACTCGCACGTTTATGTGGCGCTACTTTAGTACCTGATAGCAAATATTTTGGTTTAACCGCAAGAGTGACCATTGACGGTAAAGATGTCAGGTTATTAATACCGACAACGTTTATGAATTTAAGCGGTAAGTCAGTGAGTGCATTAGCTAACTTTTTTAGAATTACCCCAGAGCAAATTTTAGTTGCACATGATGAGCTGGATATGGAGCCGGGAGTCGCTAAGTTTAAACTTGGTGGCGGTCACGGAGGCCATAACGGTCTAAAAGACATCATTGCGAAAATGGGCAACGATAAAGGCTTCCATCGTCTTCGTATCGGTATCGGCCATCCTGGTGATAAAAATCGTGTCAGTGGCTATGTGCTGGGTAAAGCGCCCGCAGTAGAACAAGAAAAAATGAATGCAGTAATAGATGAAGCAGTGCGTTCAACAGAGATTTTATTTAAGCAAGATATGGCGAAAGCCATGAACAGATTACATACTTTTAAAGCTGAGTAAGGATTAATCCGTATCAACGGGCTAATCGTCATCGGTTTTAAGATGATTATTGATATTCACTGCATCAGTGTTGGTGCAGTTCAACATAGATAAAGGTAACAAATATGGGTTTTAAATGCGGCATTGTTGGTTTGCCAAACGTTGGTAAGTCAACACTATTTAATGCGTTAACTAAAGCAGGAATTGAAGCAGCTAACTTCCCGTTTTGTACCATTGAGCCTAACACTGGTGTTGTACCAGTACCGGATTCTCGTTTAGATAAGCTTGCTGCTATTGTTAGCCCTGAGCGTATTTTACCAACGACAATGGAATTTGTTGATATTGCAGGTTTGGTTGCTGGTGCATCTAAAGGTGAAGGCTTAGGAAATAAATTCCTAGCTAACATTCGTGAAACTGATGCGATTGGTCATGTGGTTCGTTGTTTTGAAGACCCAAACATTGTTCACGTTGCTAATAAAGTTGATCCAGCTGGCGATATCGAAGTGATTAACACTGAATTAGCATTAGCTGACTTAGACAGTTTAGAGCGTGCGATTACACGTCAACAAAAGCGTGCTAAAGGTGGCGATAAAGAGGCTAAGTTTGAAGTTGAAGTGCTTGAGAAAATGCGCCCAACGCTAGATGAAGGCCAAATGCTGCGTTCACTTGAGCTAAGTAAAGAAGAGTTAGCAGCTATTGCTTACCTTAACTTCTTAACACTTAAGCCTACTATGTATATTGCTAACGTGTCTGAAGATGGTTTTGAAAACAACCCACATTTAGATGCAGTAAAAGCGATTGCAGAAACAGAGAATGCTGTCGTTGTTGCTGTTTGTGCGGCGATTGAATCTGAGCTTGCAGAAATGGACGCTGAAGAGCGTGATGAGTTTATGGCAGATCTCGGTTTAGACGAGCCAGGCCTTGATCGCGTTATTCGTGCAGGTTACCAATTACTGGATTTGCAAACTTACTTTACCGCTGGTGTAAAAGAAGTGCGTGCTTGGACTGTGCCAGTTGGCGCAAGTGCTCCACAGGCTGCTGGTGTTATTCATACAGACTTTGAGCGTGGCTTCATTCGTGCACAAGTAATGAGCTATGATGACTTCATTGAGTATAAAGGTGAAGCTGGTGCTAAAGATGCGGGTAAATTACGTGTCGAAGGTAAAGGTTATATCGTTAAAGATGGCGATGTAATGCATTTCTTATTCAACGTATAAATGCGATTTTCAAACTATAATAGTGTGAAGATTGGTTAAAAAAGGGATTGAGGTTAACTTTACTAAGATATTTTGTCGATTTGACGCTCAGTTTGGTGAACTTATAGCCGAACAACAACAATTGATGAAAATAGCTAAAAAAAGCAGTTGACCTCGATACCCTGAATAAGCATAATACGCCCCGTCCTCACGACGAGGGCAAGTAAGAATAAAGTGGCAATGTAGCTCAGCTGGTTAGAGCACAGCACTCATAATGCTGGGGTCGCAGGTTCAAGTCCCGCCATTGCTACCATCTTCTCTAGATGTAAATTAAGAGATTGCTGGTTAGTTAAAGTATGACTTTAGAAATATGACCGGCTACCTTCTCAAGGTTAAATGAGCATCGTGTTCTGGATGATAAACAGAGTCTGTGCGGGAGTGGTGGAATTGGTAGACACGCCAGATTTAGGTTCTGGTGCCGCAAGGTGTGAGAGTTCAAGTCTCTCCTCCCGTACCATTATTAAGAAAATTGGCTTATTGCGAGTTTTCAAAAAAGCTTTAGATTGGGATATCGCCAAGTGGTAAGGCACCGGGTTTTGATCTCGGCATTCCCAGGTTCGAATCCTGGTATCCCAGCCATTTTAAAGTAAGTAGTAAAGATTATTGGGATATCGCCAAGTGGTAAGGCACCGGGTTTTGATCTCGGCATTCCCAGGTTCGAATCCTGGTATCCCAGCCATCTTTGGCAATGTAGCTCAGCTGGTTAGAGCACAGCACTCATAATGCTGGGGTCGCAGGTTCAAGTCCCGCCATTGCTACCATATTTAAAAGGTAGAGTAGAGGGAAACCCTAAACTACTTAGTTAGAAAAGAGCAAGAAACAGCGTTTACTCATGATTTAAATGAGTTTACTCTGGTAAAAATTTGATGCGGGAGTGGTGGAATTGGTAGACACGCCAGATTTAGGTTCTGGTGCCGCAAGGTGTGAGAGTTCAAGTCTCTCCTCCCGTACCATCAAATTTTCTTCAATATGTACATCTTCCTAGTTTAAGAGTGACATATCCAAGTTTTTGGGATATCGCCAAGTGGTAAGGCACCGGGTTTTGATCTCGGCATCCCCAGGTTCGAATCCTGGTATCCCAGCCATATTTAACCTTACGGTTAGAGCAAAAGCCCGTCTTATGACGGGTTTTTTGTTGCCTGAAATTTAGTATCAGCGTTATGCTTGAAGCACTCTAGCGCTTAACAATGGCGCTTTGATTATTCAGAACCCTAACGGCGATTGTTATTAGCGAGCTATCTTTAGAGAATGTGATGCAGATAAACAAGATTGAACCATCAATGTGGCAAGCGATTTTTGAGTTACAGTGTGAGGTCTATACTGAGATTGAGCCAGAAAGTTTGCAGGTGTTAAGAGGCAAGTGGCTACATTCGCCTAACTGCTGTTTTGTATTGCAAGATAAAGCGGATAACATCATTGCTTACTTGCTCGCTCACGAATGGCACGATGAAACGCCTCCTAAGCTTTATCAGCCTCTTTTAAATGAAAATAAAGGGGATAGACTGTTCTTACATGATTTAGCAGTTTCTAAAGTACTTAAAGGCAAAGGCGTTGGTAAAAAAATGGTAACCCAGTTAATTGATATTGCTAAAGCTGGTCATTACCAACATATTCAATTAGTCGCGATTCAACATTCAGTGCCATTTTGGCAGAAAATGGGCTTTAGCATTGATGTAAATAATGTCGCCAGTGAGACTTATGGCGACAATGCGCAAGTGATGGTGCTAACCCTATAAAAAATACGGCCTATTGGCCGTATTTTTGTTTGTCGTTAATGCGATTAACTAGCTGGGTAAGAAGTCGATGGCCCAAATTGTCGTCATGGTCGCTACATCCTCAGCAGGAAAGCTGATTGAACGTAAAACAACCTTTAATTGGCGTTCTAATTTCGGGTTATTTAATTGGCTCGATTGAATATCGACACGACTAATGCTGCCGTTTGGTTGAATTTCAATTTCGAACATGACTTTACCTTTAAGAAAAGGATCTTTTCTCAAAGCACGGTTATACAGTGCATACAATCGTGCTTTGTTGGCCTCAAGGGTACGCCTTAACGCCGCTTCAGAACGTTGACCTGCAGAACTTGCCTCACGATCAATTTCTGCATTCGCCCCTGCGACTGCTAATACCTCTTCTTCAGCTAACCGTATTTGCTGGGTATTTTTAGTGCTAATCGCATCAGATACCACGGTTTGCTGCACGGTCGAAGTCGATAAGCTTTCACTTTGTGTATTAGCCGCTGCGGCAAGTAATTTGCGTTTTACTTTCACTTCTTGGGCTTGGTTTTGCTCAAGGTTACTTTGCGCTGCAGGTTTAACATCAAAAGCTTCACGCATCGAAAAAAGCTCATCTTTCATGGCTGCAAGGCCTGACTTTTGTGCTTTCTCTTTTGCTGCCTCTCGAGTTGTTGGTTGCACCTTTGGTGGTTCTTCCACTTTCTCGACAGGTTTTTCTTCGAGTTTTTCTGGTTCGGGTTCTGGGATAGGTTCCTCTTTTGGCTTTTCAGGTACTGGAAGTTGTTTTTCTTTCAGCATGATTTTGGCCAGTTGAGGTGGCAATTGCTCTTTGACTTCCCTTGGCACTTCCACTTGCTCTAAAAAAGGGACACCAATACCAAAGATGACATAAACCACCAGTAACAAAATTAAGATTTGTTTAAATAATCTATCTTGTCTACTTGGTTTAAACATATCACCGATATCAGAAAAGCTATTATCACTGCTATGAGTAAGGCTTGCTGTGGTCATATTAGCCCTCACTCTGTGTTTTACTGGCTTGTCGCTCAACAGCGAGTGACATATTGCGATAGCCTGTTTCAGCACATGCAGCCATAATTTGTTTCAACACTAGGTAAGGCGTGTCAGAGCCTCCTATGATGGTGACCGCTCGTCCTTTTTCCTTTTCGGACTCTGTCAATTCAACACGCTTGCTGGCTTGATAGGTCAGCTCTGTGGTGATAGCGGCAATAAATTGCGCATTTTCTTGTTCGCTAAAATTGGGTTTATCGTCAGAGTTTTGCCACACTGCACGCTCCTGAATGAGAACAGTGTCTGGCAATACAGTGATAACCAAGTTCTCAACAGGCAGTTCTTCGGCAATCGATACTGGCAATTTTATCTTTTCGATATTTTGCAATACCCGCACTTCTGATTGGTTCACAATCAAAAAGAAAACCAAGATTGTGAAAATATCCATTAATGCGACAAGATTAAGTTTACCGCCAGCTTTAAAGCGCTTGTGGTGCTTTGCAAGACGTTTAGCTCTTGAAGATTGCTTCATGGCTGGCCTCCTGCGGTTGTACTGCTTGCACTTTGCTCAAGGCTATTTTCTGGGGCGTCGCCTAATGAAATAAGCGGAAATAACTCAGCATCCACTAAATTGGCGGCAACCACAGCTTTATAAGATCTAACGGTATCCATTGTCGTGACGATGGTTTGGTAATCCACATTGGGCTCAAGCAACAACACGATATCTCTTTTCTCAATGGCTTGTTGTTGAAATGTCAGCTTCAAATCTTGTAAATATACAGATAATGCCTTGAAGTCATAGCCTTCGTCAGTTATTTCAAAACGTTTAAGTAAAATACCCGCTGGGTAGTTAAGGGTTAAGTGATTCGAGGTGATCACCAGCTCAAGTACCTTAGGTTCTTGATCTTCATCAGCTTGCTGAGATTCTGCAGACACAGGTAGTTGCAGATTTAAAATCCGCACTTGTGAAAACACTAAACTAAGCAGCAATACTGGCACTAACACGATCATCAAGTTCATAAACGAAGTGATATCGAGTTCAGCGTCTTCGGTATTGGGGCGACGACGGCGTCTCATAGTATTAGCCTCGATCAGAATCCGTATGCTTATTAAATGACAAAGAGTTAAGTAACTTAATGCCTGCCATTTCAATTGAATCTACAATCGTTGCTGTTTTCGTTTGCAGGGTTGAGTGGAATAAAATCAATGGGATAGCTGTGATCAAGCCAAATGCTGTGGTGTTCATTGCAACTGAGATACTTGATGATAGTAGATTGGCTTTTTCTGCTGGATCGGCACTTGCCACGGCAGAGAATGCCGCGATTAGGCCCATAATGGTACCGAGAAGACCGAGTAAGGTGGCGATATTGGCTAACGTTGCAATGAATGGTGTGCGCTTTTCTAGCCTCAGCATGTATTCCATGATGGTTTCTTCCATCGCATATTCCACATCTTCACGACGATCAGCTTGAGAGATACGAACAATCCCTGATTGGAGGACGTCAAATACTGGCGCTTTATTGTTTTGTGCATGTTGGCTGATGGTTGCAACGTCGCCCTTTTTTAATGCCTCTTTAATCAGTGCAAAGGCTTTTTGATTTGTGCGATGTGCTGAACTTAAATATAACCAGCGTTCAATCGTGATCGCTAAACCTACCACGAGCACTAATGCGATAGGGTAAATGAATGGGCCGCCATTTTGTAAAAATGCAATGATATGGTCGGTAAAACTCATGATATTTTCCTTTTTATTGAGTTGAACGAATAGTTCTTATTAACTCGTCCTAATTGTTTTGAATCGTTAGTTACGTGTTTTCGGGTAAATTTTTATTATTGATTAATCGTTATTGGTCTTACTCTTGTTAAGGCTGAACTCTCTTACTTGTTGTTGAAACTGCTTCGGATGTATCGGGTTAAATTCAGGTAAGGTGACTTGCATGTCAGTATCCTGAATCGCAACAGGATTTGTAATCCCTTGCCAAGGCATGATGTAGAGTACTTTGGGTTGCTCTTGCGTGCCGGTCACCTTGGTTTCAATCAGTACGGGGTTATTGGGCGAGCTAGCAGGTTCGGCCGCATGTGTTTGAATTGCTGATAGGCAACAAATACAAAACAATCCACCATTACGCAGCATTGAGCTGACAAAGCGCTTGAGTGTTGCTGAAGGAATAAATGCCGTCATATTAACTTTCTCCTTCAGGCAAGGTTAAGCCTGCACGCTGAATTTTAATTTCTAAGCCTGCCAACCAACGCTGAGCAAGTTGATCATCTGGTTTTAAGCGTAAATAAGATTGGTAATAGTGGCGAGCATCTAGCAATTTGCCTCTATAAAGCTCCAGTAAAACCGCAAGGTTAACTTGCGCTTCTGGGTAATTAGGCCAAATTTCAAGTGCCGTTAAGTAACCTTGTTCAGCTTGTTCAAACTTGCCTTGGGTTTTGGCTATGTTGGCTTTGATTTGATGGGCATAAGGGTTAGTTGGGTTGGCACTAATGGCATTGGCTAAATGTCCGTTAGCTTTATCTAACTGGTTTTGATTGAGGGCAATAATAGCTTGGTTAACATAGGCACCTGACAGTTGTGGTTCTGCGTTAATGATTACAGAAAACATCGCATCCGCTTGTTGCCACTCTTGATGCTTCATTAACGCTATCGCCTGCTGATATTGCTCTAATACAGAGGCTGGAACGTTTGCCAGCTTTTGCTTAGCCTCTGCTTCATAAGCATTCACTTGGCTTGTTGCTGAGCTTGTTTGTAATGATGACTCTATCGATGCTTGGGCACCATTTGTGGTGTCTACCAGCTCAACTAATGCTGCCGAATCACTTTCTAACTCAGTGATGTCGTCGTTTTGGCTTTCTGCAACTTGAGTGTTGCTACATCCTTGTATTAAAGCAAAAAAGCTTAACCATAGACTTTTTCTAGTCATACAAATAAGCGGCGCTTTAATGAATCGCTTCAATAACATCATGAGTTACCTCCGGTTTGTTATATAAGGCGGGGGATAATTCAGTGAGTGTGGCAAAGCTTTTACCTACCCATTGGTCGTATATATTTTGCCAAGCACGTTGCGAGTTACTGATGTGGATCTCAATCGCTTTTTCTTCAAATGGGTAGGCCAATTCTTCTAACAAGATTTCATATTCTTCTAGTGCCAGTTCATCTAAATCTGATGGGCGCTCAGAGTCCATAACATCGGCCGCCAGTTGACGATACATCTCTGCAAGTTCATAAGTGGCTTGGGGCACATATTGTGCTTGCTGGAAATCTAATACTTGCTGGTAATAGTTAATTGCAAGTTTCATTTCATCTTGTTTACGTTTTAACGTCTTGTTGAGCGGCGCTGTTAGCTTAATGGTTTTAAATGTTTGCTGATGAGCTTTGGCAAGCGAAATTGCAGCAATGGAAGCGATAACGACCTCACGATTGCCAATAGCTAAAGCTTGATGGCGCTGTTTTTTGTCGGCGCTGAGAATTTGGCGATACCAATAGTATTCTTTGTTCGGTTCATTGGATACTTGATAAAACCCACTCATTTTTAGGCGAACTTCTTGGGCTAAATCAAACGGATTAGGGTAAGTTCTAGCGTAGGTTCTGAAGGTTAAACGGGCTTTTTCCGTATTGCCTGCCTTTAGGTAATACTCTGCAGCTGTGTACTGGGCTTCACGTTTTAATTCTGTTGAGGGCTGATTAGCAACGATAATCAGCAACTGCTCTGCGGCAAGCTCCCATTCTTCTAATGCTTCGTAAGATTGCGCCAATTTAGCGGGGATCGTGGCGCTAAATTCATGGTTTGGATATCGCTGCTGAAAGGGCACTAAGACCTCAATAGCTTGTTGCCATTTTTGTTGGGAAAGCAAAATATTGGCAGCCTCAAATTGGCCGTTTATCGCATATGGTGACTCTGGCACTCTGGTACTGATCCGTTTCAAATCCATTACGGCTAAAGCTGGGTTTTCCGCCTTATTGGCTTGGGCTTGAAAGTAGATGCTGGATGCCAATAAATTGCGCATTTCTGTTTTGGCTTTATGCTGCTGTGGCTTTAGATTTGTGCTGGCATTGAGGTAATTCAGGGCGATGTCGTAAGCCGATTCTGCCTGAATATAGTGTGATTGTTGGTACAAACTATGGGCATACAGTTGGCTGACAACTTGTACTTGTGTTAATGCAACACTTGATAAGGCTTGCCCGTGACGCAAGTGATTACTGACTTGGGAGTTATCGTAACGAATAAGCCTGCTCTCTGGCTCGTTTCCAGCTTGTTGATTTACCGCTAGCGCAGCATGCGCATTTTCTTCGCTGTCATTTTTGTTGCTGGTATTACTATTACTATTGCTATTTGCCTGATTAATCACTTTGTGGCGCAGTAATACAAATTGACTGAACTGGATTAAATCATCAAATTGCTTGGCGTTAAATGCATACTGTGCGCCATCGGTAGCAAGCTCTAACGCGCGTTTATCAAGTGGGTGGTTGGCAATAAATAGCTTATCTAAGCGGGTTCGCTCCGAGATGATGGATTGTCTTTTTGACTGACTTATTGGTGTTATTTCAGCGCCTTTCACCACTGACTCATCATGTTGTGACAATATGGCTCGGATGGTCAACGTGGTCGCAAATGCCGCTTTTTGCTGTAAGTCAAGTTGCTCTGCAGGTAGGGCGAGCGCATCTTTTTGTGCATAAGCGATAGCCTCATAACTGATTAAGGCTTGTTTAAATTGCTGCGCTTCATAGTTTGCATCAGCAAATAGATACTCGTCACCGTGAATAGGTTTGGTCAGTAAAGATTGAGCTTGTGGCAACTTAGCAAGTTGTAAGTAAACACTTAAAGCACTTGCAGCGGTTTTAAATCCATCTATGCGAGCTTGCCCTGGTGGAAGTTGTTGTGCACTGGCATACAGGCGACGACTGTGCTCGTCACTGAAGGCTAATAAATGCGGTAACACTTCTTGCTGCTGTGCGGTATTAGCGTGAGTCCAAAATTGGCTAGATAAGCCATATTGTTCAACGTACTGATTTTTAAGACGGTGCATCGAGGCGAACTTGCCTTGCTGTTGATATAAATCCAGCAAAGCTAATGAGTAACGCGCAGCCCAAATGTTATTTTTGTCAAATTCAATATAAGTTTGATAAGTCAGCTCTGCGTCATGCTGTAGCTCTTTTTTAAGTAAAAATTTGGCCAAATTATCAAACAGTACATGTTGATATATCGTCAGGTAAGGGGATGACTTTTGTTGGTTTACCAAGTTAAGCAGTGAGCGAGATTGCTCTTGTTGAGACAATGAAATACTCAGTACGCGTTGCGCATCGATAGCCAGATTTTGGTAGCGGCTTGCTAACTTGTTAAATTCAAAACTGGTTTGGGTTAACTGTTCATTATCAGTACTAATTAATTCTTCGTTTGCCGCAATGATGTTATCAAACACCTGCAAAAATCTTGCATCCGCTTCGGGTAATCGATTGAGCTTAAATAGCGCCCAACCAGACATGTAAATACTATTGATGAGATATTTATCATTGTCGTTTGCCGACTCTACTTGCTGATAAGCTTGAATCGCAGCTGGGTAATCTTGCAAGTTGTAATAAATCTCACCACGGCGGAAGTTGAGTTCTGCCCGATATTGAGTATTAGGGTAGCGAGTCAGTAATGACTCCATTTCGATCAAGCTTGCATCTATCTCACCCTGCACATCGAGTGCTTTCGCAAGTTGGTACTGCAAGTGTTCATTCTCGGCTCTATCTGGGTAACGGTTCAGTAATACTTGGTATTCTGCAATAAGCTTATCGAGCTGTTGATCATTGTGTTTTAGCTGAGTTAACGCCAGCTGCTCAGCTTCTTGCGCCGACATGTCAGTCTGTTGACTGGCAACTTCATCAAAGGCTTCGCCAAACATTTGTTCTTCTAAATGTTCTGATTTGATTTGAACTAAGCGATATTCAACATGAGTTCGCACTTCTGGATCTGGCTCTAACGTCAGTAGTTGCTGGTAAATTAATGCTAACTTCGCTTTTCGCTGAGCTTGGCTTAATTGCTGTTTTTCATAGTTTACTTGAGGCTGGCTATTGGCTAAATCTGTCAATGTTGGTCGCTGTTGTTTGCTTGACGTTGGCGACTCATCGGTTAGTTGGCAACCCGCTAGACTGATTAACACTAAGCAACTTACCAATCGTGATACACCAAAGCGTTTAGGAAGAGTTAAGGCCACATTGCTACCAAGGCTTGAAACATTGCTAGTGTCAGAGTTGTTGGCTTGTAAAGCGAGTGGGTTAGTGCGCTGCATAATGCTTCTCCACTTGCTCGAAATGAGCAGTCAATGAACTCAATGGAGAATGCTCCTGTTGGGGCATGAGCTTAGTTGTGTTCAAGTTATCAGAGGTAATCGCATTGCTCGGTGTTATATCTTGCTGGCTCATTCTTTCCAGTACCGCTGCCATTTCATGGCGTGAAGTCAGCAATAACTGCGTTAGCTGTTGACGTTGATTTTGGGTAAATAGGCGCAGTTTTTGTTGAATCGTTAGCTGTGTTTTGTGACTTGCTTGCTTGATGTCACGCGTAATATCTTCGATTTGGTTGGCTAAATTCTGCTGACGGATAGCATACTCAGTGGCGCCTTGTTGAGATTGCGAGACTGATTTAAAACGAACATATTGAGCGTTTAATGCTTGTAATTGGGTGTCGATGTCTTTTAATAGTTTTTTGTGTTGCCATAAACGTGGAATAAAAGATTGTTGCAGCTGCCAATTCAGCGCACCTTCTACTCGTGTTAGTCGCAGAAAATCATCTTCTGTGTCACGTGCTGAGGCAATGTTAGTAAGTGCTTGTTTGCTTGATTCAATCCGCTGTAACCATGCTTGTTCGGTACTATTGGCAAATAGTTGCATTTGCTGGAAGGTAATTTCATCGACAGGAACATCAACAGCTTGGATCTGTTTGCTAAGTTGCTGCTTGCGTTCGGTTAGTTGACTAATAAGGTTTTCATAATCGCTTAATTGCTGTTGAGCTAACCTTTTTTCTCTACGCTGCTTATTTAAATCGATAGTCTCAGCGAGCCAGTCACTTTTACGTTGTTGCTGAGTAAGGTTCTGTTCCAATAGGGATAAACTGGCTAATGTCGTAAAGTCATTTTTCAATGCATTGTCTGTTAGCGCTTTTTCAAGCCAAGGGTGCTTTTCGAGTGTTTCAGGGCTTAACCCTTGCGGGGTTAATGCGGTTTGCATTATTTGGCTTGTGTTAAAGCGAGTTTCTAGTGCTGCTTCAAAAGCGTCTAATTGTGCTAATTGTTCAAGATAAAGTGTTTCTGCTTCTTGGTAGCTTGTTAGACTTTGTTCAAGGCTTTGTTGCTCACGAACCTGAGCGGCCAGTAATATTGCCGATTGCCAACCCATTAAAGAATAAGGATATTGGCGTTTTAGGAGATCCAATAGCGCTAATGAAATGGGATATTGCTGCAATTGCTGTGCTGAAAATGCATATAAAAATAACGCTGATTCGGTATAAGGACTCTGTTGGGGAAAGTCTTTTAATTGTGTAAATGCTGCTTGATATTGACCTTGTTTGACATAGGTCTGCGCTAATAATAGTTGCGCATAATCATTGATCGCTTGCTGCTGTACTTGCTGTTCAGATTCTTGGTCTGTAACGCTTTTGGGGCTATTTTCGTTATTTTCAGCTGTCATTGGAGCGGTAAATTCTGAGGGCGTTTTTTCAGTGAACAAGCTTTGCCAAAAGCCCGTTTCAGTTTCAGCCAAAGGCATATTTTTAATTGTAATGAGCAGGGTTTCAGCTTGTTGAAACTGCTTTTGTTCAATGAAATGCAGCGCTTGGTTTAGCATAACGTAAGCCGATAACGATGAAGAAGCTGACTGGTTATCAGTTGGGTTATCGTGATTGATAGAATCAGACGCATTAACACCACCCGCAACCTTTGCCATTATGGCAGGCTCGTTAGGCCAATAAGCCAGTTGGTTAAGAATATGGTATTGCTCAATATAGCTGTGAGGGACTTGGCTAATACGCTGCAACGTTTGCTGCGCTTGGTATGGCTGACCTTGCTCTATTTTCTGCTCTGATAATTGCAATAATGCAACTAACTTGAGTTCAGCGGGTGAAGTATTTTTTTGAGACTGAGAAGACGTTTGATTGGCTTGGTTTTTGTTGCCAGTTAACGCTTGCTCAATTGCCAATGTTTGCTCAAATGAAGATAAGGTGCGAGTCGCTTTTTGATGAAGACCAACTGATACTTGCAGCCCAGCTTCGAACAATTGACTTTTAGCAGTATCAGCATCAAATCGTTGTCGGTTAATGCTGACTTGCCTTAACGCTGCTTGATAATCGCCTTCAAAGTAGTAATACAAGGCTTGGCGATAAAGTTTATTGCGCAGTACTTGGTTTGCTTGAGTCGTGACTTCAGTATTAGCAGTGGTCACCGTGCTTACTTCAGTTGCTGAAACACTGTTGCTGCAGCCAATAGCGAATGTCATCAGACACAGTAGCGACAAAAACTTCGTTTTAGCTGGTTTATCTCGCTCTGGATGACGATATTGTTTACTGATATCGACGGCTTGGGTTCGTTGAAGCACTAGTATCATCTGTTATAAAACCCATTCTTCAACGCTAATATCAGCTCGGTAACTTGATTCGCTGTCTTCAAGCTTTAATTCAACCATGATGGTTTCATCTGTCTTTTCAAAAGGGTGGTTGACTGCTCTTTGTATCGTGCGTCCTTCTGCATCAATGCCGGTGAATATTGCTGTTAATTGATGCTGGCCAGTTTTTAAATTGCCCATATATAATTTTTGAATGCCGCCTTTTTCAAGGGCGCGGCGCTGACGCTGGGTATATAAAAATCCAGCCACATCTTGGTTATTTATTTTTAGCTCGACGCTATCTAAGGTAAAAAAACGTCCAACATCCACGGAGACAAAGACTGCTATTTGCGTGCTGGCAGGGAAAAGTAAATCTTCTTCTAAAATAAACAAATCACGATTGAGTTGAATGACCTGGCTTTTAATATCTTCAAGTTCACTACCAATACTGCTTTGCGCTTGTGAGGCATCTGCCGCGACGACTGGCGATACTGAGATACATAAGCTCAAAAAGAGCGCGTACAGTGCTCGTTGAGATAAGCTGAAAAAATGTTGTGTTCGTTTCATATTATTGCCTTGGACGCAGCGTTGAGTTGCGTACTACTAAAAATAAATACTGTAAAAAGCACGAATGACATTGGCTGAAAAGCTATAGAATGGCTCATTACCGACACCACCTTCAGCGGTAGGATCTCTGAAGTTGCTATAGTCAAAGGTAATGTAATCCCATTGCAGGCTGGCCTCTGAGCGGTTATCTCCAAAGGACAGGCTTTCAGGCATTAAATAAGTCACGCCTAAACCTAAGGTTAAGTCATTAAAATCACTAAGCTCTTTATCTCGAGCGAGATAATTTTGTGCATCTTGATAAGGAAACAGATCACTATAAAACTCAGCTTGAGTTTGTTGGTAATAGCGCACTTTAAACTCCAGCTCTAAGTAGTCACCAATCGGGTGACGATAGCCAAGCTCCACATCATTGGCATTGATTTCCCAGCTATCGTTAAAGTACCGGTAGTGAAAAAATAGCGCTGCACGATAGGGAAGAAAATAACTGGCTGACAATTTACTCGAAAAGGAATTACGGGTTTCAGGATACACTTCGGATTGATAGCCTACCCCTGAAGGGCTGGTAGTATCGATAAAACGTACTGTTCTATATGGGTTATTAAGGTAGCCTTCATCGGCAATTGCTTCAAAATTAAGTTGTGCAGTTAAGTTACGGGTTAAAATCTGACTGATGCCCGCACGAATTCGATATTGTTGGCTTTGCTCTTCAAATAGGTCATCACCGTTTCGGCGAATTTCATTGTCACCGTAAGACACACCGAGACTAAGATTGGTTAAGTCGCCAAAGGTATCTTGCGAAACGTTAATACTAAAAGACTGGGCAAGGTAATCGTCTTCGTCACTTTGCCTAGCATTAAACGTCATTAGGGTTTTGTCATTTAGGTATTCAACACCAATTTGACCTTCATGACGTTTTTCAGTGTAAGGGCTGGCAGTACTGAGTACATCCACTGACGCAGAAGAAATACTGTCTAGATAATAATAACCTGTGAAAGCTAATGACTCGGAGGCCTTCTTTCGCAGCAGCACAGAAGGACCGTCAATTTTCATCCCGCCGCCTTCGTAACTATGATAAAGCGCATCGGCTCTATCTGGCTCTAAAACAGCCGCCCATGATAAGGGGACATTTAAGCTAACGAGCAGCAATGTGATTAGCTTACATACTGTAAGGTTCATTATTCTAGTTACAGCCACAACCACCGCCTCCCGTACCTTCAGCGCCTCTTGCTGATTCACGCGCTTCAAGCACATGAGCTACATGCATATTGGCAATTGGGTGGCGACCAAAACGCATAATAGGGTCGGCTAAGTTTTGGCGCTCGTAAGGTTTTACCCAAGGCTCTATATCAAGACTAGAGCAAGCTGAGAGCGTTAATAATGAGCTTAATCCTGCACTTAACATGATGAGCTTTGTCATAGAAGACTTCATAGCGTTACTCTCTGATTAGTTTCTTGATAGCTGCGGCGTACTTTTTCTCATAGCCGTCTTGATAACCTAAGAAGACGTATCGTACGACACCATCACGATCGACCATCACAGTGGTTGGCATAGCTTTCACGTCATAGGTTTCTGAAAGGGAGTTAGTTTCATCAAAAAAGATAGCAAAGCTTAAATCTAAGTCTGCTAGGAAGTCTTTACCGGCTTGGTTTTCTTGCTCGACATTAATCCCCCAAACTGCGACACCTAAGTCTTGGTACTTATCTTGTAATTTTTGCAGTACGGGCATTTCTTTACGGCAAGGTCCACACCAAGAAGCCCAGAAATTAATTAAGATAATATTGCCACGCTGCTCAGACAGCTTTTGGTTCTCGCCTTGCATATTTTTAAGGGTGAAATCTGGTGCAACTTGCCCCGTTGTGACCGCATTTGCTTGCGCGGTAAGTCCCAGCGTCGCAGCCAATACTAAGCTTTTAAGGCTTTGATTTAATTTAAACATTAATAATCCTTTATTGTTTTTATTCTGTCTTTCACTGCTTGTTATTGTTCGTTACTCAGTTGCTTATTGCGCTATGTAAACAATAACCTCAGGTTAAAAGTAAACGGCTATGCCGGTTGCAAAGGTCAAGTTATGAGTCGTTTTACTTGAGCCAGTGATTTGGGTGTCAAAAATGTAGTCACTCATGGCCAGATCCCAAGCAACCCAATCAGTTAAAAATACTCGATAGTTAGCAGTTAAGTTGACAGTAAACTGTTCATCACCAGCAAACTCAGTGCTGCCGCCACCTAATTCAAATGAAAAGACACTGTTGAACACTAAGTCTTCACTGAAAAAGATTTCGCCAGGTAGAAAGTTATACCCAATATTCAGCCCGTAATAGCGCATTTCACGTTCTTCATCTGTCAACAGTGGGGCTGTATTAGCTAGCTTTTCAAAACTGGTATCACCGCCTTCAGCTATGGCGTAACGGGCTTTGACATAAAAGTGTTCACTGATGTGGTAGCCTAAATGTGCACTAATCCAAGGGCTATTTTCGAAGTCTTCAATCGACATTAAGCCGCCTTGTAAACCGATCTCGAAATTTTCGGTATCTAATACATCGTCCAACACTTCACGACGCTCAACATCGGCTTTAACACCAACACTGTTTGGGTTTTCTTGAGCTAAGGCTCCAGCGCTGAAACTGAGCCCTAGTGCCAGCAAGCAATAAGTGAATCGGCTTTTCAAAGCGGTTTTAGCACGGCTTGTTATTGTTGTTTTCATTGCTACCTTCATGACGACTTTGATGTTAATTAATATGTTTAGAAAAATACGCTAAAACCGAGTTGCCAAGATTGCAGTTGCTCATTTTCATCTCGGTCGGTTAATGCCAGAGAAAACTTATATTCAGCCCGTAAAATAAAGTTACGGCCTAAGTGATATTTAAGGCCTGCTGCCGCACTCATTAAGGTGTTTTCACGTGATTGTGAATCTGCAATAACACTGTGAGGGCTAGTTTTAATAATGCCACCGCCAACACCAATATATGGACTAACTACCCATTCAGGAAAAGGATGGCTAATTAACATGGCTTCGAATAAATCACTGTCAGATATACTGCCAAGTGCTTTACCAGCTGATATTTCAGCGCTAAATACAGGGGTAAATACATAGCCGAGTTGGATGGTGTAAAGGTTTGCACCTTCAAAATCGCCGTACATTACCCCGGCTTCCCAATCTCGATTAAGGTATGCATCAGTCCCGAGCTGAGTTTGTTCAACGGCTTGTCCATGTTGACTAAAACCGAACAAATCATCTTCGTGAAACCAACCTTCAACCCCACGTTTGTCACGCACTTTTATCCAAGCCGTTCGCTTGACTAACACGGTCACTTCTTCACTTTGTTCTACCACATGCACTACAGGGTAGCCTGCGCTTGGGCCTGAATGTAGCTCGATAAAAGGCACGTCTATGGTCAATGTTGCTGCTGTATTTGTGTCTTGGTATGAATCGACTGTGGTGTCACGTTCAGGAATGGAAGTAGGCTCAGCCGCAAGGGCATAGCAAGGAAGCATCATTGCCATAGACATTAATATTGGGCTTAACCACTTCATGGTAAATGGATAATTAAACATGGTTTCCTTGTTGTAACATCATCATTCCTTTATGTGCTGTTGTCAGTGTTTACTACTCTTGTGTATAAAAAGGGGTGTTGTAATATTGCGCCCCAATATCTATCCACTCAGCGATTAATTTGAGTTCGTCGGCAGACAGCATGTTTTGATGAGTGACATCATTCATGGTGTCAAAAAAGTTGCTGCTAGCGCTTGCGCCGTTAGTTGACATGATGGCTGGCACATTTACTGTCGTCATAACCGGAATTGGGTTACCTTCAGCATCAAGAATAAGCTCACCTTCGCTATCAACTTGATAGACAATATTGCCATCAGCGTCGAGAACCACGACTAAGCGATCGACGATAATGCCATCAATGTCTTCTTGTTCGACATCATTGAAAAACAATTCTCGATAGCTAGTAAAGTGTGCAGGTTGGTCAGTGGACGGCGTTGCTACTAATTCAAGCTGCCCAGCTGGTACTTGGGCAAGGTTATTGTCATCAACAATGCTATGGCAGCTAGTGCAGGTGTTATCAGCAAGAACTGCTAAAGTCGTTTCATCTATTGCAAGACGCTGCAAATCCCACAATGGCTGTATATGTTCTTCATAGTTAATCTGAATTCGGCAATAAGCATTCCAATTGTTAAAGCACTCACTACCATTTGGCGCTGGTGTAGCAAGGTTTTGGTAGGAATAATCTGTACTGGGATTAACCGTAGATAATGCGTGGTTGGTCCAACGATCTTCGTAGGTTAAGTTAGCCGATAACTCGGCGATACCATTAACCATCGCATCAGCTTGAGCCATGGTTTGCCCTTGAGTGGGAATGATGTTTTGTGTGGCGTTTGTAAAAGCTGCCCCGCCCGTTGCTCCGGGGTTAATTGATTCAGCTTGCGCATCATAACGGCCGTGGGGTAATTGACTGTTTGCAGTATGACAGCCTTTACATTGCAGTGTTTCACCCGGCTTTAAACTAATCCATTGGCTATGACGGCCACCAATACGTTGACCAGATGCATCCAATACGCTGATAGCCAAAGGAACATTAGCTGGGACTTTAATTTTTACAGAGCCATCAGGTTGTATTGGCGTGTAACCAATAATTTCACGCATTAGCTGATTGCGACTACGACCAAAATCTGTATTAGGAATATCTCTGACTTCATCTGATGGCATAGGCACGCCACGAACTACTTTCAAAAAACGTGCAGGTAGCTCAGTTGCACGTGTTTGGGTTGGATCGCTGAGTTGGCTAATCCCGCCTAAATTAGCACTACTGTCTTGACCGTCAAAGTCATACACACTGCGAATATCAATGGCTGCTGCCAGCTCTTCGTGTAGTTGCGCATCAAGTTCATTGCCGATCACTTTATTGGCTATAAATGTTTTTGGCTGTGAACTCGGTTGCATGACTAAGGCTTCAGTAATCACTTTTCCTTCTTCACTATCAGCGACTAATTGCTGAGTTCCATCGGCATCATTTAATAGCCAAAGCTCGTACAAGGGATCGGCAAGTTCTAGTGTGGGATCCAATAACTGTTCATCAGTTAGCTGCCCGCAAGCACGAATTTGCTCTTCAATCACGACACGACATAAATCCCAACTTAATAAATAGCGCTGACTATTATCAGGTAGTGGCGTTAAATGGGTTAATCGTCCAGAAGGAGAAAGGTTATCTGAGAAGTTAAAATTAAACTCGAAACTGAATGCTAAATCGTTAATGGCACTATCGTTAGCACCAGACGCAAAGGTTGGCTGTTGGTTATCAGTAAACTCTTCGATATTAATCACCACAGGGCGCTTTTGGTAGCTGGTTTCGTCTTGTGAAGAGAGTAAAAGTAAGATCTCACCATTCGGCAGCTGTTGTGGTTTAACAAATTCGATGAGTTCATCTTGCTGAACGAAGGCTATTTGATGTGAATGCCAGCCAAACATCAACTGATTATCGGTGCCATCAGGGTTCATTTCATACAGGTTTATGCCCTTATTGCCGCCCATATTATCCCAGCGACTGTACAAAATTTTACCGCTTTGCAGCACTAATGGGTGTGTGTCGTGGCTTAAATTAAAACTCAATTGCTCTATACCGCTACCATCGGCATTCATCACATGAATATTGAAGGTTTCATTATCTCGGCTTTCATCTAGGGCGGTGTACTGGGGCTTACCTTCATCTAATAAAATCGCTCTAGATAAACGCTGGCGAGTCGAAGCAAAAATGATGCGGCCGTCAGGTAAAAACGATGCCATGAGATCGTCACCTTGCTCAGCAGTGGTATCGCTGACAATCACTCGTTCAAGAGTTTGTGTTGCAAGTTGATAACGCCAAATATTCCAACTCGGTTGGTCCATTTCATCCGCATCTTCAATTTCAGGCGCTCTAATTGACACTAAAAATTGTTGGCCATCATCTGAAACTGACAAATCTCGAATATCAATAGCCTGAATGGTGTCAGCAGGTGCATCTTCTGGCAGTAAATCAGCAAATAACTGGGCTGATATGTTAGTAACAGGGGAGTCGCTAAAGGCATTTCGTTTGACGAAAAGCTGCGCGCCGGGATTAAACTGAGCGGGGTGTCGAGAATCAAAACTGGCAGGTTGAGCACCTTCATCGCCATCTAAAGCGGCAAGATCACGCTGAATATAAATAACAGGGTATTCAACTAAAACAGGATCAGCTTGCTCGTCCTTAATGGCTGTATCGGTATTACATCCTGTAAGATAAAAGAAGGCCAGAATGATATAGACGCACTTCCCTGCATAGCCCCAAATTGGCCTCATTTATTACCCTTAATACGCAATTGTTATTATTGTTATTGTTACATAGTAAAAATGTAATAATTCTTGACATTATTGCCGCCTAGTCTCAGTGTTTCAATACTTTTTAGCAAAAATTATTTTGCCAAGTAAAAAATAAAGTTAACAAAATAAAAACAACAAGCTTTATGATTTTAGAATACTCGATCATTGTCTGCGTTTTTATCTTATTGCTACTAAAGCAATTGTTAGCTAAGAACAATGACAAGGAGACAGTATGAAGTTGCAACTTTATACGCTTAAAAGTCGGCATTTTTTGAATGGAATTGATGTATCCCAGCTTAAAGTTCAACAAGGTATTACTTTGCTTTTGTTGTCATGCTTGACTATTTTTTCAGCAAACACCTCTGCTGGTACATTAGAGCAAGCCAAACAGTTACATGACAGAATCGCTGGTGTCCCAGCATCAGAGCAAACACTCAATGAGATGTCTTTATTGCTCAGTGACAGTAAGCCAATTGAAGCGGCTTATTTAGCAATGGAAAACCCCGCTTTTTATTCGACTACGCTTAAATTATTTGCCACTCCATGGACCAATATTGATCAAGATAGCTTTGCACCATTAAATGATTACAGTGCTACTGTGATTGGTGCGGTTCGAGATGATGTGGATTTTAGGCAGTTACTTCAAGCTGATATGGTTTATGTGGGCGATAACAGTCTAAACCTTCCCGCTTATAGCACCCGTGATAATGCTCATTATCAGGCACTTGAAGATCAATTTATTGATTTAAAGTCAGGCTTAGAGCGAACCACTCAATCCAGTGTTAACGGCTTACCTAGCGATGCAACAGCTGGAGTGCTTACAAGTCGCGCCGCGGCAAAAGCATTTTTCTATTTAGGCACTAACAGAGCGATGGTGCGCTTTACCTTGATGAATCATCTTTGTACTGATTTAGAGCCTTTAAAAGATAATACTCGCTCACCTGACAGAATTCGCCAAGATGTGAGCCGCAGCCCTGGTGGTGATAGCCGGTTATTTATCAATAACTGTTTGGCTTGCCATAGTGGAATGGATCCCCTTGCTCAAGGGTTCGCATATTATCAATATGACTTTGATGTTGAGAGCGACCCTGATGGTGATAGTGGGGCAATTACCTATAACCAAAGTGGTCAAATAGATCCTGACACTGGCACCAGAGTACAGGGGAAATACCATATTAACTCCACCAGTTTCCCCTATGGTTACGTGACAGAAGACGATGAATGGCAAAATTATTGGCGTGAAGGCGTTAACCAAAAGCTTGGGTGGGACGAATCACTCAATGGTAAAGGCTTTGGGGCTAAGTCATTAGGCCAAGAGTTTGCTAACAGCCAAGCATTTGCCCAATGCCAAGTTAAAAAAGTATTTAAAACCGTATGTTTAAGAGATGCAGAGTCAACTGAAGACATTAATCAGATTGCTGCTACAACTGCATCTTTTCAACAAAACTCATATCAACTCAAGCGTGTGTTTGCTGAAGTTGGCAATTATTGTATGGGAGAATAACGGTGATATTACCTCATAAAAACCTAACCTTACTCTCTGCTATTTGTTTGCTATTAACTTTATCCGCTTGTGGTGGGGGAGATGTCGAAAGCAATCCACCTCAACAGCAAGATCCTGGCTCTGATGTCTACACAGGTCCTGCGCCCGCTACAGAAGACATTCAAAAATATAAAGTGTCGCTGTGGGATAATATTTCAGGGCAAAATCGATGCGGAGCATGTCATACCGAAGGTAATCAAGCGCCGTATTTCGCTAGTCGAGAAAACGTCAATGACGCGTACGCTGCGACTAACCCATTAGTAGACTTAACAGATCCTGCGGCATCTCGTTTAGTTGAAAAAGTCGCTGGTGGCCATAATTGCTGGTTAGACAGTGATAGTGCCTGTGGTGAAACCATGACTTCATGGATCAAGCTGTGGGCTGATGAGCGAGTCAGCAGCGCTAATACCATCGAGCTGACATCACCAGTCATACGAGAACCAGGAGCCAGTAAAAGCTTTCCCGATGATAGCGGCTTATTTAGTCAGCATGTCTATCCTATCGTAAGCCAGTATTGCAGTGATTGTCATAATGAATCAGCAACGTTTGCCCAGTCGCCATTTTTTGCCAGCAATGACATTAATCAAGCTTATGAATCAGCCAAAAATGTCATTAATATTGATGAGCCAACCCAATCACGTTTAGTGGTTCGTTTGGGTAGCGAGTTTCATAATTGCTGGACTAACTGTCAGGAAAACAGCAATGAAATGCTTGCTGGGATTACAGCAATGAGTGATGCCATTGAAGTCGATGAAATTTCACCAGACATGGTGGTATCAAAGTCATTACGTTTAACCGACGGTATTACCGCATCCAGTGGTGGCCGTTTTGAAACTGATGTGATTGCGCTTTATCAATTTAAGACGGGTGAAGGTGCCATTGCTTATGACACATCGGGCATAGCACCAGAAGCCAATTTATCACTAACAGGTGATGTTGAGTGGCTAGGTAGCTGGGGATTATCTTTTACTAATGGCAAAGCGCAAGCCAGTACCGCTAATAGTAAGAAACTGCATGACCTTATTACCTCAACGGGTGAGTTTTCTATCGAGGCTTGGGTGACTCCAAACAATGTTACCCAAGAAGGCCCAGCAAGAATCGTCACCTATTCTGCAGGTGATGATGCGCGTAACTTCACGTTAGGTCAGACACAATATAACTATGACTTTATGTTGCGATCAGAAAGCTCAACAGTAAACGGTGAGCCTGCGTTAAGTACGCCTGATGCTGATGAAGTGCTACAAGCAACATTGCAGCATGTGGTACTGACCTACAATGCAACTCAAGGGCGACGTATTTATGTTAATGGCAACCTTATTGACGCCGTTGACGAAGATATTGCGCCGCTTGCATCATGGGATGACAGCTTTGCATTAATACTAGGTCGCGAAGCCTCAAACCAGCATGTATGGCAAGGGGATATTCGTTTATTAGCGATTTATAACCGTGTACTCGAGCAAGAACAAATTAGCCAAAACTACGATGTTGGAGTTGGTAAGAAATTTTTCTTACTGTTTTCAGTCAGTCATTTAATTGATTTACCCGAAACCTACGTCATGTTCGAAGTCAGTCAGTTTGATAATTATAGCTACTTATTTACTGGCGCATCACTGGTGAATATTAATGGCACGCCTGTGGCGGACAACTTTGATATGCGCGGGATCCGTCTTGGTATTAACGGCAAAGAAAGCGCTCAGGGCCAGGCATACTCCAATGTTGATTTAACCATAGACAGTGGTCAAGAAATTGCTGAACCAATGCCAATTTCGGCACTCGGCACGATTATTGGCCTTGAGAAAGGTGCCAGCCAAGATGAGTTTTTCTTAACTTTCGAGCAAATAGGTGAGCACGAAAATGTTCGCGTACCGGGTGTTGTCATTACACCAGAAGAACTCCCAGCCAGCACAGAAACATCGCATATTGGTCTACGTAATTTTGCCGAAATTAACCATACCATGAGCGAATTAACCGGTGTGGCACAACAAAATACAAAAGTCTTTGATACCTATGAGTTAGTGAAGCGGCAACTGCCCAGTGTTGAAAATATTGATACCTTTATTTCAGCGCAGCAAATGGGGGTAACTCAACTGGCCATTGCCTATTGTGATGTTGCTATTGACGACAACGAGATTCGCACGGCTTGGTTTCCTGATGTCGACTTTAGCCTTGCACCTGCTGACGCATTAAATGCAGCGCAACGCCCAGCATTGCTTAATCCGCTCATTAATCAATTAATGCCGTTGAGTCTTGCAACCCAGCCAGATGCAACTGCTGTGTATGATGAACTGGACTCTTTGGTAAGCCACTTATCAGTTTGTGGTACAAACTGTAATGCAGAACGCACCCAAACGATTGCTAAAGCCTCTTGTGCTGCAGTGCTCGCTAGTGCTGTTATGTTGATTCAATAGGAGAGTAATAATGATAAAACAGCAACTGAATATTACTTCTCGTTCAAAATTGAAACTGGTCAATGTGGCAAGTGTATTAGCCTGTTCAAAAGGATTTCAACATGACTAAACCAAAGCATCTTCATCCGGACACGCCATTATTGTTTTCTGATCACCGTAAACCAATGACGCGACGTGAGTTTATCTCAACAGGCTTAGCAAAAGGTGGCCAAGCGATAGCAGGCTTATCGTTAATGAGTATGTTTGCTAACCCAAACCAAGCTAATGCAGCATTGTCTTCTGACTTAGAAGCACTGCGGGACTCTTGCGGTATTAGTGTTCAAGGTGCAGGCAAAATTCCTTTTATTAGTTTTGACTTGGCTGGCGGTGCAAATATCGCAGGTTCAAATGTATTGGTGGGCGGTGCAGGTGGCCAGCAAGATTTCTTATCAACCGCTGGCTATAACAAACTGGGATTACCTGGTGATATGGCGCCATCAATTGCTAACCCTGATGTGGGCATGTCTGATTTTATTAATACAGACTTAGGCTTAGCATTTCATTCTGATTCTGCTTTTTTACGTGGCATTCTAGAAAAAGTCTCAGCAGATACGGCATCACGTATAAATGGTGCCGTTATCCCATGTCGCTCTGACAATGACACCGGTAATAACCCGCATAACCCAATGTATGCCATTGCTGCAGCTGGTGCGAATGGTTCACTGATGCCGTTGGTTGGCTCTCGCAGCACAGATTCTGGTGGCAACTCTATGGCGCCGAATAACTTTATTGATTTAAGTATGCGCCCGACTAAGATTGATCGTCCATCAGATGTGACGGGCTTAGTCGATGTTGGGGACTTATTTAGCTTATTGTCTCAGCGCGATGCCGTCACTGTGATGGAAAGTATTCAGCGTATCAGTGCTCAGAAAATGGCTTCAGTGAATACTCAAGTCACCCGTGACGATGTGATTAAAGATTTAGTCAATTGTGGTTATGTAAAAAGTGCGGATTTAGCAGATAGATTTGGCGATCCTTCAACCTTAAACCCGGTACTCGATCCGGATATTGTTGGCCCTGCGGGCATATTCACGATTAACGAATTTGATTCTGAATCAGAGTTTCAAAAAACCGCATCGATTATGAAATTAGTCGTGAATGGTTTCTCTGGAGCGGGTACCGTCACCATGGGCGGCTTTGACTATCACACAGGTGAGCGTGGCACGGGAGAGCTTCGAGATTTACGAGCGGGTCGTTGTATGGGGGCATGTTTAGAGTACGCTGCCAGACGCAACCAACCATTGATGATGTATGTGTTCAGTGATGGCTCCGTTGCCAGTAACGGCCGCATTGATGAATCAATGGAAGGTCGAGGTAAAGGTGAATGGACTGGTGATAACTCATCAACTGGCGCTTCGTTTTTCTTAGTCTATAACCCTTCAGGTAAACCACAATTGATGGGGGCTAATGCGGATCAAATGGCACAAAACCAACAGATTGGTTTTATGCGCTCAGATGCCTCAGTGGATACCGCATCAGCGCCATCGGCGAATAACGTGAACTTGCTAGTGGATACAGTTTTACTAAACTACATGGCACTGCATGGTGAACAAGGTCAGTTTAATACGGTAGCCCCAAGACAAGGTTTGGGGAACAGCACAATGCTGGATTCGCTGACAGCGTTTCAACCGATTGTTTGATTGAAATGTAGGTTTATTTTGCTGATTAAATTGAAAAGCTTAGAGGTTTTCCTCTGAGCTTCTTGTTTTGGGGTTTGGTTTTAATTTTATGGCAAAGCTAAGGTCAAAAACAAAATTAAAAGACAAGTTGTGGCGCTTCGCCCACTCCAGACTAAAAGGGGGGGGAAATGCGACTCCCTCTTACTTTTCACTAAGAGCTATGCCCCGCAGCTCCGGCGAAATTTAAAAAGCAAAATTTCCAACGGAGAACCATCCAGCTTCAAACTTCATTTTATGCCCGCTTCGGCAAGCTACAAAAATCACTAACGCTTCCGATGGGGCGTCCCTTCCCCTCGAAGGCTAGCCAGACATCCATGTCTGGACTCACGCGATTTTTTGCTTACTTCAATTTAATTGCAGCATTCATAGAAAATCAAAATCAGTTTAAAGCTTTAAATAATGGGTTATGTAACAACAAATGAACTTGCAGGCTCAATAATCTCCGTTGGAAGTGTCCGAATGCGTTGAGCTAATTTGCGTGATGGAGGCAGGACGCCGACATAGCCTCAGTTGAGCCATGGATGGCGAGTCTGAGGTGGTAGTAAATTCGCTCTATAGCATGAGGAGTAACACTTCGTCGGAGCGGCAAGGGATATCGAAAAGGGAAATGCTGTTGTTTCCCTTTCGTCTGGTGTGGGCGAAGCGCCACGACGTTGATCTTAATCCAAACGACGTCTGGAAATAAAGCAATCAAATAGCGCGTCATCGGAATCGAATGATTCCAATTATAGATGCTCGTTTATCCAACTCAATTCTGATAGAGTTCATATTAATCAATAGCTTTGCATTAGTCAGGCTTAAATATTTGGTTTATTGAAGGTGCACGAGCACTATAAAATTTAGTAATACAAGGATGTGTATGAAGTTAATCGACTATTCTCAATATTCAATTGATGAGTTAATAGAGGTAAAAGGTAACATCGACCCTAAAAGTGAAAATTATGAGTCTTTGTTGAAGGAGTTGGCTAATAGAAAGGAAGAAGTTACAACTCATCAAGTTAAAGAAAAAGAGAAAGAGCTAAATATAGCTGAAAAAAGAGTGCAAATTATTGGCTACTTTCAAGTGATAGCAGCAGTTGCAATTACTGCAATCTATTTTTTGTCAGTATTTGATGGAGCAGCTTCCCTGTTAAGCACTCTGGTTACGTTAGTTTTAGTTGCGCTAAATATTGTGGCGGGTATAACGGCAATCAAAGAAAAGTATAAGTACTATTGGCTTTCCATTTTCAATCAAGCTCTACAAATTCCTAATATTGCTATTGGAACCATTTCTGCTAAATACTCAGGTATTGGTGGAGCATATGTTTCAATCAATTTAGCACCTCAAATTTCCCTTGGTGTTGATGCATCATTGAGTCCAGGCTTTTCTCTTTATCAATATACAGCCCCTATGCAATCACAATTTATCGCTATAGATATTCTGGCAATTATCTTTCTTGGTGCATTGATAACCGTTAGCGAAGTCAAAGGTACTACTGACACTAATGAGCCTCCAACTGAATAATAGTTGAGCTTGATTTATTTGGCTGCGGGAGCAGCCAAATCCAAATCAATTAATAATTGCTTTTATTTGCGTCATAAATACATCTTTCAAATTTTACAAATGTGTGGGAGACACAGTCCAAACTGCTCCCAACTTACCCTTTAATCTAATTCTCTTGTAATCCTTTAGACACATGCAAGGTTTGCTGATTATCAATAATAATCGCTTCATATTCTGGCAGCTGGTTAATCAGCGCCATGCCTTCTTGTAAGCCTTTAACAAACACTGCGGTAGACAGGGCATCAACGTAAGTTGAGTTTTTACCAATTATCGATACGCTAACCACTTTTCTGGCTGAGTCACCGGTTTTGGGGTTAATGATGTGATGGTAGCGTACGCCATCTTCAATAAAGTAACGCTCATAATCCCCTGATGTTGAGATGGACTCATCGCTTAACGGTAATTGCACTGCTGTTTTTTCAGCGGCGCGAGGATGTTTAATCCCCACAAACCAAGGGCGGCCGCGTCTGTCGCCTAATAATCCTGTGTCTCCGCCTGCGCTAACGAGTCCATGTTTTATACCTGCTGCTTTAAGTATGGCTAGGCACTGCTTTACTGCATGACCTTTGGCAATGCCACCTAAATCAATACGTACATCTTGATTTTTAAACCGAACACTTGATTGTTGCTTATCTAACATGACTGCTCGGTAATCAATGGCATCAAGCGCTTGGTTGATGTCGGACTTAGCTGGTTTTTGACCTTGACGATAATCATATTGGTAACCGATAGAAGCGTAGGTGATATCAAATGTACCTTGGGTTAACTCGGCGATTTGGCGTGAATCAAGCAGTAAATTAAACAGTTCTTGGTCTACCGTAACTGGGGCTATTCCAGCTTGCTGATTAATGTGACTCAGTTGACTATTTGGCTTGTAAGGACTCATTAACCTGTCGATGCGGTGCATCTCTTGTTCGACCTTTTCAATAAGCTGGGCTGGCGAGTCTGAGATGCTCGAGTGTTCATTTTGTTCAAGCCAAAACTCGACATGCGCTTGAGTTCCCATGACTTGAAAACTTTTTTGATGCCATTGCGCAGTAGCATGGCCTGATAAGCTGGCTGCAAAAAAACAAAGAACAAGAATAAGATAGTTAGGTTTAAACATGACGTGCAGCTCATTTATTTTTATTAGTCACTGTGAGTGCAAGTAGGGTACTGAGTTATACAAGATTTGGCTAGCTGAGATGAAAAATGGTGCAGCTGCAAAGTGTAAAGCAATAAAAAAACGCACTCAATTGAGTGCGTTTAATCTATTCTGTTTCGCTATGTAGCGTGTCAGAATATTAGTGGCGGAACATCGCAGAGATAGACTCTTCGTTGCTTACACGGCGAATTGCTTCAGCCAGTACCGCTGACATAGTCAGTTGGGTTACTTTTTCCACTTTTAACATTTCTGGGCTTAATGGCACAGTATCAGTCACAATCACTTCATCGATAACTGAGTTAGCAATGTTGCTTGCTGCGTTACCTGAAAATACTGGGTGAGTTGCGTAAGCAAATACACGGTTTGCGCCATGTTCTTTTAATGCTTCAGCAGCTTTACATAAAGTACCGCCAGTATCGATCATGTCATCAACGATGATACAGTCACGGCCTTGTACGTCACCAATGATGTGCATGACTTGTGCAACGTTCGCTTGTGGGCGACGCTTATCAATAATGGCTAAGTCAGAGTCATCAAGCAGTTTAGCAACTGCACGAGCACGAACAACACCACCAATGTCAGGTGAAACCACTACAGGGTTATCAAGTTCTTTACCTAACATATCTTCTAGTAACACTGGGCTACCAAATACGTTATCAACAGGCACATCAAAGAAACCTTGAATTTGCTCTGCGTGTAAATCACAAGTTAATACGCGGTCAACACCAACACTTGATAAGAAGTCTGCAACAACTTTCGCGGTAATTGGTACACGTGCGCTACGTACGCGACGATCTTGGCGAGCATAACCAAAGTATGGGATAACGGCAGTAATACGACCTGCAGATGCGCGACGTAATGCGTCAACCATAACGATAAGTTCCATTAGGTTGTCGTTAGTCGGTGCACAAGTAGACTGAATGATAAATACATCAGCACCACGTACGTTTTCATTGATTTGAACACTGATTTCACCGTCGCTGAAACGGCCTACTACTGCATCGCCAAGTTTGCAAAATAAACGGTCGGCTATTTTTTTGGCTAGTTTAGGGGTAGCGTTACCAGCAAAGAGCTTGATATCGGGCACTTTATGAACCTCAGGTGTTGGCTTTAATGTTAGTGGCTAAAGATGAACTAAATTGACCGAAATCGTCGGTTAAGTTTAGTCAATATCATCTTTAGAAGATAAATTTTAGCTTTGGCTTAAACGGCTCACTAAAGGTGATTGATTTAAGCCTTTTGCAACAAAACCTTGCATAGAATCAGGCAGTTGTGCCAATGCATCTAGTGCTGTTTGTTGCTGTTTGAACTCTCCGAAGACGCATGCGCCAGTTCCGGTCATTCTTGACGGCGCATATTCTACCAGCCAGCTTAATGCATTGGCAACTTGAGGGTGCTTTTCTGCGACCAACTTCTGACAATCATTTGTCCAACTTTTCTGCATTAAAGTAGTTAGCTCTAATTTAGGGGTGTTACGTGGTAAGTGCGGATCTTGAAAGATAGCTTGCGTCGATACATGCACATCAGGGACGATAACTAAATAATAGTATTCAGTGGGTTCAACTGGTAATAGTTGCTCGCCAACACCTTCTGCGAAAGCTGAAAAACCATTAATAAAAACAGGGACATCCGCTCCAAGTTTTAAGCCAATTTCAGCTAGCTTTTCCAGTGGTAAATCGAGTTTCCAGAGCTTATTTAACGCGATTAACGTGGTCGCAGCATCAGAAGAGCCGCCGCCTAAACCGCCTCCCATTGGTAAGTTTTTCTGCAACCAAATTTCAGCGCCGCCATCATAATTGGCATATTCTTGTAATGATTTTGCGGCCTTTAGAATTAAGTTATCTTTTTCAGCGACAACTTTTGATAATTCAGAGTGTATCTTGATGCTGCTATTTTCTGTTGGTAAAAAGTCCAGATAGTCACAGCGATCGATAAATTGAAATAAAGTTTGGAGTTCGTGATATCCATCGGCACGTTGCCCAGTGATATGCAAAAACAAATTCAGTTTTGCCGGAGCTGGCCAATGGGTTGAAATGGCTGAGTTTTGGCTATTGGTTGTCATAAAGCGCTTCTGTATTCTTGTGTTATAAAGGGATATCAATAGGCGCAAGCGCTTGCCATTGATTAATTTGAATCTTAATACGCACATCTGCACGAGTTATTTGCAACAACTTTGGTACCATTGCACCGCTTTGTTGTTGGTAGCTTATATATTCTACTTGCCAACTTTCACCCAACTCAGGACTGGTAAAAGCGCTAATACTACCGTCATCATTATAACTGTCGACGATGTCATCGTTTGTGACTTGACCTGTTATCCAAAGCGGCAGTTTATTCAATGGAATTTGCATACCACTGACTTGGCCAATTAGGCGCTGTGGATCTGTATCTGTATAGGTTTTACCTTGAACAGTAATGGTGGCTAGTCCTTGTTTAGAGGTTAATGACAAGGCTGTCGTGCCAATCATCGTCGTTAAAGACAGCTCATCGTGCGGTTGAGATAAAAGATTGTCATGAAACCAAAAAAGGTTTGTGCTGAATTTGTCGGTTGATGAACGAAAGGCCAGTTTACCTTGTATTTCCCATGCCTTGGCTTCATTGGCTTGGGTAACATCAATATTTGACAGCGTATGAGGCGGCTTTACCGAACAGGCACTGAGGAATAAACAGCACAGTAATAGTATGCGCTGGGGAGTAAATGTTAAATATTGCAAGTGACTATGCGCCCTAAATAGAGTGTTGCTTTATAATACTGACCATAGTCTGCATTGTAAAAACAGCTTTGCGCTTTTTGCATTTTTATTAGCCAATAGAAGTAAATATCGAAAGATTACTATGCATGTTAGGGATTTACCTGCATCATAAACATTAATGAAATTGGTCTAATTTCCTATGGTTTTGTTAACAAGATAGAATAAATAGAAAAAATATAGACAATTATTCGGTTTTGTTAAGCCAATTGTGTTTTTCATTTTTGCAATTCAGTAGAATAGCCTAATTAATGATCCCGCGAAGAACTTAAAACGAGTCACATGAGCCTAGTAGCAATCGGAATAAATCATAAAACCGCCACGGTAGACCTTCGTGAGAAAGTCGCATTTTCACCAGATAAAATTCATGATGCCATGAAGAGTCTGGCGAGTCGCACAAGCTCAGGCGAAGCCGTGATTGTGTCGACATGTAATCGCACCGAGCTTTATTGTAATAATGGCTCGAAAGAAGACATTATTGAGTGGCTTGAAGATTATCATAACCTCACGCACGAAGAGCTCATGCCGTGTGTATATAGTTATGAAAACCATGAATGTGTTAAACATTTGATGCGTGTATCTTCTGGTCTTGATTCATTAGTCTTGGGTGAACCGCAAATTTTAGGTCAAGTGAAACAAGCTTTTGTGAAAGCAAAAGAGGCAGGTACCACTGCGGTAACGATTGACCGTTTGTTTCAAAACACCTTCTCAGTGGCGAAAAAAGTCCGCACCGAAACTGAAATTGGCGCTGCAGCTGTATCAGTGGCCTTTGCCGCTGTTAGTATGGCAAAACACATTTTCTCTTCGCTTAGTACCACCAATGTCCTGTTAATTGGTGCCGGTGAAACCATTGAGCTTGTCGCAAAACATTTAAAAGATAATGAAGTTGCCGGTATTGTTGTAGCAAACCGGACAGTTGAACGTGCACAGGCCATGTGTGAAGAGTTCAATGCAACAGCAATTACACTACAAGAAATTCCAGACTATCTACCTAAAGCCGATATCGTGATATCCTCTACCGCCAGTCCGTTACCTATATTAGGTAAAGGCATGGTAGAAAAGGCGCTAAAACAACGTCGACATCAGCCAATGCTGCTAGTTGATATTGCAGTTCCTAGAGATATAGAAGCAGAAGTTGGCGAATTAGACGATGCTTTCCTTTATACTGTGGACGATTTACACAGTATCATTGAACAGAACATGGCTTCACGTAAAGAAGCCGCCGAGCAAGCAGAGATAATTGCTGATGAGCAAGCCCATGTATTTATGGAGTGGGTACGTTCATTAGAGTCTGTAGATAGTATTCGAGAATACCGAAGCCAGAGTTTGGCAATAAAAGATGAATTAGTAGAGCGCGCCTTGAACAAATTGACTCAAGGTGGTGACAATGAACAGGTGATTTTAGAGCTGGCAAACCGGCTAACCAATCGCTTAATCCATGCACCAACACAAGCGTTAACTTCTGCTAGTCGTCAAGGAGACTTGAATACCTTAGGCCAATTACGCGTCACGCTTGGTTTAGATAAAAATTAAGGTAACAAAGCTAAAATGAAAGAGTCGGTTATTCGCAAGCTGGAAGGCTTGCTTGAACGTAATGAAGAAGTGTTGGCATTACTCAGTGATGCAGAAGTTATTGCGGATCAAGACCGCTTTCGTGCTTTATCAAAAGAATTTTCTCAATTAGAAGATATCGTTAAAAGCTTCACTGCATTCCAAGAGGCGCAAGAGAATCTTGAGTCAGCTAATGAAATGTTAGCTGAGGACGATGCAGAAATGCGCGAAATGGCGCAAGAAGAAATCAAAGAAGCAAAATCAGAAATTGCACGTCTTGAAGACGAATTGCAAATTTTATTACTGCCTAAAGATCCTAATGATGATCGTAACGCCTTTATTGAAATCCGTGCTGGTGCCGGTGGCGATGAGGCCGCGATTTTTGCTGGCGATTTATTCCGTATGTACTCTCGTTACTGCGAATCTAATAAATGGCAAATGGAAATCATGAACGCTAACGAAGGCGAACATGGTGGATTTAAAGAATTAATCGTACAAGTTACTGGTGAAGGCGTTTACGGTAAGCTTAAATTTGAATCAGGCGGACACCGTGTTCAACGTGTACCTGAAACTGAATCACAAGGCCGTGTTCATACCTCTGCTGTTACTGTTGTGGTACTGCCAGAAATTCCAGAAGCTGAACAAATTTCGATTAACCCTGCTGATTTAAAAGTGGACACGTTCCGTGCATCAGGTGCGGGTGGTCAGCACGTTAACAAAACCGATTCTGCAATTCGTATTACTCACGTTCCTTCAGGGATTGTGGTTGAATGTCAGGATCAGCGCTCGCAACATAAAAACCGTGCTCAAGCGATGAGCGTACTTTCTGCTCGCTTACAAGCGGTTGAAGATGAAAAGCGTCGCAGCGAAGAAGAATCTACTCGTCGTAACTTAGTGGCCAGTGGTGATCGTTCTGAACGTATTCGTACTTATAACTTCCCACAGGGGCGTATGAGTGAGCATCGCATTAATTTAACCTTATATCGTTTAAATGAAATTATGGAAGGTGATTTGAATTCAATCATCGAGCCATTGATGCAAGAAGAACAAGCTGATTTGCTTGCTGCGTTAGCAGACGACTAATTCCAATGATTGATTCCATTGAATAAGGAGTGACGTTGTCACATTCTTCTTTTTCTACCATTGCGGAATCTTTGCAATGGGCCTATAGCCAATTAGTCGACTCGTCAGAGTCGGCTCATATCGATGCAGAAGCTTTGCTTCTGCATTGTCTTAATAAACAACGTAGTTATCTTTACACTTGGCCAGAAAAAGTGCTGACTGCGGATCAATTTAAAGCTTACCAAACGATGATTGAAAAGCGTCAACAAGGGGTTCCTGTTGCGCATATCATTGGTGAACGTGAGTTTTGGTCATTGCCGTTTATTGTAAATGCCACAACGTTAATCCCAAGACCGGATACCGAGATCTTAGTTGAAACGGCATTAAACTTGCCTTTAGCTGACAATGCTAAAGTGCTTGATTTAGGGACAGGCACTGGAGCAATTGCTTTATCGTTAGCATCAGAGCGCCCACAGTGGCACATGACTGCAATCGATAAAATTGAGGATGCTGTAGCGCTTGCAAAAGCCAATCGTGACAACCTTAATTTACCGCATGTTGAGATATTACAATCGGATTGGTTTAGTGCTGTTGAGCATCAAGACTTTAATTTGATTGTGTCTAATCCTCCTTATATTGATGAAACCGATGTGCATCTTGATTTAGGCGATGTGCGTTTTGAACCATCGAGTGCGCTAACTGCGGCAGAACAGGGCTTTGCTGATTTATTTCATATCGCCCAGCACGCGACGAAACACTTATCTAACGGTGGATATCTATTGTTAGAGCATGGTTTTGAACAAGCACTCACGGTTAGACAAAAGCTGATTGATTTAGGTTATGTCAACGTTGCTACAGTACGTGACTTTGGTAGCAATGACCGTTGTACCCTTGGCCAGTGGCGCGGGGAATAAACCTCAGTAAGCTCTGCGCTTCGAATATGTAAGCTATTAGTACGCTAATACGATTAGCGTACTGTCATAGGCTGTTTTTCCTAACATTGCTATCAGGCTGCTTGATGAAGTAAACTAGCGGCCATTTTATCTGTAGAGCAAAGAGAAAAACAATAATGGAAACCTTTTACAGTTTATATCCTGCTGTTAAGCATACGCACTTAACGTTCATCTTTTTAAGTGTGGTATTCTTTATTACTCGCTTTGTACTGCACATGCGTCAATCGCCTGTTATGGACAAGAAGTTTGTCAAAGTTGCACCGCATGTAATTGATACCTTCTTATTATTGTCAGGACTGACATTATGCTTCATGATCAAGCAGTATCCATTTGTAGATGAATGGATGACAGAGAAGTTAATTGCCGTACTTGCCTACATTGGTCTAGGTGTAATGGCATTAAAAGGTAACCGCAATAAATTCTTTAAAATCTTTGCCTTTTTAGGCGCTATTGGATGGCTCGTATTGGCTGCCAGGCTGGCTCATTTTAAACAAGTTGTATTAATGGGTTAATAGAGTTTCATGGCTAAACATCAAATGAATGATGCAGTTAAGATCCCCGAAACTGCATTCGAAATAACGCAACATCTCGGTTTTTCACAAGAAAAAAAAGCACTCTGGGCTTGGTATGAAATTGCAGGTTCAGTGATGAGTTTGCATGTGGAAGATCCGCAGCAACGTTTTGACGGTTTATTACGCTGGTTTTATAACGATCTTGGCTTTTGTGCCCGTGAAGATTATTTCAGTGTCGAAGCGGCAGATTTAGGCAGTTGTATTATGAGCCGTCAAGGTAATAGTACGACTCTGGCAACTGTTTTAGTGTTACTGGCTAAGCAGTTGGACATCACCTTAGATGCTGTTTTGTTGCCGGGGCAAACTGTTGTTCGTTCTCGTATCAATGACGAAATGAAGTACTTTGACCCGCTAACGGGTGAGGCATTAACACGTAACCAACTGCATTTATTAGTGCGTGGTGAGTTAGGTAATGCTGCCCAGATGAAGCCTAAGTACCTTAAAACGGCAACACTTAAGCGTCTGATTTCTCGCATGATACATGAGCTTAAAGCAGGCTGTATTGTGACGCATCAATTTGAGCAAGCGATGGAGTGCTGTAATTTATTATTACAATGGCACCCAGATGATGTGAACTTGAATCGTGAAAGAGCCTTCATTGCACAGCAACTCGGTTGTATTAAAGTGGCAATCTCAGATCTACAGCACTTTGTAGACAGTAGCCCGCACGATCCTGTGACTGAAATTGTTAAAATGCAATTAAAAGAGCTCAGTCAACAGCCGCAAACTTACCATTAACCGACTGACTGCACATCGATATTCAGGCTCATTTTATGAGCCTGAATTTTTTTGTTTCAAATGAGAACCTTGTTAACTAGGACGTGATCAATGTTATCGAGTGAGGTAGTTCAAGCAAACACCATGTAACTGCTGCTCAAAACAAGATTATCGATTACAGTACCAAGCTCATTAGCGATAAAGGCTAATGTAGCAGATATAACAATAATACGATTGACAAAAATAAGTACGATTAAACGTATATAACAATAAAAATATTTCACTATGACATGCATTCGCAAGGGAGATTGTTCATGACAACCAGTCCTATGGTTACTAATGACGCAACAGCATTAGGCCTGTTAGCCGTTATTCTCGGCTTTGTTTTTTATACCAGCTCATCATCAAGTCCATTCTGGCAAAAGTTTTATAAATTCATTCCAGCCTTATTACTGTGTTACTTCTTGCCTTCATTATTAAATACGTTTGGCATTGTCGATGGTGATACCTCAAAGCTTTACTATGTCGCATCCCGTTATTTATTGCCTGCTTGTTTAGTGTTACTGATTTTAAGTGTCGATTTAAAAGCAATTCTCAGTTTAGGCCCTAAAGCCATTGTGATGTTTTTAACAGGCACAGTAGGCATTGTTATCGGTGGCCCCATTGCACTATTAATCATTTCAGCGATAAACCCTGATGTATTAGGTGGTAACGGTCCAGATGCGGTTTGGCGCGGTATGACGACGCTTGCGGGCAGCTGGATTGGTGGTGGTGCAAACCAAGCATCGATGAAAGAGATATATGAAGCGGGTGGTAATATCTTTTCGGTGATGGTCACGGTTGATGTGATTGTGGCTAATATTTGGATGGCTGTTTTATTACTCATGGCCTCAAGAGCTAAACAGATTGATGTTAGAACGGGGGCTGACACCACAGCACTTGAAGCATTAAAAGAAAAAGTAGAAAAGTATCATGCTGAAAATGCCCGTATACCGTCATTACGTGATTTAATGCTGATAGTGGCAATAGGCTTTGGGGTAACAGGGTTAGCTCATTTTGCCGCAGACTTTTTAGGGCCATTTTTTGAAACCAACTATCCTTGGACTCGAGATTACAGCTTAACCTCGAAGTTCTTCTGGTTAGTGGTATTGGTGACATCAATTGGTTTGGCTTTATCATTTAGCCCAGTTAAGCATTTAGAAGCCGCTGGCGCATCTAAAGTCGCGTCGGCGTTTTTATATATTTTGGTGGCGACCATTGGTTTGCACATGGATGTATCAAAACTCGCTGACGAGCAAAACTTGTGGTATTTCGCCATCGGAATTATATGGATGATTGTGCATGCTAGTTTTATGTTACTGGTGGCCAAATTAATCAAAGCCCCATTGTTTTATATGGCAGTGGGAAGTCAGGCAAACGTTGGCGGCGCAGCATCAGCGCCAGTGGTTGCCGCCGCCTTCCATCCAGCTTTAGCGCCTGTGGGCGTATTGTTAGCGGTATTGGGCTATGCTGTAGGAACGTATATGGCATGGTTATGCGGACAGCTATTACAAATTATTGCTGTTTAGCCTTATTATATGGCGCTGGATAACCAGCGCATTGAATGTTGAAAAAGAGAAGTGACTATGGAACAAAAAATCATTGGTTTGAATGAACTTGAAATCGCAAATGACAAACCGTTTGTATTATTTGGCGGCATGAACGTGCTTGAGTCTCGTGATCTTGCTATGTCGATTGCTGAGCATTATGTAGAAGTAACACAAAAGCTAGGCATTCCGTATGTATTTAAAGCCTCTTTTGATAAAGCAAACCGTTCATCGGTCAATTCATACCGTGGACCAGGTATGGAAGAAGGATTAAAGATTTTCGAAGAAATTAAATCAACCTTTAACGTACCTATCATCACAGATGTGCATGAAATTCATCAGTGTCAGCCTGTTGCAGATGTGGTTGATATTATTCAATTGCCAGCGTTTTTAGCCCGTCAAACAGACTTAGTGGTTGCAATGGCTAACACTGGTTCAATCATTAATGTGAAAAAGCCACAGTTTTTAGCGCCACATGAAATGCGTCATATTATTAAGAAGTTTAACGAAGCGGGTAATGACAACATTATCTTATGTGAGCGTGGCTCAAGCTTTGGTTACAACAACTTAGTTGTGGATATGCTAGGCATGGATGAAATGAAGCAATCAGGTTACCCAGTGATTTTTGATGCGACTCATGCATTGCAGCGTCCTGGTGGACGAGAAGATAGCGCTGGCGGACGCCGTGCTCAAGCAACAGAGCTTGCTCGCAGTGGTATGGCGTTAGGTTTAGCAGGTCTGTTTATTGAAGCGCATCCAGATCCCGATAATGCCAAATGTGATGGCCCATGTGCATTACCATTGCATCAGCTTGAAAACTACTTGACCCAAATGAAAGCGGTTGATGATTTGGTTAAGTCGTTTGAGCCGATTGATACCAGTAAATAGATAAGATATGTTTAAAAAGCCCTGAACTTATTGCTAAGTTCAGGGCTTTTTTGTGGCTTAATATTTAAATTTTATTACTTAAAGTTAATGGCTTTTATTCTGAGTAATTGATGATTTATTAGTGTTTTAGTTTGAAATAAGATCAAGGTGGTGGCGCCCCGCCGACACCAGAGCAAGAAGGGTGAAACTGCTCACCCCTCTTGCTTTTCGCTAAGAGCTTCGCCCAGCAGCTCAGGCGAAATTTAAACAGCAAAATTTCCGACGAAGAATCATCTAGCTTTAAACTTCGTTTGTAGTTCTTACGCGTTTTTGCTTAAAACCTTGTTTACTATTTTGAAAACTCTACGTCATGGCACTTTGTTAATATCAGTTTTAGTCATATGAATTTCACACAGGAATTCCAAATGAAGGTTGGAAATAAAAGATGAGCTAGCAAGAGAAACTCATGTGGCGGAGAGCGCAAATATCTCCTTATATTTCTAAAATATTGCGCACTATATCTGACCTTAAAGGACTAGATAGATATACAGTTATCATTTTACACGAATGATTCTTGAGTAAAATGAGCAAAAAGTCGGATTATTTTCGCTCGATAAACTGCTAGTTATTTGATAAGTTGTTGAATCTAAAGTTATTGGTAAAAGGTTGTAGAGACCTCTACATCAAAGCGCTCACTTTTGCGGGCTTGATATTTCAAAAACGGATCTTAAATTTTCAATTTATCAATACTAAACAGTCGGTTGGCTTAGCATGGTTGCTACTAAGCTGAATTTTAGCCGGAAGATTATCGAGCAGCTATACAATAAGCTGTTAACTTTCTTAGGAGAAAATGTGGATTTCCCGAAGTTTAAATATCATCCAGACCCGATTTCGACTGGAGCCATAAAGAATAGCGATGAAATTTGCGAATGCTGCAATGAAGCTAGAGGCTATGTCTATAATTCCATTCTTTACTCCGCAGAAGAAATTGAATTCATTTGTCCATGGTGCATTGCAGATGGTTCAGCTGCTGAAAAATTTGATGGTATGTTTTCTGATAATCATCCCTTGATAGAAGCAGGAGTGCCGGAAGAAGTAATATCCGAAGTATGTGAAAGAACACCTGGTTATAATTCTTGGCAGCAGGAAGTGTGGCAGGCTCACTGCGGAACAGCCTGTGAATTTCATGGAGACGCCAAGAAAAAAGATTTGATAGAGCTAAATGGTGATTCTTTGGAGAGCTTTCTAAAAGCTGAGATGATCAAGCCTGACAATTGGAAAAATATCCTAGAGCACTATAGCAAGGGTGGCAACCCCGCCATTTATAAATTTAAGTGTCCTGAATGTTCAGAAAACATATACACAATGGATTTTACCTAGTGTCAAAAGTTAACAAGCAAAATCAGCTCGACGCAGCTACGCTGCGCGGCTGTTTCGGGCGTTAGAGTGATATCAGAGTGAGACTAACTAAAAAACATGTAGATCCTCTCAGCCGAGGGTACCGAATAGCATCTTTCTTTTTCTTTGTTTGCGCAATTTTGGCTGACATAAGTGTTATTCTTTTGTCATCATATAGTGAGTGGATAAAGCAGGGCTGGATATCGTTGTGGTTTTTATTCTTACTTGCTTCAGGGACCCATGTTAGCGGAAGTATTGCTTTTACAGGTTATGCGCCATGGTATTTGTTATTTGCTCATGGGCAAAAAAATAATAAATAGTTCTCAGATCTCAAGTAGTAAATCACTCTAACAAGGCGCTCAAGAGGGAAAATTTACAGTTGGCTGTTTTCACTCCGTTCAACATTTTAGCCAACAATAAATTTCCCCTTAGCGGGGCGTTATATGCTTTAAGGGAGTTAGATGTTTAAATCAGAGGATGATTACCTTTCCAAACTTTTAGAAAGTGGTGATGTATCACATCAAAAACATGCCGTATTAGATGCAATAGAAAAAGGTGGGGTCTGGGAGGAATGTGTTGAATGGCGCATTTCTACTTATACCGAGACAAGTATTTCCCCTGAAAAATTTAAAGATGAAGACTGGTTTAGAGTTGTGGTCAAATGTGACTATGAATTCAGTTGTGTATGTCCAACTGTTGATCGCGCATTAGAAATGGTAGCTTTATACCAGCAACTCATTTTTAAATTATTTCGTCAAGTTGGCTGGCCATCTTGGGCAACAAGTAACTCTGTTAAACCTGAGTAAGTCAGCATATAACAAGTCATTAAAGCAGGAAAATTTACAGCTATCTGTTTTCACTGCGTTCAACATTTTAGCCAACTATAAATTTCCTCTTAATGAGGCGTTATATGAGTAGAGTATGAAATTAACCTTTGGCACAATTTTATTGTTTTTTAGTATGCAGCTCTTAGCTGATGATTCTCCTAGTTCGATTTTAGATTCATTGTTGGATAAATGCATGAATAAAAGCTCAAGTATTTGTGGGGATGTTTTAGTTGGAGACACTGAAAAAGAAAACATCCTTCTTAGTTTTCTTAATGTAATGAAGAGTAGTGCTGCTTTCGAGGAGTTGTACGTAAAAACATACGGAAAGAAAAAATACGCCGAGCTAATTGACGCATACAGTCTTACAATATCTCCGCTTACAAGTTCTGATTTCCAGCTTCAAAGTACAACCGCAACCAGTGCAACATTTTTAGGAGCTGACAACACGACTCTTTCAATTATAAAAGTACAAGCTGGTTGGGTGATTGACCTTGCAAATTCAACCTTCTCGCCTGGTGGAGAGTCTGGTAATAATGATATGCTAGAATTTGTGAATCTTCTTGCTGGGTCTCATTCTCACTTAATAAAACTTATAAAAAATAATTCATCAGAAAAAGAGGTATTTAAAAAAGGAGGCTTGTATTACTTAGCTTCCATTTATTCACTTCTACCAGACGAACAAAAGCCCCAATTAGATAGTATTTTTAAGGAGCATGATGCAGATGTTACTTCTGTAAAAAAAGAAATACTTAATGGCGCAAGCAATTAAAACTCATATAACAAGAGACTATGGAGTCAATAGCTAATTTCAAGCTTTTGGCGCTTCCCACA